>DBWO01000025.1:13989-42692 GCA_002309055.1 Ruminococcaceae bacterium UBA1236
AAATTCCTTGACATCAAGTGCCGCATGGCAGGCCTTACCCCCGACGCTGTTGTAGTTGTTGCAACCGTCAGAGCCCTCAAGATGCACGGCGGCCTTGACAAGAAACAGCTTGCGACTGAGGATCTTAACGCTCTCGAGAAAGGTATTCCCAACCTTCTCAGACACGTTTCAAACATCAAGAATGTTTATAAGCTTCCCTGCGTTGTCGCAGTTAACAGATTCCCCACCGACACCGACGCTGAAATCGATTTCATCATCGCTAAGTGCCGTGAACTCGGCGTTAACACCGTGCTTTCAACGGTATGGGCCGAAGGCGGCAAAGGAGGCGAGGAGCTCGCGAAAGAAGTTGTCCGCCTGTGCGAAGAAGAAAAAGGAGATTTCACATTCTCCTATGAGCTTGAAGGAACAAGCATTGAAGAGAAAATCGAAGCGGTCGTTAAAAAGGTTTACGGCGGCAGCGGCATAACCATTATGCCCGGCGCTAAGAAACAGATAGAGCAGCTCACCGCTCTCGGCTGTGACAAGATGCCCGTATGTATCGCCAAAACACAGTACAGCTTTTCGGATGACCCGACCAAGCTCGGCGCTCCCGAAGATTTCACCGTAACAGTCAAGAATGTCAAAGTATCCGCAGGCGCGGGCTTTGTGGTTGTGCTCACCGGCGACATTATGACAATGCCCGGCCTTCCCAAAGTGCCTGCCGCAGAGAAAATTGATGTTGACGAAAACGGCAAAATCAGCGGTCTGTTCTGATATTTTAAATTTAACAATTACCTTCATTGTATGCTGAAATTTCAGCCCCCCGGTTTATCCGTATCCGGGGGGCTGAAGCTTTTATTTATGAAATTATTGATTTTGAATATCAGTGTTTAAGCACGCAGTAAACGAATACGCCTGTGAAATGAGTTAAAATCGCAAGCAGTGAGATAATGCGGTAAATGCCGCCGAAGCCTTTGATTTTCTTTCTGTAAAGGAAGAAGATAAGGCTGACAACATAAAGCAGGCCTCCGGCTATAAGATAAATCATGCACTCTTTGCCGTAAAGCACATAAAGCGGCCATACAACAAGCGGGAAAGCGAGACCGATAGCGCCCATCGAACCGTTTGCAAGAACAGAATATGTCTTGAAATCAATCGCGCTGAAAACGATTCCGACGGTAGATACGGCAAACGCAGCCGCTGCTGAAATGATTGAAAGCTGAATATAATCCTGAGCAATTATGAAGGCAAATAAGAAATAAACGCCGATTATCATCATGTAGGTGCTGCAGTGGTCAAGAATCTGAAACACTTTTTTGGCAGTACCGTTTATAAGCCCGTGATATACGGCGGAAATGGTATAGCGGAAAATAATGGTTAATCCGCAGAACAAACCGCCGAAAAGAGCCAGATAATTATGATGCAGGAATGAAAACGCGAAGAAAAGCACAGTGAGGATAATCGAGATGCCGGCAATGACAATGCTGACTACCATACTGAAAATCTCATCACCGCGGGAAATGCCGGGAACGGGGCGTTCTGCAAGAGGAATTCGTTTCATAAGAATCAACTCCGAAAAGCTTTTTTATTATTTTAGCACTTAAAAATGAAATATGCAAGAAAAAACTGCCGCAAGTATCATACTTACGGCAGAATTTTTTTAACGGAATTATAAACTTATTTCATTGCCTCTTCAACGGCAACCGCACATGCAACCGTAGCGCCGACCATGGGGTTGTTGCCCATGCCGATAAGACCCATCATCTCAACGTGAGCGGGAACTGATGAAGAACCTGCAAACTGAGCGTCGGAATGCATTCTGCCCATAGTATCGGTCATGCCGTAGCTGGACGGACCGGCCGCCATATTATCGGGATGAAGTGTACGGCCTGTGCCGCCGCCCGATGCGACTGAGAAATAGTTAACGCCGTTTTCAACACACCATTTCTTATATGTGCCGGCAACGGGATGCTGGAATCTGGTGGGGTTGGTTGAGTTGCCGGTGATGGAAACGCCGACGTTTTCAAGCTTCATAATGGCAACGCCTTCGGGCACGTTATCGGCGCCGTAGCATCTTACTTTAGCTCTGTCGCCATCTGAATAGGGAGTTTCGGAAACGATGGTAACTTTTTCAGTGTAAGGATCAAACTCGGTCTTAACATAAGTGAAGCCGTTGATTCTGGAAATAATCATAGCAGCGTCTTTGCCGAGACCGTTAAGGATAACCTTAAGGGGCTTAACTCTTACTTTGTTTGCGTTGAGAGCGATTTTGATTGCGCCCTCAGCGGCGGCGAAGGACTCGTGGCCTGCAAGGAAGCAGAAGCACTCGGTCTCTTCCGAAAGGAGCATTTTGCCGAGGTTGCCGTGGCCGAGACCGACCTTGCGGTTATCGGCAACTGAACCGGGGATGCAGAAGCTCTGAAGGCCGACGCCTATTGCGGCGGCGGCATCGGCGGCCTTAACACAACCGGATTTGATTGCGATTGCGCTGCCTACTGTATATGCCCACACGGCGTTTTCAAAACAGATGGGCTGAGTTTCTCTGACTATCTTGTCGCAGTCAACACCCTTTGCAAGAGTGATTTCTTTGCATTCTTCAATTGAAGAAATGCCGTATTCGGCGAGAACGGCGTTGATCTTGTCAACTCTTCTCTCATAGCTTTCAAATAATGCCATTTTATTTACCTCCTCTTACAAATTATTCCTTACGCGGATCGATGTATTTTGCGGCATCGGCAAATCTGCCGTAGGTGCCTATGGCTTTGTTATAAGCAGTGTTGGGGTCGTCGCCCTTCTTGATGAAATCGGTCATCTTGCCGAGAGAAACAAACTCGTAGCCGATAACCTGATCATCGCTGTCAAGAGCAAGTCTTGTGACATAACCCTCTGCCATTTCAAGGTAGCGAACGCCCTTGACCTTGGTGCCGTACATTGTGCCGACCTGTGAACGAAGGCCTTTGCCGAGGTCCTCAAGACCTGCGCCGACAGAAAGACCGTCGTCCGAGAAAGCGGACTGTGATCTGCCGTAAACAATCTGAAGGAAGAGCTCACGCATTGCGGTGTTGATAGCGTCGCAGACAAGGTCTGTGTTGAGAGCCTCAAGGATGGTCTTGCCGGGAAGAATTTCAGCCGCCATGGCAGCGGAGTGAGTCATACCCGAGCAGCCGATTGTCTCAACGAGAGCTTCCTCTATAATGCCCTCTTTGACATTGAGTGAAAGCTTGCAGGCACCCTGCTGAGGAGCGCACCAGCCGACACCGTGTGTGAAGCCTGAAATATCTTTGATTTCATAAGCTTTGACCCATTTGCCCTCTTCGGGAAGGGGCGCCGGGCCGTGATTGGGTCCTTTTGCCACGCAGCACATATTCTGCACTTCGTTTGTGTAGTTGATCATATTGTTTTCTCCTTTCATCGGATGTGAATTAACCTAATACATTTTAAACTAAATAACAATAATTATCAAGAGTTTTTATTATCATTTTTTAAGAGCTTATTTTTAGGAGTAAATCTCACTCTGAAGGCGACTTTGAGATACATTGCCGTTTTGATAAATGAATTTTTGGATCTGCCTTCAAGCCTTCTGCCCGTGCATTTCGCCGGAACTTCAACAATGTCTATACCGAGGCGTACGGGAACAAGAACCATTTCGGGAAGAAACAGGAAGTGCTGCTCTTTCCAGTCAATCGAATTAAACATTTCAACGGGCATAGGGCCTACGGGATTTGTTAAATCGGTGACCTTGCTTTGAAACAGAAGTCTTAAGAAAACCTGCGCCGCTCTGTTAAATTCCTTTCTGAAAAAAGGATAATCGGTAAATGAGCCTTTGATAAGCCATCTTGATGATTTGACATAAGAATCCGGATAAATCTTTGCCTTATCAATCAGGGCTTTGACACAGTCAACATCAATCGCGAGATCGCCGGGGAAAGGCATAATGTGTGAGGATGCGGAAACTTTGACAGAATCCCTGACAGCACCGCCTATACCGGGCTCTGTCTGGACAACCTCTCTGACTTTTGAACCGTATCTGTTTATCAGCTCACGGATTTTCCGCTTGCATTCATCCGAAGCGTTTCCGGGCCTTACAAGAATGATGCTGTCGATATCTTCACCGCAGGTTGACAGCATATTATCAACGGTTATTTCAAGAGATTTTGTCTCATCGGTCGCGCCGACAATCGGGGTGAGTGATACAAACTTCATTATGCGTCACCCTCCTCGGTATATTCGACTTTTTCGCGCGGATTTATCATCAGCATAGCGGAATAACGCTTGCCGTACCAGACTATTTCACGGGCGTAATCCTGCCAGTTATCAAAAGCGGCGCGGGCTTCGGCGTGAAGATGAGAACGGCATTTTTTAAGCTTAACGCTGTTTGATGAATCATTGAAATACGGGTAAAAATTCCGGCCCGAATAAATGTCAACAGTCTTTTCGTTAAGACCTCTGAGTGTGCCTTTCTGATATGCTATCAGATCCTCAAGCAAGTCTTCCTCTATTCCGAATTTTTCAAGGAACGGACGGATTTCGGACCAGAAAGCCTCACTGTTTTTCATAACCTCAAGGAACACGCCTTCCTCAAAATACCAGCCGGTTGAGCTGAACTCCTCCTTACGGTAGGTCCAATCGGCGTTTTCCGTGTCTTCTTTTCTGGCTTTCAATTCTTCAAAAAGGTTATGCAAAAAGCCCTCGCATCCGTCAAAAATAAAATTGAACAGTGAATTGTAGAAATCAAAATATGAAACCTGTTTTTCACGATGCACAAAAACAGCAAAAAATCTGAGAAGCGCCATATGATGAAAAGCAAGCAACACAACCGAAAACATATTCGCCTTTACCCAGTCGCTGTGCGGCATGGTATTTGTTTCAACAATAATATCAAGATATTCGGGCACCCCGTTGAAATTGGGATTATAGTGAATACCGTACGAAGGAATTCTGACAGTTTTTATCCCGTGTTTTTTCTGATACCCGGGATCCGCCATGAGCGAGTTGGGATAAACCTGACACTCGTAAACCGTCATGGCATTGTCCTGCCCCGATTCAATTAGAGAGCAGAGACCTCTGCAAAAGCTGTCAAAGGTTTCTCCGGGAAGGCCGAGAATAAGATCGGTAAAAGTAGGTATACCGGCGTCTTTATACCGACAGTCAAGATCTTTGAACTTATCGAGCATAATATTTTTTCGCCCTATATTTTCCAGAGCATCCGAGTTCAAAGACTGATAAGATAAGGTAACGCCCTTATCGGCATTGTTTTTGTTGAGTATATATCCCGCCTTGAAAACGTTATCATTGCTTTCCTTGGCATAAGCCGGCTTGAATATATCGGGATAGCCGTATTTTTCCTTCATCAGAACAACATATTCGGCTATTTCAACATCGCGGTCAAGGATGCCGAAATTGGCATCGGCGCAGTAAACATATTTTATCTTATGCTCTGCTATCCACTCTATTTCAGCCCGTATTTTTTCCATTGAAAAGAGTCTCAGATTTTTTGAAAAACTCCATTCGCAATATGCGCACTGATAAGGACAGCCGCGATTGGTTTCAAGCGTTGCGTGAAACTCAATCTCGGGGAATTCTTTCATTATGCCGTCAAATACTCCGCTTTTGTAAGGCGAGGGATATGAAGACAAATCGGTCGGGATATAAAAACCGGTTGATACAATCTCTCCGTTTTCACGGAATGAAAGATTGGGAACATCGTGCATTGATGTACCGTTAATAAGAGCCTTCAGGAAAAGAGCGGTTGTCTCTTCGCCTTCCTTATGCAGCAGATAATCAACATAGGGCAGTTCATCGAGCGTTTTTCCGTCGGGAGAAATGCTGTGACCGCCGAACAGTATTTTTACGCCGGGATACTTTTCTTTAATCAGCTTTGCCACAGATTTATTATATTCATAATTCCAGGCAAAACATGAAAATGAAACAATATCGGGATTTTTAACTCTTTTGATAACATCTTCCGGTTTTTCTCTTGAAACGATAATATCGGGAAAATCATAATGTTCTGTTATTGTTTCATCATTCATGAGATATGCGGCAATACATCCCATACCGTAAGGCAGGAACCAGGGAGAATCGTATGAAATGTTTACCTGAAACATGTAAAATAACTTTTTCATCAGTTAACCCGAATACAGAGAAAAGAGAGACTTATTTTTCCTTCTTCTTTGTGCGCATTGCTTTGAAATCATCATACCAGAGATTCTTATGGATAATGAGCGCGACAACGAGGGAAACAACGATTGTTACAAACATAAGAACGCCTACGCCCGTTGTGGGGGAAGCGATAAGCACGGCTACGCCCGCGAGAACGGGGGCTATGGCAAGGCGCCAGTGCTTCATAAAATAGCTCGCGCCAAGTGCGCCGAAAAGAGCGGGAAGCACGTTGCTGAATGCCGCGCTGAATGTGGGGTTATCGCTGGCAGATTGGAATATACCCGAGAACAGGAGAACACCAACGGCGATAACTACTGTTGTGGTGAGTGAGGAAACGGCTATGGAAATTGTGCTGATGACTTCGCCTTCTTCGGTGTTGGGTTTAACCTTGGCGTTTTCCATTGCGTTAAGACCGCAGGGAAGCTTGAGGTTTGAAATATTGCCCGTAACAAACGAAAGATAAGTGCCGCCGGCGCCGAGCATAGGAACATAAGTTACCACTTCAATAACGGCGGTAACCCAGTAAAGCGGAGCGAGAGTTGCGACTATCTTTCCGATAATCGGGAGACTCGGCCAGGCGTCAAGGATGATTGACATGGCAACGGGAACCGCGAACATCATAATGAGAGCGGCGTAATTCCATACAGCGCCCCAGAGGTGAACTCTGCCGAAATAGTTTTTCTTATCCATCACATTACACCTCCCACTTCATACCAGGTGAAGTTTGCGAAACCTTCGGGAAGGACTTTCGAGAAAAGGATTGCGCATCCCATCGCCATAAACATTGCGAGAGGAGTGGCAAACGATTCAAACTTTTCAAGCGCCTTGATTTTTCTGCAAAGCGTAATAAGAACAAGCATAATGACGATTGCGCTTATGAGTGTGAGGATGGAAAGCAGACCGGCGGATTCGGTGATTACGCTCTGAGTCATCTTTTCACCCG
Organism: Ruminococcaceae bacterium UBA1236; assembly: GCA_002309055.1. Lineage (GTDB taxonomy): Bacteria > Bacillota > Clostridia > Oscillospirales > Acutalibacteraceae > CAG-177. The sequence goes on from DBWO01000025.1 coordinate 21,074, forward strand.
CTTCATTAAGCATCACATTGCCGCTTGCATCAAGTACGGGCTCCTTTGTAACGGTGCAGCCGTTTATTGCTCTGGCTATAAAAGCGGAGATAATGCCGATAAACGCCGCCGCGGAAAGGACATCGCCGAGCTTTGCGGTTTTTTCGTTTTTGCTGACGACGCCGCCTATTTTGGTCTGAAGCTTTTTGCAGACAAGCGGCAGAAATGTAAGCGGAAATACCGAGCCGATTGTCATTGCCCATACGACGGTTGAATACTGTTTCAAGTCGGTAATCTCGTGGCTTAAGGAGCCGCCGAGATTATTCAGCGTTGTTTCCGCCGCAACTGTTTCATAGGCAAGATTGCCGACTACCGTAAGGCGAATCCACGGCAGAATAATGCCGAGAGCTTTCGCAAGCACAAAAACAGTGACAAGAATGGAAATTGCGGGAGCAATGGTGAAGAAAATGCTCGAGGTAACAGTATTAACGAGTGTTTCCCTCGTAATCCCGAGCTCTTTGCCGTGCTTCCACGATTTAATAATGAAGAAAAGAGACTGAGCGAAAATGAACGCTATGACACCGAATGCGACACAGTACATAGCGGCGCTCTGAAAGATGCTGTTCAAATTAATCCCTCCCTGAATAATTACAGATTATTTTATCATATAAAGAGAGCGTGTGTCAATTAAAGCGGAAGAAAAATAAACGCTCATTTAAAATTTTTTCGTTTAAGTCTGCAACAAAAAAGACGCGTACGGACACTGATAGTTGATGAAGGAAAAAATTGAGCAAAAAAAGGACATCCATCCTTAGGATTCATCATACAACAAAGAGGCATCCGCTTTTCTCCGGCGGGTGCCTCTTTGTATTTGTTATTAAATTACAGATAATTCGCGAGTTCTCTTAAATCCGCAACTGCTATATTTGCTTTAATCGGTGAGGCGGCATATTCCTCGGGTGTTGTGACACCGCTGTAAACAAGCGCGCAGGGAATGCCGTGATTCATGCCTATGGCAATATCTGTGGCCAGGCGGTCGCCAACAAACGCGATTTCATCCTTGGTGCAGCCGAGCATACCGGTTATGTAATCAACCGTCGGTTTCATCGGCTTTCCGAGCACCTCGGGGCGGCGGCCCGTTGAGGCGGCAAACATTTCAATCATAGCGCCTGTATCGGGCTTGAAGCCGTCCGCCGTAGGGCAGTTGACATCGGGATGTGTTGCGAGGTAAACCGCTCCGTTAACAAGAAATTTCGCGGCTTTTCTTATCTTTTCATAAGTGAGAGTCGTGTCAAAACCGAGAAGGACGATATCGGGGTCTGTTTCAACAAGATTTATTCCCGCTTTCCGCATATCAGCAGTGAGACGCTCGTTGCCGAGAAGATATACTCTTTTACCCGGATAGTGCCTGTTCAGATAATCCGCCGCGACATGAGAGGAAACAATCACTTTATCCTCTCCTACGGGGAATCCCATAGCGGCAAGCTTATTACGGCAGACCTCAACATTATTTGAGGAGTTGTTTGTGAAAAAGAAGAAATCTCTTCCCGTGCTTTTTACCTTGTCGATAAAATCGGTTGAGCCTTCAATAAGGTTTCCGCTGAGATAAAAAGTGCCGTCCATATCGATGATAAAATATTTGGTTTTATCGAAAATACCGCTCATAGTTTTCAGCTTTCAAGGTCGTCAAAATAATCAAAATTCTCAATAGCGGGTTCGGGGGCGGCAACCGCTTCCTCTTCGCTCTGAGTAATGTTTGTAAGATTATTGCGGGCAGCCTGAATTTCGTTGAGCGCCTTAGCTACGGACTCATCCGCTGAATTCATTATACTGTCAATGAATTCCATTGCGGAGGAGCGGATTTCGGATGCCCATTTATTCGCTTTAGCGACAATTTCAGCGGCCTCTTCGTCGGCCTGCTTGGTCTTGTATTCAAACTGATCGTTAGCGGCCGAAATCATTGTTGCAGTCTGGATATTCGCGTTGTCAATGGCGGCCTGAGCGGCGGCGAGTGCATCAGCCGAAAGCTTGTCGGCCTTGGCTTTGGCTTCAACAACTATGTTGCTGCTGTCAATCATATTGTCCGCTTCGATTCTGGCGTTTGTTTTGATTGTTTCGGATTCATCATTGGCGTCGGAAATGATTTTGCCTGCCTGCGCCTCAGCTTCGGCAACCTTGTTTTTGCAGTAATCCTCTGTTTTTACAACGAGGGTGCGCACCTTGTCCTCGGCGGCGGAAACGAGAGCTCTGGATTTTTCCTGAGCTTCCGTAACAACGTTAACCGCCTCATTCTTTGCCTTGGCGAGAATGTTGTTTCTGTCCGCGACAATGAGCTTCGCCTGTGAAATCTCATCGGGCAGACCCGCTCTGATTTCGTCAATGGCGGCGCGGATTGCGTCCGCATCAACGGCAATCTTGCCTCTCATTGTCTTTGAACCGGATTCGATTATGTCGTCAATTCTGTTTAAAAGCTGATCGGTATTCATCAGTTTCTCTTCCTTTCCTGAATTCTGCTTACTATGTCATCATGGATTGCTTCGGGCACAAAGCCGCTTATATCTCCGCCGAATTCGCAAACCTGCTTGACAACGCTTGATGAGAGGAACATATTCTCGGCGTCGGTTGTCATAAACACGGTCTCGATTTCGGGATTAAGACGCTTGTTTGTGAGAGCCTGCTGGAATTCATATTCGAAATCCGTAACCGCCCTGAGGCCTTTGACAATAGCGCATGCGCCTTTTTCATTCGCGTATTCGGCGAGAAGGCCGCTGTAAAACTCAACCTCTGCGTTCTCGATATCGGGAATGCTTCTCTTTATGAGGTCGACTCTCTCGGAAGCGGTGAAATATGCGTTTGATTTGTTGGCGTTAATCATAACAACAACGATAACCTTGTCAAATATTTTCGCTGCTCTTCTGATGATATCAACGTGACCTTTCGTTACGGGGTCGAATGAGCCGGGGCAGATAGCTGTTTTCAAATTAAATCAGTCCTTTCTGTATATGGTTACGGCAGTTTTCCCGTATTTGTAATCTCTGTATTTCTTAAGCGAGCCGTAAGCTTCCGGCATCGCGGAGGAATATGGATGCTCGCAGATGACGACTCCGCCTTCCGCGACATATTCGCCTACCCTGTCAAGCGCCTTTTCAAGCATACCCGTGTCATAGGGAGGATCAAGGAAAACTATGTCAAAAACGAGTGTGTTCATATTGAGAAAAGCGAGATAATCCATCTGCACGACATTGGTGTTTTCGGTGAATCCCGTTTTTTCAATATTCTCTTTGATTACTTTGACGGCACCCTTGTCGCGGTCCGCAAAAACGGCGCTCGCCGCGCCCCTTGAGAGCGCTTCAATGCCCATCTGACCCGAACCGGCAAAAAGGTCGAGCACTCTTCTGCCTTCAATTTCAAACTGAATGGCGCTGAAAACAGCTTCCTTGACCTTCTCGGTGGTGGGCCTTGTGTTATCTCCGTCAAGGGTTCTGAGCACCATACCTCTGGCGGAACCGGTAATAACTCTCATGGCAGACCTCCGCATAGTATTTCAATGTATTTTATCACTTCGGCATATATATCGTCAAGGGTTTTTCGGCGTTTGCCAAATAGTTATCAATTTATTAATAATTAATTTAAAAAAAATATTCCCTTTTACCGAGGAATGTGTTATACTGTCTTTTAACTATAATGAGGTAGTATAGGCAGGTGAGACCGTGGCTGTAAAAATATCATCCGTTGACAAAGGAAGTATTGCCGAAAAGATANNAAATATCATCCGTTGACAAGGGAAGCATCGGCGAAAAGAAAGGCATTCAGCCCGGCGACACCCTTGTTTCGATTGACGGAAACGGAATAAAAGACGTGCTTGATTACAAGTTTTATCTTGCCGAAAAGAAACTCAGGCTGGTTATCGAAAAACCCGGCGGAAAGAAAAAGAATATCACGATAAGAAAAAGCGAAAGTGAGGATATAGGCCTTCAGTTTGAAACCTACCTCATGGACAGACAGCACTCGTGCAAAAACAAATGCATATTCTGCTTTGTTGACCAGCTGCCGGAAGGCATGAGAGACAGCCTTTATTTCAAGGACGATGACGACCGCCTCTCCTTCCTTTTCGGAAACTATGTCACTCTGACAAACCTTGATGACGAGGAAGTTTCACGCCTTATCAAGATGCACATAAGCCCCATAAACATCTCGGTGCACACGATGAATCCCGAACTCAGGGTTAAAATGATGAAAAATCCGCGCTCGGGTGAATGTCTGAGATACATTAAGGATTTCGCTGATGCGGGGCTTACCATCAATTCACAGCTTGTTCTATGCCCCGGAATCAACGACGGCGACGAGCTTGTCTATTCGCTCGAAAAGCTGTTTGAATATTACCCCTCAATGGGAAGCATCGCCTGTGTGCCCGTAGGGCTCACCTGTCACAGAGACGGCCTCTGCCCTCTCGAGCCGTACAATCCCGAAACCGCGGCGAAAGTAATTGACACCGTTGACAGAATGAATGAGGAATTCAAAGCAAAGCACGGCGTCAAGATTGCCTATGCCTCGGATGAATTCTACATAATCGCCGGCAGGGAGATGCCGTCATCCGATTATTATGACGACTTTCCTCAGCTTGACAACGGAGTCGGTATGTGGACTCTGCTGAAGGATGAATTTACCGAGGCGCTCAACACATGCACGCTGACTCATCTTGACAGAAAGGTTACCATCGCGACGGGCACGGCCGCATATCCCCTTATCAGTGAGCTCGCCCGGCTTGCGGAAAGCAAAATAGAAGGGCTTAAGCTTAATGTTGTTCAGGTTGAAAACAATCTGTTCGGCAAAAGCGTAACCGTATCGGGCCTTATATCGGGCAGAGACATTTATGAGGCTGTTAAGGACACAGACCTCGGCGAAGAGCTGATTATACCGCCCAACTGTCTCAGAAAAGAGGGCGATATGTTCATTGACAGTATGACAACCGAAGAACTCAGCGAAAAACTGGGAGTTAAAATAAGACAAAACAAAAACGGCGGGGATAATCTCCTTGCCGCTATGACCGGAGGATAAAATGGCAGGAGTAGTTGCTGTGGTCGGCAGACCGAATGTGGGCAAATCCACACTCTTCAACAAGCTGACAGGCATCAGAAAAGCAATAGTGGACGACACGCCCGGAGTTACCCGTGACAGGATTTACGGCGACTGCGAGTGGCTCGGTCACAGATTTATGCTGATTGACACAGGCGGTATTGAGCCCGAAAGCGAAGATATCATACTGCAGCAGATGAAAAGGCAGGCGCAGCTTGCAATTGATTCTGCCGATGTTACCGTGCTTGTTACGGATATACGCACAGGCGTTGTTGCGACCGATATGGAGGTTGCCTCTATGCTTCGCAAAAGCGGAAAGCCCGTTATACTTGCCGTCAACAAGTGCGACACAATCGGCGAGCTTTCTCCCGATTATTACGAGTTTTACAATCTCGGCCTCGGCGAGCCGTTCGCGATTTCATCTGTGCACGGCCACGGCACGGGAGACCTGCTTGACGAGATAATCAAATATCTGCCCGAAAGCGAAGACGAAGATATTGACAGCGACGATTATATAAAAGTCGCCGTCATTGGCAAACCGAATGTGGGCAAATCATCACTCGTAAACGCGGTGCTCGGGGAAAACAGAATGATTGTTTCCGACATTGCCGGCACAACGAGAGACGCTACGGACTCCATTGTGGAAAACGAGCACGGCAAGTTTATATTCATCGACACGGCGGGTCTCAGACGCAAGAGCAAGGTTTATGACCAGATTGAAAAATACTCGGTAATCAGAGCCAGAATGGCCGTTGAGAGAGCGCAAGTTTGCGTAATAATGATTGACGCGACGGAAGGCTTTACGGAGCAGGATTCAAAAGTCGCCGGCATCGCTCACGAAATGGGCAAGGGATGCATAATCGCTGTCAACAAGTGGGACGCCGTTGAAAAAGACGGCAAGACAATGGACAAAGAGAGAAAGAAACTGATGAACGATTTTTCCTTTATGTCTTACGCGCCCATTATATTCATATCCGCAAAAGAAGGTCTCAGGCTCGACAGGCTTTTTGAACTCATCAAATTCACGGACACACAGAACGCGATGAGAATATCAACAGGCAAGCTCAACGAGGTGCTCGCGGATGCTACGGCGAGAGTACAGCCCCCCTCGGACAAGGGCAGACGCCTCAAGATTTACTATATGACACAGGCGTCAACAAGGCCGCCGACATTCGTCTGTTTCGTAAACAGCGCGGAGCTTTTCCACTACAGTTATCAGAGATACCTCGATAATCGCATAAGAGAGGTATTCGGCCTTGAGGGCACACCAACAAGAATGGTTATAAGAGAAAGAGAGTCAAACAAGAAATGATAGTTCTCGGTATTGACCCCGGTTACGCGATAGTCGGCACAGGCGTTGTGGAACACGTCAACAACAAATTCAGAATGCTTTACTACGGCGCGGTGCTCACTCAGGCGCACACTCCCTTTAACGAAAGAATCGAAAAGATATTCGATGACACGGACGCGCTCATCAAAAAGTATTCGCCCGACGCGGTCGCTATGGAAAAGCTGTTTTTCAACACAAACCAGAAAACGGCGATTGATGTTGCTCAGGCAAGAGGCGCGCTCATTCTGGCGGCTCAGAAAAACCGCGTGCCTATTTTTGAGTACACTCCCCTGCAGGTAAAGCAGAGTGTTGTGGGCTACGGCAGGGCGGAAAAGAAACAGGTGCAGGAGATGACGAGGGTACTTCTCGGCCTTGAAAAAATACCAAAGCCCGACGACGCCGCGGACGCTCTCGCGATGGCGATATGCCACTGCCACAGCGCGGGCTCAATGCTCGGTATGCTTAAGAAAGGATAACTTACCTATGTTTTACAGTATCACAGGCAAGGTTGTATTTACGGATGAAAGCACAATAGCGATAGAGTGCTCCGGCGTAGCGTTTCTGCTTAACGCAAGCTCAAACACACTGCGCAAATGCGGCGACCCCGGCTCGGTGCAGACTCTTTACACATATCTCAGCGTAAGAGAAGATGCGCTCGACCTTTTCGGCTTTGCCGACAAGAGCGAGCTTGACTGCTATAAACTGCTTATCGGCATTACCGGTGTAGGTCCGAAAGCGGCAATCGCGATTCTTTCCGCACTGACACCCGAAGCGCTAGCGCTTGCGGTCGCGAGCGACGACGCTAAGGCAATCACCGCGGCACAGGGAGTCGGCGGTAAAATTGCAAACAGAATAGTGCTTGAGCTTAAAGGCAAGCTTGAAGGGCTTCCGCTCTCGAGCGAGGCGGCCGGCAATGTCGCGGCGGCAAAGAAGTCAACCGTAAGCTACGCCGGCGAGGACGCCGTGAACGCGCTTGTGATGCTCGGCTACTCGCGCACGGAGGCGGGCATAGCGGTAGGCAAGCTTGACGGAAACCTCTCAACAGAGGAAATGATTAAAAGAGCGCTCGCACTGCTTGCGAAAAACATTTAAGGAGAGAAACGCATGGATATGGATTTTGAAAACCGCTTTGTGGACGCGGAATATTCGGCTGTTGACGACAGCGATGTGGAGCTCTCCCTTCGCCCCAAGGTGCTCGACGAATATATCGGGCAGGAAAAAGTAAAAGAGAATCTCTCGGTTTACATTCAGGCGGCAAAACAGAGAGGAGAGCCTCTTGACCACGTGCTGCTTTACGGCCCTCCGGGTCTCGGCAAAACAACTCTTGCCGGCATAATCGCGAATGAAATGGGAGTTAATTTCAGAGTAACAAGCGGCCCCGCCATCGAAAAACCGGGCGACCTCGCGGCTCTGCTTACAAACCTCAGCGAGGGCGACGTGCTTTTCATTGATGAAATTCACCGCCTTTCGAGAGCGGTTGAGGAAGTGCTCTACCCCGCTATGGAGGACAATGAGCTTGATATCATCATCGGCAAAGGTCCCTCCGCAAGGTCAATAAGACTTGAGCTTCAGAAATTCACGCTTGTCGGCGCCACAACAAGAGCCGGTCAGCTTTCCGCTCCCCTTCGCGACAGATTCGGCATGATATTCCGCCTTGATATGTACAACCCCGACGAGCTTTCGAAAATAGTAAACCGCTCCGCAGGAATTCTCGGCATAAACATCGACCCCGACGGCGCAATGGAGATTGCTTCGCGCTCAAGAGGCACGCCGAGAATCGCAAACAGGTTTTTAAAGAGAACAAGAGACTTCGCGCAGATTGAGGGCGACGGCACAATCACAAAAGAGATTTCTCAGGTTGCCCTATCAAGAATGGAAGTTGACAAGCTCGGCCTTGACGCTATTGACAGGCTGATACTTACAACAATGATAAAGAACTATAACGGCGGTCCGGTAGGTCTTGAAACAATCGCCGCCGCGATAGGCGAAGAAGCGATAACGATTGAAGACGTGTATGAGCCCTTCCTTCTTCAGGCGGGATTCATCTCACGCACACCGCGCGGCAGATGCGTAACGCCCGCGGGATACGCTCACCTCGGCATAGCTATGCCGGGCCAGCAGAAACTTGAAGTGTAAGAGGATTTTTTATGAGAGCGGCAGACAAATGGACAGATTATGAGCTCATAGACTGCACTGAGGGCAAACGTCTCGAGAGATGGAACGACATCATTCTTGTGCGCCCCGACCCGCAGGTAATCTGGAAAACTCCGAAAGAGAATAAACTCTGGTATGAGCCCCACGCCATATACAACCGCTCGAGCAGCGGCGGCGGAAGCTGGCAGATTTGCAAAAAGATTCCCGATGTGTGGCAGGTAGGCTACGGTGAATTGAATTTCAACATAAAGACGATGGGCTTTAAACACACCGGTCTTTTTCCCGAGCAGGCGGTAAACTGGGATATGACAGCCGGTCTTATTAAAAAAGCCGGAAGACCCGTAAGCGTGCTTAATCTTTTCGCCTATACGGGCGCGGCAACCGTAGCTGCGCTTAAGGCCGGCGCGAAAGTCACGCACGTTGACGCTTCAAAAGGCATGACACAGTGGGCAAAAGAAAACGCGGCAGCAAGCGGCGTTGCGGACTGCCCCGTAAGATGGCTTGTGGATGACTGCATAAAATTCATCCGCCGTGAAATACGCAGAGGCAACAAATACGATATCATTATCATGGATCCGCCCTCATACGGCAGAGGGCCCGGCGGAGAGGTATGGAAGCTTGAGGATGAGGTTTACGATTTCATCGGCGAGTGCGCTTCCATCCTTTCGGACGACCCGATTATGATGCTTATTAATTCCTACACCAGCGGCCTGTCGCCTACGGTAATGGAATACATACTCGGTGAAACGATACAAAAAAGATTCGGCGGAATAACGGAGAGCGACGATATAGGCCTCCCCGTTTCGTCAAAACCCGGCAGGGTGCTTCCTTGCGGAGCGAGTGCAATATGGAGAAAATAAAGGTCATTGTTAATGCAGGAAAAGATAATTGAGCTGAAAAACGTAACTTTCGTCTATGACGCGGATGAAGAGGGCAAAACAAACAAGCCCGCCGTAAATGACGTGAGTCTGGATATATACAAGGGTGAATTCGTTGCCGTGCTCGGCCATAACGGATGCGGTAAGAGCACCCTCGCGAAGCTTTGCAACGCCATCTATGAGCCTACAGAGGGCGCTGTCACCGTAAAGGGAATACCCTCCGAAGGCGAGGAAAACGGCGATAAAATTCGCAGAATCGTCGGCATGGTGTTTCAGAATCCCGATAATCAGATAGTGGCGACAATAGTTGAGGATGACGTTGCTTTCGGCCCCGAAAACCTCGGCGTTGAGCCGAAAGAGATAAGGCGCAGGGTTGACGAGGCGCTTAAGAGCGTCAATATGTACGATATGCGCGAAAGAGAGCCGCACAAGCTCTCGGGCGGTCAGAAGCAGAGAGTAGCCATTGCGGGCGTTATTGCAATGCAGACGGAAAGCATAATATTTGACGAGCCGACCGCGATGCTCGATCCCTCGGGCAGAAAAGAAGTTATGGCCGCGATACAGCGCCTTAACAAAGAGATGGGCATCACAATCGTGCTAATAACCCACTTTATGGATGAAGCCGTGAAAGCGGACAGAGTTGTGGTAATGGATAAGGGCTCAATAATCGAGCAGGGCACTCCGCGTGAGGTTTTCTCAAAGATTGACCTTCTCAGGGAGCACGGGCTCGATGTGCCGCAGTCTGCGGAGCTCTGCCACAGCCTCGGACTCGGCGACGGTGTTATCGGCATGGATGAATGTGTCGATAAAGTGTGCGCCATGCTGGGAGGTGCGGTATGAGCGCTGTTATAGAAGTGAAAAATCTGAGTCATTACTACCAGAAAGGCACTCCCCTTCAGGTAACGGCTCTGAAAGATATAAACCTCACAATAAACCAAGGCGAGATTCTCGGCATAATCGGCCACACGGGCTCGGGCAAGAGCACGCTTATTTCCCACTTCAACGGCCTCCTGAAGCCCTCGGAGGGCACCGTGCTCGTTGACGGCGAGGATATTCACAAGGATAAAGAGACCCTCAGAAATTCTCGTTTCAAAGTCGGTCTCTGTTTCCAGTATCCCGAATATCAGCTTTTTGAGGAAACGGTTTATAAAGACATCGCCTTCGGCCCGAAAAACATGAAGCTCTCCGATGACGAAATAAAAGAGAGAGTTTTACGCGCGGCTGAGCACACGGGCGTTTCAATAGACATGCTCGATAAATCCCCGTTTGATTTGTCCGGCGGCGAAAAGAGACGCGTAGCGATAGCGGGCGTTATGGCTATGGAGCCCGAGGTGCTCGTTTTTGACGAGCCGGCCGCGGGTCTTGACCCTGCGGGCAGGAAAAAGCTGATTGATCTTATCAAGGATTATCACCGGAGCACGGGATGCACCGTAATTGTTGTATCTCACTCCATGGAGGATATAGCACGCCTTTCCGACAGACTGATTGTTATGAACAATGCGGGTATCGCTATGGACGGCACAATTCAGGATGTGTTTTCCAGGGCGGACGAACTTACGGAAATGGGTCTTGACGTGCCGGAGATAACAAAGATATTCGCCGAGATTAAAAAGAGAGGCTTTGACGTGCCGCCGGATGTTTATTCCGTTGACCGCGCCGTCGATGTTATCCGCTCTCTGACTGAAGGGAGGGCGGGCCTGTGATAAGCGACATCACCTTCGGTCAGTACTACCCTTCAAAATCCGTTTTACATAAAGCGGACCCGAGAATGAAACTTCTGCTCACATTCGTGACAATCATTTTCCTGTTTGTGTGCAAGAATTTCCTCTCACTCGCCGTAATGGCGTTTATAACCGTGCTCGCGGTTGCTGTTTCGGGCGTTCCGCTCAAAACGATACTCAAAAGCATAAGGCCCGTGCTGATTATTCTGGTATTCACCGCCGCTCTGAATATTTTCTACACAAAGGGCGGAGAAGTTTATTACGAAATCTGGAAAATACAGATTACCGAGAAAGGCGTAAACACGGCGATATTCACGATTATAAGAATTGTTATACTCGTTGTGCTCAGCTCCCTTCTCACCTACACCACAACTCCCACCGACCTTACTACAGGCCTTGAACGGCTCCTGTCCCCTCTCAACGTTTTGCACATCAAAGTACACACTCTCGCTATGATGATGACTCTCGCTCTGAGATTCATACCCACGCTGGTTGAAGAAATAGAGAGGATAATGAACGCGCAGAAAGCAAGGGGCGCGGACCTTGAAACGGGCTCTCTCGTTCAGAGAGCAAAGGCGCTCATCCCAATATTTGTACCGCTTATGGTTTCATCATTCAGAAGGGCTTATGAACTCGCTTTCGCTATGACCTGCCGCTGCTACACAGGCGGCGAAGGGCGCACGAGGATGAAGCAGATGAAACTCTCCGTCAGGGATTTTGTGCTGCTGTTTATCTGCCTTACCGCATGCGCGGGAGTTATAGTGCTCAACATCTTTTTTGAGGCGGTTATCTGATTATGAGAAATCTTCTTCTGACAATCCGTTTTGACGGCACCGCCTATCACGGCTGGCAGGTGCAGGAAAACAGCATAACCGTGCAGCAGACTCTTCAGGACGCATATGAGCAGATCTGCGGCGTCAGAGACAATATCACGGGATGTTCACGCACCGACTCGGGCGTTCACGCTTATAAATACTGCTGCAACATCCGCACGGAAAACGATAAAGACTGCAATGAACTTGTAAACTCCCTCAATGCGGTTTTGCCGCAGGATATATCCGTCATAAAATGCGAAGAAGTGCCTTACGACTTTCACGCGAGGTATGACTGCATTTCAAAAGAATACGTATATAAAATCTGGAATTCTCCCGTACGCAATCCGTTTATGTCCAAATATTCGCTTCAGTATAAATATCCGCTTGATACGGATATGCTTGACAGGCAGGTGAAGGCATACACCGGCACCCACGATTTTGCCGCGTTCTGCGCGTCGGGCAGCTCTGTTAAGGACACGGTGAGAACAGTTACAAAAGCCGAAATAAAAAGAGACGGCGATCTTGTCACATTCACCGTTGCGGCGGACGGATTTCTTTACAATATGGTCAGGATTATGGTCGGCACACTGCTGGAAATTGCTTCGGGCAAAATCCCGCAGGACACCATTCCCGATATAATCAATTCAAAAGACAGGGAAAGAGCCGGTATCACGGCAAAGCCGCACGGACTTTTCCTGAGCGACGTCATTTACGGAAAGGGGTGACCGGGTGTCAAAATCAAAGAACACGGGAACCGTTGACTTTAACAAAGCAAAACAGCGCGCTCAGACAAAAAGAATTCTCAAAAAGCTGAGAATTCCTCTCGCGGTTTTAGCTGTAATCACTGTTTTCTGCGTTGTGCTTGCGGCAGCGGGTGAAACGAGAAGGTCCAATTTCATGGATTCCTTCAGAGCCATCCCGGCAACAATCGGCGACAGCCACGGTTACCCTTATAATGAAGACGAGCTATCGCTGAGCAAAGTCACTCTTGTCGGTGACAAGCCCCTTGTAATCTCGGAAAGCGGCGTAAAGGTGCTCTCACAGGAGGGCGACGAGCTTTATGACCTGCACCTTGAATGGGGCGATACAAAAGCGATAACAAATAACGGCAGGGCTCTTATTTTCAGCAACACATCGGGCAAATCCTATCTTATAAGCCGCACCAAAACTCTCGCGGAATTCAGCGAGGAAGGGCTGCTTGTGACAGGGTGTGTCGCAAATAACGGCAGCGTTGCCGCCTGCTCGACAACCGACAAAAAACAGAGCGTTGTAAGAGTTTACAACACAAGACAGAAGCTCATTTTCCAGCTTGACTGCGACAGAGACTATGTCTCCTCCCTGTCACTCTCGTCAAACGGCAAAAATCTGCTTATGTCCGCGGTCAATGAGAAAAACGCCGAGCTTTACTCAACCGTTTCGCTTTACAAAACCTCCAAAACGGAGCCGAAGTTTGAGACGGTGATTGAAGGAACAACAATTCTCAAAGTCACTTACGCCTCTTCAAACAAATTTGTTGCAGTCGGCGACAACAAGACGGTTGTACTTAACGCAAAAGGCGAAATTCTCAATGAAATAACCTACGCGGATGACGCTCTCTTTGCCGTTGACAATGATTCCTCCGGAAACACCCTGCTCTGCTATAAGGAATTCGGCGGCTCAAAAATCAAGGTTGTAACAATACAGTCATCAGGCAAAAAGACAGATGACTTTGAGCTTGATTACTCCCCCGCTTCAATTGATTTCAGAGACAGGCGCATTGCCGCGGCTATAGACAACACCGTTACGGTTTATTCAATGTCAGGCGGCAAAAAGGAAACCTATGAGTGCAACACCAATGTCAGCACCGTGCTCATAGAAAGCGCCGGCATCTACACTCTTGAAACCGGCTCAATCTGCAAATACTGAGAGGCGGTAAGATATGCAAAGCTCATATTCACAGTTTCTGCCTTACGCGCTTGACGCGCTGGTAATTATCCTGCCTCTTATTTCAATAATCGTGGGATATGTAAAAGGCTTTACGCACATTGTGCTCCCCTTTGCTCTGACCGTGCTGATGATGGTAGTCGCCCGTCTTTATGCCGCTCCGATGGCACATTTCTTTACGGACCGTTACTTTCATGAAGCCGCGACAGAGAGTCTCACAAATTATCTCACGGAAAAAGCGGCTCAGGGCACGGCAAGTATCTCACAGGCGCTTCCGCAGTACTTTTCATCCCTCGCTCAGTCATCCGGATACACGCCGGACACACTTCTTTCCGCCGTTTCAATACCCGATATCAGCGAAAAAATCGTGACAGCGGCGGAGCCCGTATTCATAATCCCCGTAATTACTGTATGCGTCTATATGGTATTTTACGCGGTGTCAAAGCTTCTCAGCATCCTTCTTCTTAAACCCGCGGATTTTCTGACAAAACTTCCGCTTGTAAAACAGGTAAACAAGGTACTCGGTGTAATCGCGGGAGTGATTCTCGGCGCGCTTCGCCTCGGATTCTTTGCCGCGGCGGTCACGGTAATTATCTCCTTCCTGCCCGAAAGTGCTTTTGCGTCGGCGGTGGCAGACACCAAGCTGCTCAGCGCCCTTACAGACGCGATAATCAAATTTTTCTGATAAGGAGAAATGTAAAATGGACAATAAAACCAAGAGTGAATTATTCACAAACTGGGCTACAATACCCAACCTCCTTTCTTTCCTGAGAATTCTTATGGTACCCGTATTCGCGGTGCTCTTTCTCAAAGGGGATTACGCCTGGAGCATTTTTGTGCTTGCCCTTTCGGGTCTGAGTGATTTCTTCGACGGAAAGATTGCAAGAAAATTCAATCAGGTAAGCGCGCTTGGCAAAATGCTTGACCCCGTAGCGGACAAGCTCACTCAGATTACAATAGCCGTGGTGCTTTACATCGCCTTCTCAAAGGGCGAGGATCCCCTTATCAAAGCATTCAGCTGGATATTCCTTATCTTCCTCATTAAAGAGGCAGTTATGATAGTCGGCGGCGCGATAATGCTCGCAATCGGCCTTCGTCCGGGCGCAGCGGAAATGCCGGGCAAGGTGGCTACTTTTGCATTCTATGTGATTATGATTGTCATTATCACATTCGGTCCCGGCATCGGTATCCTTAAAAACATATTCGTTCTTCCCTCCTGGCTTCTGCTGGCGCTCGTTTGTATCAGCGTAATTCTCACTCTCGTGGCCTTCTGCGGCTATCTCCCCGGTGTTGCTCAGCAGCTCAGAGAGAAAAAAGAGAAGAAACTGCAGGAGCAGAATAAAGAAGAGACAAAGCAGTAATCCTAAAGCACATTTCTGAAACCGTGAGGAAAAACAAATGAAACAGGTTTTATGTTCAAAATGCAAACAGCGCCCCGCAATGTTTTTTATGACAAAGGTTGAGGGCGACAAAACCACACAGGAAGGTCTTTGCCTCAAGTGTGCCATGGACCTTAACATAGGGCCCATAAAACAGATAATCCAGTCGATGGGCATCTCGGAGGACGAGTTTGACGAAGTGAGCGAGCAGTTCAATGAGATGTTTGAAAACGGCAGCTTTGAGCCCGGTGGAGCGGGAACAATGCCCTTTATGCAGAATTTCAGTGCGATGATGGGCGAACATCCCGAAAAGGAACAGGGTGAAAGCGAAACATCCGAAAAAGAGAAAAAACGCCGCTCCAAGAAAGAAAAGGAGCAGCCGGACAAAAAGAGAAAATACCTCTCTCAGTTCTGCACCGATCTCACCAAAAAAGCGAGAGAGGGCAAAATTGACAGAATAATCGGCAGAGAGAATGAAATATACCGCTCCATACAGATTCTCTGCAGGCGCAGTAAGAATAATCCCTGCCTTATCGGTGAGCCCGGCGTAGGCAAAACCGCGATTGCGGAAGGCCTTGCCCTGCGCATTGCGGCAGGCGATGTGCCGGCGAAAATTGCCGACAAAGAAATACAGATGCTCGACATCGCCGCCCTTGTTGCCGGCACACAGTTCAGGGGTCAGTTTGAGAGCCGTATCAAAGGCCTTATTGAAGAGATAAAGGCGCAGGGTAATATCATTCTCTTTATTGACGAGGTGCATCAGCTTGTGGGCGCGGGCGAGAGCGAAGGCTCAATGAACGCCGCGAACATTCTCAAGCCCTCCCTCTCAAGAGGCGAAATACAGATTATCGGCGCAACCACCTTTACCGAATACAGAAAGTATATCGAGAAGGATGCCGCTCTTGAAAGAAGACTTCAGCCGGTTACCGTAGAGGAGCCCTCGGTTGCGCAGACGGCGGAAATGCTCGCAGGCGTAAAGAGCTATTATGAGGATTATCATAAAGTAAGAGTCAATGACTCGCTCATTCTCAAAGCGGTTGAACTGAGCGAAAGATATATAAATGACAGATTCCTGCCCGACAAGGCGATTGACCTGCTTGATGAGGCCTGCACCTGCGCAAACCTCAGGAACAAGAATATCAGCCTTTACGAGATAGCTCAGAAAGAGCTTGAAGAACTTAAAGAGAGCGAAGACTCTCTTATGGATAATCAGGGCGAGGCGGACTATGAGGAAATAGCGAAGCTCAAATCCGAGATTCTTCAGAAAGAGGAAGAGGTCAAGGAGCTTGAGGAACTTGCGAAGGACAACCTTGTGACAGAGGAAGACCTTGCGAGAGTTATTCAGCTGTGGACAGGCATACCGGCGAGCAAGGTTATAGAAAGCGACCTGAGAAAACTCAGCGAAATGGAAAACAACCTCAAGGCGCATCTCATAGGTCAGGATGAAGCGGTTGAGCTTGTGTGCGCGGCAATAAGACGCAACAGAGTTCAGATAAATCCGCGAAGAAGGCCTGCATCATTCATATTTGTAGGCCCGACGGGCGTCGGTAAAACCGAGCTTGTAAAGTTGCTCGCGAAAGAGCTGTTTGAAACACCCGAAACGCTCATCCGCCTGGATATGAGCGAATTCATGGAGAAGCACTCCGTTTCAAGGATAATCGGCTCTCCCCCGGGCTATGTCGGCTATGATGAAGCCGGTCAGCTTACGGAGAAGGTACGCCGCAAGCCATATTCCGTGGTGCTCTTTGACGAAATTGAAAAAGCTCACCCTGATGTTATGAACATACTGCTTCAGATTCTCGATGAGGGCAAGATAACCGACGCTCAGGGCAGGCACGTAAGCTTTGAAAACACGGTTATCATAATGACTTCCAACGCCGGATCGGACCGCGCGAGCGGAGCACTCGGCTTCGGCAAAACAAAGAATGAAGCGTCAAAGGAAAGAAGTATGAAAGCTCTCAGGGAATTCCTGAGGCCCGAATTCATAGGCAGAGTTGACGAGGTTGTGGTATTCAACGACCTTACCAAAGAAAACTACAAGGCAATCGCCGCCCTGCTCCTCGGCGAGCTCAAAGACCCGCTTGAGGATAAGGGAATCAAATTCTCCTGGGATGACAAGGCAACTGCCGTAATTGCCGAGCTTTCGGCGGACGGCACGAGGGGCGCGAGAGACCTGCGCTCCTGCATAAGGAAGAAAGTTGAAGATATCATCACGGGTAAAATGGTTGAAAGCATTGACAATCCGATAAAATCGGTTTTCGTCACCGCTGAAAACGATGACATTGTCTGTAAATTTGAATAACTGAGGAGGAGTAAAAATGGCACGTTTCCTGTTTTCGGCATTTGCCGATGAAGCGTCAAAAAACATTTCGGAGCAGATAGCCGCCTGCAAGAAAAACGGTATCGACTATATCGAGCTTCGAAACTGTGACGGCAAAAACATATCCGATTTTACTGTTGACGAGGCGAAAGCGCTCAAAGCCAAGCTTGATGAGGGCGGCATAAAGGTTTCGTCAATCGGCTCGCACTACGGCAAGATTGAAATCACCGACGATTTTGCGCCTCATTTCGAAGCGTTCAAGAACACGGTTGAGGTTGCAAAGATTCTCGAAACAAAGTATATAAGAATGTTCAGCTTCTATTTCCTTAACGGTGAAAGCCGCGAGGAATATAAGAACGAAGTTTTCGCGCGCCTTACCGCTATGGTGGATTACGCAAACGAAAACGGTATTCTCTGCTGTCACGAGAATGAGAGAGGAATTTACGGCGACACGCCCGAAAGAGCGCTTGAAATAGCTGAATATTTCGGAGACCGAATCGGCAACATATTTGACCCGGCAAACTATGTTATTAACGGCAACCCCACAAAGCCCGGCTTCGGCCCTCTCTGTGATAAAATCACCTATATGCACATTAAAGACGCAATTGCAGACACACAGACCGTTGTGCCCGCCGGCGAGGGCGAGGGCGAGCTTGAATACATCCTCAGAGAGCTTGACAAGCAGGAAAAAGTTTACTTCCTTTCAGTTGAGCCGCACCTTAAAGTGTTTGACGGCCTCAAGTCGCTTGAGGTAAACGACGAACTTGCACTCAAAATGGATTCAAAATACTCCTACCCCGACAACGAGAGCTCGTTTGCCGCGGCCTGCAGCGCAATACACAATCTTATAGAAACAAAGATTCAGCCCGTGAGAATGGGCGTTATCGGTGTGGGCAATATGGGCTCATCACATCTGAAAACCTACTCAAACGGCGAGCACAGCGAACTTCGCATGGTCGCCTGCGCCGACATAATCCCCGAGAGAGCCGAAAAAGCGAAGGAAATGCTCCCGCACATCAAGGCGTACAGCTCGGCGGAAGCGCTTATTGACAGCGGCGAAGTTGACGCGGTTATCATTGCCACTCCTCACTATTTCCACTCCCCCATCGCTCAGTATGCATTTTCAAAAGGCGTTCACGTGCTCACGGAAAAGCCCGCAGGCGTTTATACAAAACAGGTGCGTGAAATGAACGAGGCAGCCGCGAAGAGCGGGCTCGTGTTCGGAATTATGTATAACCAGCGCACAAACTGTGTTTACAGAAAGCTGCGCGAGCTTGTTAAAAGCGGAGAATTCGGCGAAATAAGAAGAGTAAGCTGGATAATAACCGACTGGTACCGCACTCAGGCATATTACAACAGCGGCGGATGGCGCGCAACCTGGGCAGGCGAAGGCGGCGGCGTGCTTCTCAATCAGTGCCCGCACAACCTTGACCTGTGGCAGTGGATATGCGGCATGCCGTGCAAAATCAGCGCGAAAGTTCACGAGGGCAAGTGGCACAACATCGAAGTAGAAGATGATGTCACCATTTATGCGGAATATCCCAACGGCGCTACCGGCACATTCATCACCTCAACCGGCGACTGCCCCGGCACAAACCGCCTTGAAATCACCATGGACGGCGCAAAAATAGTCTGCGACGGCGGCTCAGAGCTTTCTCTCTACCGTCTTGACGGTAAAATAAGCGAGCATATCTTTGCAAGCAGCGAAGGATTCGGCAGACTGGAGGGCAAATGGGAAGAAGTTGAAACCGACGGCAGAAACAAGCAGCACAGCGAGGTTGTCAGAAAATTCGCAGCTGCCATACTCAGGGGCGAACCCCTTGTAGCAAGAGGCGAAGAGGGCATAAACGGCCTTAACATCTCAAATGCCGCCCATCTCTCATCCTGGCTCGGTAAAGACATAGAGATTCCCGTTGACGAAGATCTTTATTACTCAATGCTTCAGGAAAAGATAAAATCCGGCAAGGCAGATAAAGAAACCGTTGTTGAATCAATACAGGGGGATATGTCCTCAACCTTCTGATATCGCGGAGGAATCAAAATGAAAGTTGCAATTGTCGGATGCGGCAACGTATCGGTTAATCACTTTGACGCGCTCAAAGAGATTCCCGACGCCGAAATCGTTGCCTGCGTTGACATAAAGCCGGAAAGGGCCGAAAAAAAGGCGCTTGAAACCGGCTCCGTGGCATACACCGATTTTGATGAGATGCTTGAAAAAGAGAAGCCGGATGTTGTTCACATAGCAACGCCTCACTGGCTTCACACTCCGATGGCCGTCAAAGCGCTTGAAAGCGGAGCAAATGTTTTTCTCGAAAAGCCCTGCTCCGTCACGAGCGAGGAAGCTCACGCGCTTGCGAAAGCGCAGGACAGAAGCGGCAGGCAGGTTGCCGTCTGTTTTCAGAACAGATACAACGAGAACACCGTTATTCTTAAAGAGATTGCGGAAAGCGGCAGATACGGCAGAATCAAATCCGTGCGCGCATTCATAACCTGGAACAGAGGCAGAGAGTATTATTCCGATGACTGGCACGGCAGGCTTCAGACGGAGTGCGGCGGAGTGCTTATCAATCAGGCGATACACACCGTTGACCTTATTGAATATATCGCCGGGCCCTGCACCCGCCTTACTGCGCACACCGCCACGGACCATCTTAAAGATATTATTGATGTGGAAGATGCGGCTTATCTGCTGATGGAGCTTGAAAACGGAGTCAAAGCTCTCCTGTTTGCGACCACGGCGTTTGCCGACAACTCCCCCGTTTTCATTGAGTTTAATCTGGAAGAAGCCGTTTTCAGAATTGAAGGCGAAATGCTCTATAAAGTCGGCAAAGACGGCAAAACCGAAATACTGTGCGAAAAAAATCCCGAAACCTTCAGCGGCAAAAGCTACTGGGGTCACGGGCACAAGGCAATTATACGCGACTTTTATGACTGCCTGAGAACCGGCAGAAAATTTGCCATTGACGCTCACGAGGGCGGCAGGGCTCTTCTGACAGTGACGGCAGCATATAAATCGGCTAAAGAAAACATAGTAACGGAGGCAGAATGATGATACACGAAAATCTTAAAGGAAGAGTTGCAGTAATTACGGGCGGCGGCGGAGTGCTTTGCAGCGGATTCGCCAAGGTGCTCGCAGAGCTCGGGGCAAAGGTAGCCGTGCTTGACCTCAGAGAGGAAGCGGCGGCAGAGGTTGTGAAAGAGATTAACGCAAACGGCGGCACCGCGATAGCCGTCGGCTGCAACGTGCTTGAAAGCGACAGCCTCGAGGCGGCAAGAGCTAAGATAAAAGCCGAGCTCGGCCCCTGCGATATCCTCATAAACGGCGCCGGCGGAAACAACCCGAAAGGCACCACCACAAAGGATATATTCGAGGAAGGCGACCTTGACAGCAAAATCGAAGGCGTTAAGACCTTCTTTGACCTTGAGGCAAGCGGAATACAGTTTGTATTTAACCTCAACATTCTCGGCACACTGCTCACCACTCAGTGCTTTGCCAAGGATATGATAGGCAGGAAAAACTGCTGTATCATTAATATCTCTTCAATGAACGCTTTCTGCCCTCTCACGAGAATTCCGGCTTATTCGGCGGCAAAGGCGGGAGTTTCCAACTTCACACAGTGGCTCGCGGTTCATTTTGCCGAAGCCGGCATAAGAGTTAACGCAATAGCGCCCGGCTTCTTCGCAACAAATCAGAACCATGCTCTTCTTTATAATGAAGACGGCTCACTCACCCCCCGCTCCGAAAAGATAATCGGCCACACACCGATGCGCCGTTTCGGCGTGCCCGAAGACCTGAGCGGCGCTCTCGCATTTTTCTGCGACGAGTCGTACTCCGGCTTCATCACCGGCGTTATCCTGCCGATAGACGGCGGCTTCAGCGCGTATTCCGGAGTGTAAAAAAGCATAATATATGTTTAAAGGTCCGCAGATATACCTGCGGGCCTTTGCTTTTTAATTACGGTTTTTAAAATGCAACCTGACAGCCCCGGAACCGCCGGCCGTCTTTTCCGGGCGTGCGACATTAATAATAACTATGTAAGTATT
>DBWO01000025.1:42730-43180 GCA_002309055.1 Ruminococcaceae bacterium UBA1236
TGTTGAATTTCAACAGTCCAGAACTTTGCTTTTTACGGTTCTTGAATGTTGATTTTTAAATGGGTGTGAATAACCTTGCCGCTTTTTCACCTTTTATTCACGCAGTTATTCACACGTAATAATTCTGACAGAGGCTGCATAAATAAAGATCCGCGGATATTTCCGCGGACCTTTTGCAGTTTATGCTGTTTAGTCTTCAACCGTAACCGTTCCGTCTTCGGCAACGGTTATTTTCATGCCGTCCTTAACATAATCAAGAAATTCCTGACCGAGGCAGTCAACGGTAACTATAGGGGCTTCGGTCCATACGGCGGCGAGCACCGCGCCCGCGGCTGCGAGCGAATCGATATGCTCGGAGAAGAGCATACATTTGGGCGCTTTCTTGAGATCGGCCGCGCAGTAAAGCACCATACCGCCTGTTGTTGAGCCGATTGTCTGAGGCAGGCAGAG
>DBWO01000025.1:43204-43378 GCA_002309055.1 Ruminococcaceae bacterium UBA1236
TCGGGGTTGTTCTGGTCGCCGCACTTAACCTCTTTGTCGCCGAACTGGAGAGCGTTCTGGAATGAGGCAAGGGTATTGAGACCGCCGTGCGAAACAAGAGCTTCTGCGGTGCAGGTGCCCGGAGCAACAGGACGTCCTTTGAATTCTCTCATCTTATTTTACCTCCTTTGTGAT
>DBWO01000025.1:43469-68952 GCA_002309055.1 Ruminococcaceae bacterium UBA1236
ATATACATAAGCGGGCAGATGTAGCTGAGCACAACGCCTGTGTCTTTAAGCTTTTTGCCGTAAGGTGATTTGCTGAATTCTTCGCATACGGCGGGAGCGGCGGTGAAAACTGTGGGAACGGAAACTTTTGAGAGACCGTTTTTCTTAAGACCCTCGGCAACATTGTCTGTCCATTCTTTGAGCTGCGCCATTGAAAGATGGGGGCAACCCACAAAGCAGAGCTTGGGAGAAGCGTTGATATCCTTCCACATAATGGGGTAATTATCCTGTACTCTCTTGAGCTCGGCATCGTCAATCACATAAACCTGAGCGTTTTCGGCGATAAGGTTTTCGCCGGATTCAACCGCTTCGGGAGTGAGCCCGTCAATATGATAGAGACCGACCGCGCCGTTTGATGCTGTGGCGGCGCCGAAATCCTTGAGATATGCTTTCACATCGTCGTTAAGGTCGTTGCCGAGCCATTTATCGAGGCCTTTGACATATGGCACATCTTCCATAACCTTCATACCGATAGCTGAGCCCAGAATCTGCGCCTCGGGCTTTCCGGTGGTTTTAACCTCGACAATCCAGGTGGCTTTTCTGCCCTCATCGGTGAGAAGGCCGAAATACGGAACAAATCCTACTATTGAGCCGAAGAGCTCAATTATGCCGCTGTTTCTGTTGCATCTCGCGCCGAGCACGGAGTTAGCGTAAACAACCGCCGAGGACTCTGCCCATGAGAGGTAGTCCCCTTTCTTCGGGATGTTGCCGACCTCGTCCATATAGCAGGTGCAGGTGTAGGAATCATCATCGATAAGGCCGAGCTTTTCAAGCTGGCTGTCGTAACTGTCCTGCATGGAGTACATAAACTTTTTGAAAACAATCTTTTCAAGGAAGCTCGCAGGCACATTGGGGTCAATTGGTTTCGGGTCAACGGAAAACTTTTGCTGTGAGAAAGCGCCGCCTTCGATAAGCTGATCCATAAGGTTATAAACGGGTTTCATAACCTTGAGACCGAAGCTCGTTACGAGGTGACCTTTTGTGCTCGTGACGGGCACCATTTTCTCTGCGCCGAATGCGTCGCCGTAAAGAACAAGGGTTTTCATAACCTTTGCCATGGTTTCGCCCTTCGAGCCGTCAAGAATGGCTTTTTGCTCGTCTGTGAGGGTCATTTTGTAATCCATACAGAAACATCCTTTCTATTTTTTGCGTTCATCACGCGTTTTTGTGAGGGATAATGTACTTGGAGAAAATCATAAACATCGGGATAAGCTCAAGCCTGCCGGCGAGCATATCGAATGTTAAAACAACCTTTGAGAGGCTTGAAAGCTCGGTGAAATTGCCGTAGGGGCCGATTTCGCTGAACGCGGGGCCAACGTTATTGATACAAGTGACAACGGATGTCAGGCTCGTTATCATATCGTGACCGTCAATTGCAATAATGAAAACGGAGATAAATATAACGATAACATAAATAGCGAGGAAATTAACAACGCCCGTAACTATCTCCTCGTCAACCGCTCTGCCGTCCATCTTTACGCCCTCAACCCTCTTGGGATTGAACGCTTTTTTAATGGTTCTCTTTGCGTTTTTCGCAAGTATGGCGACTCTCGAAATCTTAAGTCCGCCGCCCGTTGAGCCCGCGCACGCGCCCATAAACATAAGAAGATACAGCACGATTTTCGAGAGAGTGGGCCACATATCAAAATTGGTGGTGGTGAAACCTGTGGTTGATATAATGGACGACACCTGGAAAAACGCAAGACGCAGAGACTGCGAGAAGGGATGACGCGTGACAGTGAGCTGAAGGGTAATAATCAGGGTGGCGGCGGCGATAGTGCCGATATACCACCTGAGCTCCTCGTCCTTGAAAATCTGGCGCCAGTGGCCTTTGAGCGAAATATAATAGAGGTTGAAGTTAACGCCGTAAAGCACCATAAAGACAGCGATAATTATTTCGCAGTAAGCGCTCGCGTAGCCCTCAATGCTGTTATTAAGCACACTGAAGCCGCCCGTTCCTGCTGTGGCGAAAGCGGTGCAAACGCTGTCAAACAGGGGCATTTTTCCGATGCAGAGAAGCCCTATGAGCAGAAGGGTCATACCGATATAAATGGCGTAAAGGATTCTTGCCGATGCCCTTAAGCGCGAAACAAGTTTGCCGACACTAGGGCCGGGCACTTCCGCGCGCATTATATGCATAGCGGAGCCCTCTGTTTTTGGCATAATCGCGATTGCGAACACAAGGATGCCCATACCGCCTATAAAGTGAGTAAAGCTCCTCCAGAAAAGTATGCTTTTGGGAAGAGTCTGTATGCTCGTGAGTATCGTTGAGCCCGTGGTGGTGAAGCCGGAAACCGTTTCAAAGAAGGCGTTCACATAATTCGGAACTGCTCCGCTTATAACAAACGGGAGTGCGCCGAAAGCGGACATAAACAGCCACGTAAGGGCAACGAGCACATAGCCGTCCCTTGCGTATATTTTATCTTTTTCGGCTTTTTTGATTTTCATAATCCCGCCCACAGAGCCGAGAGCGACTATGGTGATGAGAAACGCAAGACAGGTTTTGAACTCCTCCCTGTAGATGACGGAAATCATCACAGGGAGCACCATTAGTATCGCCTCAAGCTGCAATATGGAGCCAAGCACATTGTAAATCTTTTTATAATTCAATTGAGGTCACCCGTATCAGTTGAAAATATCGTTAAGGCCGGTAAGAGTTCTGCCGGCGGTAACTACGATAACACGGTCATCCGCGAGCATGAAATCATCGCCGCCCGGGAATATGATTCTGCCTTTTCTGATGATTGCGACAACGAGAAGGTCGGAATGCATCCTGATGTCCTTAAACGGCACATTTTCGTATTTTACGCCTTCGGACACGGTGAATTCCATTGCCTCAACCTTGCCGCCGACGAGTTTGTAAAGGGTGTTAATCTGAGAGTTATCCTCGGAGTTGCGAAGAGCCCTGACATATCTTGTAACGAGAGACGCCGCTACAAGCTGGGGCGAAATAACGGTTTCAAGCCCTATATCGGTGATAATCGAATAAGAGTGCCTGTCAACCTTGGTGATAACTTTCTTGACATTTTTTGAGTAAGCATACATTGAAACGATGATGTTTTCCTCGTCTATGCCCGTAAGAGCGATAAGCGCGTCCTGGCTTTCAATGTTCTGCTCGTCAAGCACGTCCTGGTCCGTGCCGTCGCCGCAGATAACGGAAACGTCGTCAAGCGCCTCGGAAAGCGCTCTGCATCTCGCTTCGTTGCTCTCGATGAGCTTTATGTTTCTGCCCGTCTGTGAGAGAAGCTGAGAGAGATAGAGACCTATCCTGCCGCCGCCGACTATCATAACATTATTGATTTTCTGCTGATAAACACCTATTGCTCTGAGGAAAGCGGTTATTTCGGAGCGCGTGCCCGTAAGACTTATTGAATCATTCACGTTAATAACAAAGTCGCCCGAGGGGATTGTAACATCGTTGCCCCTCTGCACAGCGCAGATAAGCACCTTCTGCTTGAACTTCTTTCTGATATCGACAACCGCCATTTCGCACAGCGGGTTATCGTCGTGCACAACTATCCTCGCAATTTCAACCTTACCGCCCGCGAAGGAGTCAACATTCGCCACGGAGGGGAAGCGGATAATTCTGGCTATTTCATTCGCAACCTCATATTCGGGGTTAACGACGAGATTTATGCCGATTTTTTCACGCAGAAAGTTGTTCTGGCTTGAATAATCGGGATTTCTTACTCTTGCAACGGTGTGCTCCGTGCCGAGCTTGTTTGCAAACATACAGCACAGGATATTTATTTCATCCGAAGAGGTGCAGGCGATAACGAGGTCCGCTTTTCTTGCTCCCGCTTCATCAAGAACATCTATGCTTACGGCGTTGCCGCAAATGCCCATAACATCGTAGGTGTCAACAATATTGGTCACCTTTGAGCTGTTAATGTCCACCGCGACTATGTCGTGGCCTTCTCCGGCAAGCTGGGATGTAAGAGTGGCTCCGAGCTTGCCCTGGCCGACTATGATAATATTCATAAATCAGTTTTCCTTTCGGCTTTCACTTTCAACCTTTCTCCACTCTTTGATGAGGAATACAAGAGGAACAAACACAAAGAGCGCAGCAATTGACGCCGCGAGGAATATGTGCGGCGGAGGAACATTGACAATCTCGCTGTAGTCATTGGTATAAGTCTTTACCGCGAATCTCTCTGTTACAAACGAGCCGATTATCGGGCCGATTATCATGGGGAGCATAACGCAGAATATCATCCTTACGCCCTGGAGCGCGCCCGCCTTATCCTCCGGCGTGAAATCGCGCACGGCGGCCGAAAGCATAATGCCCATAAGGCCGTATCCGGCGAGGAATATCACGGCGCAGACGGCAAACGAAACAAGGTTTTTCGCAAAGTAAACAGCTATGAGACCGGCAATAAAGAACAGAATAGAGGGAATTGAGAAATTCGCCTTGCCGTGTTTATCCATAAGCGAGCCCATAATGACAGCGCCCGCGATTATTCCACCGATAGCGAGCACAGCCCCGATTGCGACAGCCGGGGTTATATTGAGATTTGCAAAATCAAGGCCTATCTGATGCTGAACATAGATGAAAAGATAAGGGAAAAAAATCTGAACGGCAATATTATAAATCGCGAAGCAGGAAAGAGAGAGGTAAAGACCTCTGTTGCCCTTTATAACGGAGGGCCTGAAGCCGTAAATAAGGTCTGCCCAGAAATTGGTTTCTTTTTTGATACCGGAGCGTGAATCCTTTACGGTGAAAAGGCCGAGGATACCGCAGGCGGTAACGAGCACACCGAGGCCGATGAAGCATGCGGGATAGCCGAACGAAGAGGCAAGCACGCCGAAAGCGACCGTAACAATCACCATTGCGAGCACTGGAAGAGTGGCAAGCACGCCCTCTGTCCTCGCGCGGTTTCTTGTGGTGGTGACGTCGGTAATCCAGGCGTTGAACGCCGCGTCGTTACTTGTTGAGCCGAAGAAGGTCATAACGCAGTCCATTACGATAACAAGCGAAACGGCCACCATAAGGGCCTTTGCGGCTTCGGAGTCAATTTTGAGATTGAGGCCGAGAACATTCGCGACATTTTCTCTTGAGATAAGGGCAAACGCCATAACGGTAAAGCCCCAGATTATATAGCCGCCGCAAAGGAAAATCTTTCTTTTATTCAGCTTGTCGCTGAGGGTACCCATAAGAAGAGTGGCAAGAACGGCAACAACGGATGACGCCGCAACCATGTGTGAGATATCAACGCTTGTGCCGCCGATTTTATTATAGAGGAAGGTGTTGAAATAGTTGTTTTCAACCGCCCAGGCGACCTGACCCATAAAACCGAAAAGGATGATGTTGAACATCAGTCTTCCGCCGAGCTTATCACTTTTTTCCATTGAATAATCCTCCTGCAGTTATTTTATATATGACTGCCGCGGCAGCCGCAACCCCTGCGGCGCGCGCGCAGATATGCATAATCTGACTTTGCCTGTCGTTAATGGTTCTGAATACCGGGCCGAGAGACTCGCTTTTAAGGCCGAAATCCTTGAAGTGCGCAAGCTCCTGCCTGAACACTCCGGGATTATCTTCGCTGAGCTCAACATATCTCACGCAGGAACGGCAGCCGTCTGTATATGCCCTGAAGCCCGCCGTTTTGTGCTGAGCGAGGAATATGCCGTCAACAAAGCCGGAGAAATCATTGAGATGGTCGTGACCGAAAAACGCGGCTTTCACTCCGCCCGTCTTTTTCCAGCTTTCAAACTGACCGTTGTTTATATCCGGTGAGCACGGTCCTTCGCCGACATAACCTTCGGTGCCCTTCGCGCCGACATATCTTGTGCCGGAATGCGAATTATATCCTTTAACGCTCACAGGCAGCTCATAGAAATGAGCTTTTCTGAGCAGCCTGTATTCCTCGGGAACGGGAGTGTGCTGAAAGATGTATGAGGGAAGCACTTTGCCTGCTTTTTCGTTAAGCTCCGCGTAAGTTTTTTCAAACCACTCTATCTGATCCGTATGAACGAAATCATAATGTGATTTGCTTCTGTCTTCATACAGATTATTTGAATCGAGGAACCAGAGTATCGCTTCGGGAGTTTCTCCATCCGAAGAATAAAGCACCTCGTAATAATCCGCTTTGCCCGGAACGCCTTCCGCTCTTAAATTCAGAAGCGGCACACGCGAATATGCTTCAATCACTTTTTCGTCAATTCCCGGGTCGTGCTCGTGATTGCCCATAATCGCGTAAACGGGTATTCCCCTGCCCGTAGCAGGAGCGCAGAGAGCGGAAATCCCTTTGACAAACTCATCGGGATTATCCCGGCAAATCTCCGTATCAAAGTTATCGCCGAGCAAAACACATATATCCGGCTCATATTTATTCAGAGCCGCAATCATCATTTTCTGCATATCCGTAAAACGCAGAGAAGTTTTGTAATCGGGTTTTTCGTGCAGGTCGCCGAAAAGCAGCATACCGAATTTACCCGTTTCTTTATTGAATCGCATAATGGGCGTCACCTCCCCATTTTCCGCTAAATTATACCACACTATATCTCACGTTTGCAATATATACCGTTAAAATAATTATATATTAAAATTCACCTTTAATATTGTCATAACGGCGGGTGTATGATAAAATTATTGTGTATACCTGCGCACAGCTTTCTGAAAGGACATTATCGGATGAAAAGTTTTATCTGCGTTATACTCTCATTTTTCCAGATCATTTTATTTAATATTGTATCAATCGGTAAAACACAGACAATCGGAGTAAACAGATTTATGGAGCATCAGATATTCGAAGGATTCGGCACATCATCGGCATGGTGGAGCCAGACAATTGAAGATGAGGAAACAGCGAGAGAAATAGCCCGCCTGCTCTATGACAAAGAGACGGGACTCGGGCTTAAAACCTATCGCTACAATATAGGCGGCGGCGAAGCGGACAATCCCGGCTGCCGTATAGGGGACATAACAAGAAGAACGGAAAGCTTCTATGTTTTCAATAAAGAAAGCGGCAAATGGGAATATGATTTTTCGCGCGACGCGAACGCCGTGAGAATGATGAAACTTGCCGTTGAATACGGTGCGGATGAGGTTATCCTCTTCTGCAACTCCCCGCACTATTCGATGACCGTCAGCGGTCACGCCTCGGGCGGATTGGAAAAGAAGGCAAACAATCTGCCAAAGGAAAACTACGGCGCGTTTGTAGACTATGTGCTCACAATCGCAGACCATTTTGTTTCGGAAGGTATTCCGGTTAAATATATATCCCCCATAAACGAGCCTCAGTGGGACTGGGGCGGCGAATGGGTCGGGCAGGAAGGGTGCCACTATGACGTTGATCAGTGCATTGAGCTGCTTGAGCTTTTCGCGGTTACGATGAAAGAGAGAAACTGCCCTTACGGCCTCAGCGGCCCCGAAAGCGGACAGCTTACATGGGATTATTACGATTATGTTGACAGATATCTCGGCAGTGAAATCATAAAAGATTACTGCGATCACTACGCGGGTCACAGCTACTGGATGGACGATAATTTCGGCGGAAAAGAGCAATTCGGCGCTAAGATGGCGGAGGAATACCCCGACATTAAATTTGAAATGACAGAGTGGTGCGAGCTTCCGCTTAAGATTGACAGCAAAACCATTGACAGCGGCATAAGAATGGCAAACACCATGATTCAGGATCTGTCGCTTATGAACGCTGTTTCCTGGGCAAGCTGGACCGCCGTAAACGGCGACGGCCTTATGGAGATAATCGACGGCGAGCTGACAATATACAACCGCTACTATGCCTATATGCAGTTTTCGCGTTTCATAGAGCCCGGCATGGCGCGTGTTGACATGATGGACAGCGAGAAAAACTTTGATATCGCTCATGTCGCTTTCTGCGGAAACGGCAAAACTGTGATTGTGCTCGTTAACAACAGCGAGAGCGAAAAGAAGATTAATTTAACGGGTTGTCCCGCAGAATACGAAATCTACACAACAGACAGCTCGCATAACTGCGAGAAAACCGGAGAAGGCAGACTTCTCACGGGAGCAGAGCTGCCGGCGAGAAGCATAACAACAATAGTCGCAAACAGATAAGCAATGGCAAGAGTAATAACATACGAAATAGATGCTGAAAACGCGGGAATAAAGATTTTCACCTTTTTGAAATACCGCCAGGGTTTTTCAACAAAGCTCATCCGCACGCTCAAGAATACCGAAGGCGGCATAATACTCGGTGAAGACGAAGCGCGTACAATCGACATTCTCAAAGAGGGCGACCGGCTGACAGTAACAATACCCGAAACTCAGGGAGTAATTGAGCCCTGCGGAGAGATGCCGGAAATAATATATGAGGATGAGGATATTCTTGTGCTCAACAAACCCCCTCAGCTTGCTATGCACCCGACTCACAATCATCAGGGTGACACACTTGCAAACGCAGTGGCGGCCTATCTTGAGAGCAAAGGGAAAAAAGCGGTATTCAGAGCGGTCGGCAGACTTGACAAGGGCACGGCAGGCATTGTTGTTTGCGCTCTTACTCCCCTATCCGCCTGCAAGCTGAGCGGCAAAATAAAAAAAACATATTTTGCTGTTGTAAAAGGCAACCCGGGCAGCGAAGGCACGGTAGATGTTCCTGTTTACCGCCCCAACCCCATGAAAACGCTGAGGGCCTGCTCTTACGAAAAAGGCACGGAGCCGGCAATCACACACTGGAAAACGCTTGAGACAGACGGCGAAAAATCTCTTGTGATGCTGAATCTTGAAACGGGCAGAACACATCAGATAAGAGTGCACATGGCGCACATCGGTCACCCGCTTGCCGGCGACAATATGTACGGAGACTTTATGCC
This sequence comes from Ruminococcaceae bacterium UBA1236, assembly GCA_002309055.1. Taxonomy (GTDB): domain Bacteria; phylum Bacillota; class Clostridia; order Oscillospirales; family Acutalibacteraceae; genus CAG-177. The sequence continues at coordinate 52,305 of DBWO01000025.1, forward strand.
GGAATTCGGGCATCAGCTTCTCTTCTGCGGCAGATGCTCCCTAAATCATCCCGTTACGGGTGAAGAAATGGTTTTCACTGCCTCTCCCCCGCCGGAGTTTGATAAAGCGGGTTTCGCGAAATTACAGCTTGATAATAATTTAAAAGTGTGATAAAATTCCATATTGCATTTATAATAAACAGGTGATTAAAATGTTTTGGCTGAGCGTTCAGCAGAGCGGCTTTCACGCCTGGCTCGAAAAAATACAGGATCAATTCATTAGATGTTTTATTGAAGAAGACAGATATATGCTCCTTGTCAAGGGTATCGGCGTAACTATTAAGGTTTCACTTGTCGCCCTTGCACTGGGGCTTATTATCGGTTTTCTTATCGCGCTTTGCAACCTTTCGGGCAAAAAACCGGTTAAAGCAATCGGCAGGGTTTATACCGATGTTATCAGGGGCACTCCCTCGGTAACACAGCTGATGATAATATACTTTGTTGTTTTCGCGTCAATCCACTGGTCAAAGTGGCTGATAGCCGCGATAGCATTCGGCATAAACTCCGGCGCCTATGTTTCCGAGATAATAAGGGCCGGGATACTCTCGATTGACCGCGGTCAGACGGAAGCCGGCCGTTCGCTGGGCCTGAGCGCCTCTCAGACTATGACAAGAATAATAATGCCGCAGGCGGTCAAGAACATCTTCCCTGCGCTTTGCAATGAGTTCATAGTGCTGATAAAAGAGACTGCAATTGTTGGCTACGTCGGTCTTATGGATATACAGAAAGCAGGCGACTTCATTAAAAGCGCTACCTTCCTTCCGTTTATGCCACTTATCGCAACTGCGATTATTTACTATATCCTCATTAAACTCCTTAACTTCGGCCTGAGAAAGATTGAAAAAGCGCTCAGGAAATCCGATTTACGCAGGTAAGGAGGTGCCGGTATGATTGAAGTAAGAAATCTTAAAAAACATTTCGGCCAAAACGAGGTGCTCAGAGGAATAGATCAGCACATTTCAAAGGGCGAAGTTGTTGCCGTTATAGGTCCATCGGGCTCCGGCAAAAGCACATTCCTGCGCTGCCTCAATCAGCTTGAGGAAACCACCGAAGGCGAAATATATGTTGACGGCGAGCTTATAAACACTCCGAAAGCCGATATCAACAAAATAAGGCAGAAAATGGGTATGGTATTTCAGCAGTTCAACCTTTTCCCTCATCTGTCCGTAAAGAAAAACATTACGCTCGCTCCCGTCCTTCTTAAAAAAATGACACCGGAAGAAGCGGATAAAAAGGCGATTGAACTGCTTGAAAGAGTCGGCCTTGCAGAGAAAGCCGATGATTATCCGAGTTCACTTTCGGGCGGTCAGAAGCAGAGAGTCGCCATAGCGAGAGCTCTTGCGATGGACCCTGAAATAATGCTTTTTGACGAACCGACATCTGCACTTGACCCCGAGATGGTAGGCGAAGTGCTCAAGGTAATCAAGCAGCTTGCCGAGGAAAAAATGACGATGGTTATCGTTACACACGAGATGGGATTTGCCAGAGAGGTTGCGACAAGAGTGCTGTTTATAGACCAAGGAGTTGTGATGGAAGAAAACACACCCGAAGAACTGTTCGGTAATCCGCAGAACGAAAGGACAAAACTGTTCCTTAGCAAAATACTGTAAAATACCCGAAGGGGTTGTAATAATAACATTCCAAGGAGGAATTATCACTATGAAAAAGCTTTTTAAAATCACTGCTGTAATTATGGCACTCGCGCTTGTCGCATGCTGCTTCTCTTCATGCGGTGAAAAGAAATCCGGTAAAATCGTGTTCGGCACTAACGCCGAATTCCCGCCCTTTGAGTTTATTACTTCAAAAGGCATTATAGGAGAATTTGACGGCGTTGATATCGCAATTGCAAAGCAGATTGCCGAATCCAACGGCAAAGAAGCTGAAATACAGAACATCGAGTTCGACTCTCTTATCGTTGCGCTCAACAACGGTCAGCTCGACGCCGTTATCGCAGGTATGACAATCACCGAGGAAAGAGCAAAATCTGTTGATTTCTCTATCCCCTACTACACCGCAACACAGGTTATGATAGTCAAAGAAGGCTCAGACATTAAAGCCGCCGCCGATATGAAGGGCAAAACCATAGCGGTTGTTCAGGGATACACGGGCGAAACGTGTGTTAAAAAGCTCGGTTTTGAGTACGAAACCTTCAAAAAAGGTACCGAATGCATCCTCGAACTTGTTAACGGCAAATGTGATGTTGTTGTTATCGACTCTGCAACAGCCGAGAAATACGTCAGCGACAATGAAGGCCTTGTAATTGTAAAAGACGAAAGCGAATTTAAAAACGAAGAATACGGCATTGCCGTCGCAAAAGGAAACACCGAGCTTCTCGACCAAATCAACGCCGTGCTCGAAGAAATGCTCGCGAGCGGCAAAATCGCCGATCTCTCCGCTCAGTACATCGATTCACTTTAATATCCGGATATAATAAACGGGCTGTTTCCCTGAGGAAACAGTCCGTTTTTTGTGATTAAGATAACAGAATGAATGCTGCGGTTATAACCCGCCGTTACATTTTCGTATTAATCTTATACCGGCAATCAGATAATATTGGCGTATGCCATCTCCATAATCTTTGAGAGAGCGACGGCGTCATCTATGCCGTAGGGAATGGGAGTGCCGTTTTCGATACCGTCGGTCCACATCTCTATAGGTGAGGGCTTGCCCTTGGGAAGACGCGGGAATACCCAGCCGTCACCGATATTATATGAGGTTTTATCCATAAATCCGCCGGAGAGAATAGTGCCTTTTGAGCCGACAATCTCAAGCTCAAACGGATTGTTTTCGGCAACGAATGCCGTTTCGCTGACACCGATAGCTCCGTTTTTATATGTGATAATCGTAACGGCGTTATCCTCAACGGACTGCACCTTGACGTGTGTAAACGCAGAAGCGGCGCTTACCGGCTCACCCATAATCCAGTTAAGAAAATACATTGAGTGAGCGCCGAGGTCCATCATCGCACCGCCGCCGCAGGTTTCTTTTTCATAAAATGAAGCGGGAAGCCAGCCGGACGAAGCGCCGTTATGCGCGTTTCTCATGCGGCAGTAGTTAACCTCTCCTATAAGGCCGCTGTCAACCGCCTCTTTGACCCAGAGAAAATCTCCCCTTGAGCGCCACGGGAATGAAATGCAGAATTTAACTCCGCTGTCCTTTACGGCTTGCGCGACCTCAAGAGCGTCCGCCTCGGTGAAGCATAGCACCTTTTCGGTGAAAATATGTTTGCCGGCTTTTGCCGCCTTGATTATGACATCCTTGTGAAGATTTGTGGATGTGCATACCATTACTGCATCAACATCAGCCCTTGCGAGAAAAGCGTCGTAATCCGCGACAAATTCGCATCCGAACTGTTCGGCGGCTTTTCTGCCACCGGTTTCATCAGCATCCCATAGCGCGGTTATGCGGCACTTAGGGTCGTTTTTAATCTGATTCGCATATCCTTCAAAATGAACATGCCATGTGCCTGCGAGACCTACATTAATCATATAATCATCTCCTCAGATTTTATTATAACATCACCTCGGGATTTTTCAACACAAAGCGAGAGATTATTGCTCTTAAATCCAAAAAAAATTTACAAATGAGAGACGCAATATATATGTTTTTCTCTTGAAATAATTATATATATAGTGTATAATACAAAACCGTAGATTAATTGATGATAACTCCGGAGAATTATTATGAAAAACAAAAACGCGAAAAAGTACATAATAATCGCCGTTATCGCCGTTATTCTCGTTATCTATCTCGTGGTTATTATCGGCAAAATCAAGGCAAAAAGAGACCTTGAGAGAGAGAAAACCGATATGCAGGCGAGCGTGACCTCGATTCTTGAGGAAAACAGTAAGATTCAGGAATCAATCGCGCACGGCGAAGACGAATCCTATCTTGAGGAAATCGCGCGCAGCGAATACAGCTACGTCAGCCCAGAGGAGAGGGTTTACTACGATAACGACGCTACATAATCACATTATTTCACGAAAGGTTATTTCATCCTATGCAAATTGAAGAAGGCGCAACAGTCAGCGGAAAAGTGACAGGCATCACCGATTTCGGCGCGTTTGTCGATATCGAAGGAGGAAAAACGGGTCTTGTACACATTTCCGAAGTGTCATCCGGCTATGTAAAGAACATAAACGATCACTTGAAAATAGGTCAGGAAGTTACTGCGAAAGTCGTTTCCGTTTCGGACACAGGCAAAATAAGCCTGTCAATCAAACAGGCGGAAGGCGGCGAAAGCAGAAAAGATAAAGACGAGGGCGAGGAAAACAGGCAGAAGCCCCGTCAGGACAGAAACCGCAACTCCGCGCCCCGCGTGTGGCAGGGAGTCAAAACAGAAGACAAAGGCGAAAAGAAAAGCTTTGAAGATATGATGGCGAGCTTTAAAAAAGCGAGCGACGAAAAGATGAGCGACCTCAAGCGCACGGACTCCAAAAGAGGCAGTGTCGGCTATTCGCGCAGAGGTCACAAATAAATGATATGAGAGAAATAGATTTAAAGATACTCACCGAAAAAATCAAAGACGCCTGCATTAAAGCAAACACAAAGCTCCCCGATGACCTTGAGGAGCTTATTTCGGTTTACGGCAAATGCGAGGAATGCGAAACGGCAAAAAGCGTTATGCAGTGCCTTGAGGATAACATCGCCGTTTCAAAAAAGACAGGTCTTCCGATTTGCCAGGACACCGGTATGGCGGTAATATTCGCCGAGATCGGCCAGGAGGTTGCGTTTGTAAACGGAAACTTTGAGGACGCAGTCAACGAAGGAGTAAGACAAGGCTACACTGAGGGTCTCCTCAGAAAAAGCGTTGTAGGCGACCCGCTCCGGAGAGTTAACACAACCGACAACACCCCGGCTGTAATTCACCTCAGAATAGTTCCCGGTGACAAAGTCAATGTCACCGTCGCGCCAAAAGGCTTCGGAAGTGAGAATATGAGCAAGCTCAGAATGTTCACCCCTTCCGCGACACGTGAAACGATAATCGACTATGTGGTTGATGTTGTTAAGCAGGCGGGCAGCAACCCCTGCCCCCCGATGGTTGTCGGTGTAGGCATAGGCGGCGATTTTGAGATGAGCGCCATAACAGCAAAAAAAGCTCTGTGCAGAAACGTGAGCGAGCATAACCCGGACCCGTTTTACGCTGAGATGGAGAGCGAAATGCTTGAGAAAATAAACGCTCTCGGCATTGGCCCTCAGGGCTTCGGCGGCAAAACAACCGCTCTTGCCGTGGCGATAGAAACATATCCCACGCACATCGCGGGTCTGCCCGTCGCGGTCAATATCGGCTGCCATGTAACACGTCACAGCAGTTTTACAATTTAATCACGCAAAAAAGCAAAATAACACTTTATTTTTTCGCTCAGGTATGTTATAATAACAATGAAGTGAATACTTCAAATAATATATAGGGGATGACTACATGAAAATCACGATAGTCGGGCGCAAATGCACACCTCGCGAGTCCTTTAAGGAGCACTCCGAAAAGAAACTTTCAAAACTTGAGAAGTTTTTCGGTGACAGCGAAAATGTTGAGGCAAAAGTAACAGCGACCGTTGAAAAGTCATCACAGGCAGTTGAAGTTACCGTTAACAACGACGGTATGGTTTTCAGAGCTCAGGAAAGAGCCGAAAACATGAACGAAGCGCTTGACAAATGTGTTGACACTCTGATAAGACAAATCCGCAAAAACAAGACAAGAGTTGAAAAGAAACTCAAGAACAGCAAGTTTGACGCCATCGAATCAGACGAGGAAATCTATGAAGAAAAGGACTATGAGGTTGTCAGGGAAAAGACAATCCTCCTCAAGCCCCAGTCCGTTGAAGAGGCAATTCTTCAGATGAACCTTGTCGGCCACCAGTTCTATCTTTTTCTTAACGAAAAGAGCGGCGGAATCAACGCCGTTTACAGGCGCAGCGACGGCGGCTACGGCCTGATTACGCCGGAAGTTGAATAATTCCGAATAAACAAACTATAACGAGGAGAAAGCCGGATACAAAGAGGGTTTTCTCCTCTTTTCTTTGACGATATGGAAATTAACTTTGTTATACCGTGCCTGCTCGGCATGGAATCGCTGATTGCGAATGAACTGAAACAGCTTGAAGCCCGGAATGTGGCGGCAGAAAACGGCAGAGTGCTCTTTTCGGGTGACGAAAGAATACTCGCAAGAGTCAACATCTGCTCAAGGTTTGCCGAGAGAGTGCAGATTCTTGTCGGCACATTTGAGGCGAAAAGCTTTGAGGAACTATTTCAGGGAGTTAAATCCCTTGAGTGGGAAAAATGGATAGGTCCGAAAGACGCTTTCCCCGTTAAGGGTTATTCAATTAACTCCGCCCTGTTTTCAACACGCGATTGTCAGGCGATTATCAAAAAAGCGGCCGTCGAGCGGCTTAAAGAAAAATATCATATTGAATGGTTTGAAGAAACGGGCGCCGTACATCAGATACAGTTTGCCATTAACAAAGATATGGTTTCAATGCTCATTGACACATCCGGCAGAGGCCTTCACAAAAGGGGCTACCGCCTTGACGCAAACGACGCTCCTATCAAAGAAACTCTTGCCGCGGCTATGTGCGATTTAAGCAGACTCAGGCCTTACCACAAGTTTTATGACCCTATGTGCGGCTCCGGCACAATACTGATTGAGGGCGCACTGATGGCAAGAAATATCGCGCCGGGCATTAACCGCAATTTCAGCGCCGAGAGATTTGACGTTATTCCGAGAGAGGTATGGAGCGAGGAAAGAGAAAGAGCAAAATCTCTTGAAAGAGAATGTCACGATTTCAGAGCATTCGGCTCGGATATTGACCCTGCGGCAATTGAAATTGCGAAAGCAAACGCAAAACGCGCGGGAGTTGACGGCCTTATTGATTTTTCAGTCTGTGATGTCAAAAACTTTAAGGGACAGACGGAAACGGGCACACTCATCTGCAACCCGCCATACGGCGAAAGAATGATGGACCTTTCCGAGTGTGAAAAACTCTATACCGAAATGGGCAAAGTGTTTGAAAGAAAGCACGGCTGGTCATACACGGTAATCAGCCCCGACGAGGAATTTGAGGCAGCTTTCGGCAGAAAAGCCGACAAGCGCAGAAAACTCTATAACGGAATGATAAAATGTCAGATATATTTCTATTTTAAGTGAGAGAGGTAAACACGATGAAACACATTTTTGTTGTAAACCCCAACGCAGGAAAAGGCAAAAACAAGGCAATGGATTATGTATCGCCGAAAATCAAGGAAATCTGCGGCAAATACAACCTTGAATATGAAATCTACCCCACCACCGGCAAAGGTGACGGCATAAGATTCGTAAAGGAAAGGGCCGCAAGCGGCGAAGAAATAAGATTCTATGCCTGCGGAGGCGACGGCACGCTGTATGAGATAGTCAACGGCGCTTACGGATTTGACAATGTTGAGATAGCCGTAGTACCTCTCGGCTCGGGCAACGACTTTGTGCGTTATTTCGGTGACAAGGATATGTTCCTTGACCTCGAAAACCAGATAAACGGCACTGTCTGCACTCTTGATCTTATCAAGTGCGGAGATGAAATCGCCATCAATCAGTGCTCAATGGGTATGGATGCCGAAGTTTGCGCAAAGCAGGGTGAAATCAAAAAACTCCCGCTTGTTACCGGAGAAGGCGCATACGGCCTCGGCTGCCTTTATGCAATTGCCACAAAAACGAAAAACAGATTCACTCTCACGATAGATGACGGCGAGTCCGTAACCCTTGACGCTCTCTTCTGCTTCATAGGCAACGCGAGCTATTACGGCGGCGGATATAAAGCCGCTCCCCTTGCCCTTCCGGATGACGGCCTGCTTGACTTTGTGGTGGTTGAAAGCGCGAAAAACAGAATTGAACTGCTCAAAATGCTCAAGCCATACAAAGCAGGCGAACATCTTGACTGGAAAATCACTCACTTCAAACGCGGCAAGAAACTCAAAGTACACGCCGCAGTGCCCGCCGCAATAAATGTTGACGGCGAATGCCAGTTTGTAACGGACGCGACATTTGAGATAATTGAAAAGGGCATTAAATTCCTTGTGCCCGCAACATCCCCCTTCCTAAAAAAAGAAAACTGATTATGCAGAATTCACTTGTATTTCCCGAAAGCGGGAAACTCAGAATAATGGTCGTAAGCGACCCGCAGGACCTTAAATACGTACGCCCCACGATGTGCGAAATGCTCGGCAAGGCTTATGATGATTACAAGCCCGACCTTGTGCTTTTTAACGGCGACAACATTCTCGGAAATCATCTGCTTGACGCGCGTTTCGGCAGCAGAAAAGTTGCCGAAGGAAAAGAAGCGACTTTTGACGCGATGAAAAAAGCTCTCGAAAAAATACTTGAACCAGTCAACAGGCGCAAAATTCCTTTCGCGATGGTCTACGGCAATCACGATGATATGAACGATCTCACAAAAGAGGAACAGATTGAGATTTACCGCGGATATGAATACTGCATGCAGATGAACGCTCACGACAAATCCGTTGACTGCGACACTTTTGTTATTACACTCAGTTCCGAAAGCGGCAATCTGCTGTGGGCCGTATATATGCTTGACAGCGCGTGGCAGGATGACAAAGGCTGTCACACCGCAATAAAGCCGGAAACGGTCAGCTGGTTTAAGAAAACAGACGAAGACCTGAAAGCCGGAAACGGCGGTGCTCCCCTGCCCGCTGTAGCGCTTATGCACATTCCCCTTCCTGCTGTCAACTCTCTTCTGACTCCCTGTGATAAAGACGATGCAGGCGCAATCAGATGCGATGACGGTATCTATAAGAAACTGAATTCGTCAATTGCAAGCGGCGTTATGCTTGAGCCGCCGTCAATCGTTGAAACGGACAACGGGCTTTTTGACGCAATGAAACAGGATACGGGCGTTAAGGCTGTGGTTTTCGGTCACGATCACTCTAACTGTTTTGAGGGCAATGTTGACGGTATAAGAATTCTTCAGACAGGCGCAGCTTCGTTCAGATGCTACGGAAACATAAACACAAAGGGCGTAAGGATAATCGACCTTGACGAAAGTGGCTCATTCACAACACGATTTCTCACTTATTACGACATTATGGGAAACTCAGTGCTTAATAAGATAAAATATTTCTGGGATGCCGACGAATACGCTTACAAAAAATATATCTCGCTCGGCGTCGCCGCGCTCTCGGCTGTTTCGTTTGCGTCTTACAAAGCCGTAAAAAGAATAATTAAAAAACACAGATAAAGAAATAAGCTCCGGTATAAACCGGAGCTTTTAACTATAATTTCTTTAAATCAGAACCACTGCTTTTCGCCCAAAACATAGATATTGTCAAAATCAACATCTGTTTTTGTAAGATAAATAATACCTTCAACAAGACCGATAATACCCATTATACCGGCACCGAAGCCAAAGGTGAGAAGCGAAACAAGAAGCATAATAACTGCCGCTTTAGTGTAGCCGAGATAAAACTTATGAATACCGAGACCGCCGAGGAAAATGCCGAGAAGTCCGGCAACAATCTTCTCCTTTGATTTTGAAGGAAGGCGGCCCTGCTGAGTATAAGCATTCTGCTGACCATAAGGATTCTGCTGGAACTGAGATTGCTGATACTGGGGCTGCTGGTACTGAGGCTGCTGGTACTGAGGCTGCTGATACTGAGGCTGCTGCTGAGGCTGCTGAGAATTGAAGTTGTTGTTAAAATCGTCCATGATTTAACCTCCTCAAAATTATTAAATTTATTTTATCACATAAAATAATCCTTTTCAAGACTTAATTAAATAAAAATCAAACAAAGCCGCGGCAAAGCCGGTATGAGCTCTGCCGCGGTAATTTTTATCAGATTCTTGCTACGCCGCTGTCGATAGCTGCCTGAGCAACTGCCTTTGCGACTGCGGGACCGACTCTGGGATCAAACGCCTTGGGAATGATGTAATCTTCGCTGAGCTCTTCATCGGAGATGAGGCTTGAAAGTGCCTGAGCGGCAGCCATCTTCATCTCTTCATTGATGTCGCTTGCTCTTACATCAAATGTGCCGCGGAATACGCCGGGGAACGCAAGCACGTTGTTAATCTGGTTGGGATAGTCACTGCGTCCGGTTGAAACAACTCTTGCGCCGCCAGCTTTTGCATCCTCGGGGAAGATTTCGGGTGTGGGATTCGCGCACGCAAAAACGATGGCGTCTTTATTCATTGTTTTAACCATATCGGTTGTGAGAGTGCCGGGAGCGGAAACACCGATAAATACATCGGCGCCCTTGATAGCGTCGGCAAGAAGGCCTGTTTCGTTATTGGGGTTTGTCACCTCAGCCATCTCTTCCTTAATCCAGTTAAGGCCTTCGCGTCCTTTATAAATAACGCCTTTTCTGTCGGTCATAACGATGTTTTTGAAACCTGCGGAAAGGAGAAGCTTGGTGATTGAAATCGCGGCCGCGCCTGCGCCGGAAGTGACAACCTTTACATCCTCTTTCTTTTTGCCGACAACCTTAAGAGCGTTGGTAAGACCTGCGAGGGTAATGATTGCGGTACCGTGCTGGTCATCGTGGAAAATGGGGATATCGCACTTCTCTTTAAGCTTACGCTCGATTTCAAAGCAGCGGGGAGCCGAGATATCCTCAAGGTTGATGCCGCCGAATGAACCGGACATAAGATATACGGCATTTACGAACTCATCAACATCCTTGGTCTTAACGCAGAGAGGGAAAGCGTCTACACCGCCGAATGACTTGAAGAGAACGCATTTGCCTTCCATAACGGGCATACCTGCTTCGGGGCCGATGTCGCCCAGGCCGAGCACCGCGGTGCCGTCGGTAATAACGGCGCAGAGGTTATGTCTTCTGGTAAGCTCGTAGCTCTTGCTGATATCCTTCTGGATTTCAAGGCAGGGCTGAGCAACGCCGGGTGTGTATGCGAGTGAAAGGTCTTCCTTTGTGTTAACGGGAACGGTGGCAATAACTTCTATCTTGCCCTTCCACTCCTCGTGAAGACGTAATGATTCTTTTGCGTAATCCATTTTTATGCCTCCTCAAACGGGAATTTATAATCAAGACCGAACTTGTCTCTGAGACCGATAAACTCTTTCTGGATGGTTTCGCCCACGGGAACGCCCTTGTCCTTGCGCTCCTGCCAGGCATCCCACTCTTTTTCGCCCGCGGTGTAAATGCGATCTGCGCCGGGGGCTTTTGCGGATTCACGAAGGCCGCGGCAGATGTCGCCGGCAGTCTTCTTGAAGGTGTCAAGACCCATGAAGAATTCGGGATTGATAACAAAGAAGAAGTGACCGAGTCTGTAGAACTGGTTGTTGCCTTCTGCATCCTTGCCGTTAAGAGCTTTCATGAACGGGCCGCCCGTGAGAGCTGCAGAAAGGATTTCAACGATGGTAGTGAAGCCGTAGCCCTTATAGCCGCCTGTTGCTTCGCCCAGGCCGCCGATTGAAAGCAGAGCGCAGTTGCCGGCACGCATATCCTTGAGGATTTTGCCTGAATCTGTCATTGTGCCGCCGTCTTTGGTGATAACAAGGCCTGCGGGAGTCTCTTTTCCGCTGCGCTCATAATACTCGATTTTACCGTTCTGAACGATACTTGTGGCGCAGTCAAAGTTAAAGGGGAATTCCTCATCGGTGGGCATTGTGAAAGTGAGGGGGTTGGTGCCCATCATAGGCTCGATGCCCCAGGTGGGAGCAACGGAAGGACGGGCGTTTGTGCCGGAGATACCGATCATACCGGCCTTCTCAGCCATAGTTGTCCAGTAACCCGCTATACCGTAATGGGTTGAATTATAAATAGCGCCGCCTGCCATACCGTACTGCTTGGCTTTTTCAATAAGCTTTTCCATCATACGGTAGCTTGCCACCATACCCATGCCGTTATTGGCATCCATTACAACTGTGGTGGGAGTCTCTTTGACAATGTCGATTTTTGTAACGGGCAGAAGAGTGCCGTTTTCGATACGGTCAAGATAGATGGGCTTAAATCTGTTGCAGCCATGGCTTTCAATTCCTCTGCGGTCTGATTCGAGCAGAACATCCGCGCAAATCGCGGCATCCTCTTCGGGCACGCCGTAGGCCTTGAATACATCAATCATAAACGAGTTGACCAATTCAAACGGAACATAGGGTCTGGTTTCCATAAAAACAACCTCCTGAATGTATTAAATAGTAGATTTCCGGATGCTCGGAAATACATATTTATTTTATCACAACGATTATGTAATGTCAAAGCATTTATATTTGAATAAAACATAATTTATTAAAAAACCTTTTGATTGATTTAATCATTTTATTGTGTTATCATAAATGCGTAAAAAATGTTCAGGAGGGTTTTATATGGCTTTATTTGAAAAAGCGGTGCAGTTCGCCCTGAAAGCGCATGAAGGCCAGAGAAGAAAAGACGGCGGCATCTTCTTTCTGCACCCGATGGAAGTAGCTTCAATCGCAGGAACAATGACTCAGGACGAAAATGTAATTATCGCTGCAATTCTTCACGATACGGTTGAAGACACCGATGTTACTGCTGACGATATCCTCAGGGAGTTCGGGCCGCGCATCGCGGAACTTGTGGCATCCGAAACAGAGGATAAGCGCCCCGAGATGGCGGCAAGCGACAGTTGGATGATCCGCAAGCAGGAGTCTCTTGATTATCTCGCGGGTACGGATGACGAGGGCATAAAAATGCTCTGGCTGTCTGATAAGCTCTCAAACATCAGAGCGCTTGACCGTGAGGAAAGCGAAATAGGAAGCTCAATATTCAACCGTTTCAACGAGAGCGACCCGCTTAAGCAAAAATGGTATTTTGAAACAATAGCGAAGCTCACTTCGTCGCTTTCAATGCACGACTCATATAAAGAGTATATAGAGCATTTTCACAGGCTTTTTGACAAATACACAGAAGACGGGGGAAATCAGAATGTATAAAATCAAATCAAAAGAGGACGGCGGAAAGCTTAGTATAATCATTTCCGGCAGAATCGACTCTGCAAACGCCGCCGAAGCGGAAGCCGAAATCCGCAAGATATCGGATGGATATTCGGGCAAAGTTGTTATTGACGCGGCAGATCTTGAATATATTTCAAGTGCAGGTCTTCGCGTTATTCTCAGACTCAGGAAAGATCATCCCGACACTTCAATCATCAACTGCAATTCGGAAGTATATGAAATCTTTGATATGACCGGTTTTACCGAGATGATGGACATAGCAAAGGCATACCGCATAATATCCGTTGACGGCTGCGAAGTTATCGGAGAAGGCGCAAACGGTATTGTTTACCGCATTGACCCCGACACAATCGTGAAGCTTTATAAAAACCCCGATGCGCTTGAGGAAATTCACAATGAGCGCGAGCTCGCAAGAAAAGCGTTTGTAATGGGCATTCCCACAGCTATCCCCTATGATGTGGTGCAGGTGGGCGATTGCTACGGCTCGGTTTTTGAGCTTCTGAACGCAACATCATTTGCAAAGCTGCTCGCAAAGCACCCGGAGGACACCGTTAAGCTCGCGAAGGAGAGCGTTGATATACTCAAAGCGATGCACTCCACAAACCTCACCCCGGGTGAGCTGCCTGACAAAAAGGCGGAGGCAATCGTATGGGCCGAATTCTGCAAGCCGTATCTGCCCGAGGAAATCGGTGACAGACTTGTGCGCCTTGTTTCGGAAATACCCGAAAGGCACAATATGCTTCACGGCGACTTTCATGTTAAAAATATTATGCGCCAGAATGATGAAAACCTGCTCATCGACATGGATACGCTTGCGATGGGTCATCCTGTATTTGAGTTCTCCGCAACCTTCCTTGCTTACGTCGGCTTCGGATGTATCGATCACGAGAGCACAACAAGATTCCTCGGTGTTCCCTATCAGCAGATGTACACCTTCTGGGACGCTACTCTGAGCTCATATTTCGGCACAGAAGATAAAGACGCGCTCAAAGAAATTGAAAACAAAGCCGCTGTCATCGGCTATGCCCGCCTTCTCAGGCGCACGATAAGAAGGGAAAACAATCCCGAACTTGTTGAATACTGCAAGAAAACTCTTACCGAGCTTGTGCCGGTAATTGATAACCTTTACTTTTGATTGCCCGTATCACCGGGAAGGAGGTGAATGCCGCCGTGAGCATAACTGAAAAGTCTCTGACCGTAAAAGCCAGTAATGACAGCCTCTCCGCCGTAACGGAGTTTCTCGACGGCTTTCTTGAAAGCATTGACTGCCCGATGGCAGATTTCGTAAAGCTTGAACTTGTAACCGAAGAAATCTTTGTAAACATCGCAAACTACGCTTACGGTGAGGAAGAAGGCGATGCGGAGATAACAGCCGGATTTGACGGCTCAACAGTATCACTGACGTTCGCCGACAGCGGCAGCCCTTATAACCCCCTTGAAAAGACCGATCCCGATGTAACCCTTTCCGCAGAGGACAGGCAGATAGGCGGCCTCGGAATTTTCCTTGTGAAGAAGAGTACGGATGACGCAAGTTATGAATACAAGGACGGGAAAAACATATTTACCGTAAGCAAAAAAATAATCTGAACTGTAAAAGAAAAGGCGCCCGAACCGGGCGCCTTTGATATTTGTATTTCTCTTAACTCAGCGGCAATTAAAACTCTATGTACTTGCCTATAAACTCTTTTACTGTGTTCCAGTAAAGGTCATAGTCAACATAAACCGAAACAGCGTGAGCGGCGCCGGCTACTGTAAGCATCTGCTTGTCGGGAGCTCCGCAGGCCTCATAAAGAGGTTCCATCATTGAATAGGGCACAAAGGTGTCCGCGTCGCCGTGGATGAAGAGAGTGGGAGTCTTTGAGTTTACAACAGCTTTAATGGGTGATGCCTCTTTGAAATCAAAGTTGCCTCTGAGCTTTGAAACGATGTTTGCCGAGGTCACAACGGGAGCCGCGGGGAGATGCATCATAGGACCGACCTGACTTGAATACTCATCCCAGCAGGAAGTGTATCCGCAGTCTGCGACAGCGGCAACGACATTTGAAGGAAGGTTTTCACCGGTTGTAATCATCGTGGTGGCAGCGCCCATTGAGTGGCCGTGAAGCACGATTTTTGCATCCTTGTTGAGCTCGAGCACATAATCAATCCAGTCAAGCACAACGAGCTTATCCTTGAAGCCCATTGTTGTGTAGCGGCTCTTGTCGGGACCGTGGCCGACCATATAGGGAACAACAACATTATAACCGTGCTCAAAATATGTTTTGGCGTAAATTGCCATAGTTTTGGGAGTGTCGGTGTAGCCGTGATTGACTATAGCCCATCTGTCTGTGGGTTCATCCTGAAAATAAACCTTCGCGTAAGTTGTTCTGTGAAGGCGGTCTGAGAAAAACTCGGTATCGCCGCCCGTAACGGCGTCATACCAGTCATTAGCCTCGTGCAGAAGTGTGCACTCCTCAAAGAACTTTTCTTTTTCGGGGTCGCTGAAAATGCCGGTTGTGCCGAGCAGATTATGGAAATCGATGTTAACGAAGGTTTCATAAATTACTTCGCCCATTGCAAGATAAGCCGCGCCTGCTATTGCGGCACCCTTTAGTGTTTTCTTTAAGACCTTGTTCATTTATTTAACTCCTTTCAGAATAAACCTTTCTATTGCTTCGCCTACTCCGCCCTCATCATTTGAAAGAGCTTTATAATCGGCGATATCAAGCACCTGCTGCTGAGAGTTTGCCACAGCGACGCCTATTCCGGCGTTTATGAGCATCTCCATATCGTTTTCACTGTCGCCGAAAGCCATTGTGTTTTCGACGGGAATACCGGTAATTTCAAGCACTCTTGCCATACCCTTTGATTTGTTGTTGCCTTTGGGCACGATATCATAATAAGTGTCAAACTCAAACACGGACATTTCTTTTCTGATTTCGGAAAGCATATCCGGGCAAAAGCCCTTGTTCAGGGCGACAACCTGGATTTTTTCGCCGCGTGTCTTCTCCATAAGCTCTTCAAAAGAAGTGCAGTCCGTTTCGCTGCGGGAGAGCAGTTTGTTTCTGCCTGTCACGGTGTAACTGCCGTAAAGGCCTTCAAAAACCGCCCAGCTCCCGGCATCGTCATAAACGGCCTTCGCAATTTTCTCAAAAACGGCTCTGTCCATAAAATCGGAATAAAATATTTCGCCGCCGACAGAAACGACCGTGCCGTCTCCGGAAATAACGCCGTCAACATCAATCTGCCCGTAAATATCGGGAGGTATGTTGCCCTGTGATCTGCCTGTGTTAAGGTAAACCTTATGCCCGAGATCCCTCGCTTTTTTAAGCGCGTCGATATTTCTTTGCGGTATCTCGTAACCGGCACTTGTCAGGGTGCGGTCGATATCAAGAAAAAGCGCCCAGACATCCATCAGGCCTCAACCTTATGGAAAACTTTTTTGCCTTTTTTGATAATAACGGGATTTTCTTTAAGGCTCTCTGCGGTAAACGAGAGAGTGAAATCGGTTACTTTCTCATCGTTTACGGAAACGCCGCCCTGCTCAACAAGCCTGCGGCCCTCGCCTCTTGACTTGGTGATACCGGTTTTGATGAGAAGAGATAAAATGTCAACCGAGCCGTCGGTAAAATCTTCCGCACCGAGAGCTGTGGAAGGCATATTCTCGCTGTCACCGCCGGAGACAAACAATGCCTTTGCCGCGGACATCGCCTTGT
>DBWO01000010.1:0-137 GCA_002309055.1 Ruminococcaceae bacterium UBA1236
GGACTTCTTGGCAAGATATTCTTTGCTCTCAACGATTGCTTTGCAGTTGTCGCAGTCGATATCTTTGATTGCCGCGATAAGAGCGTCAGCCGCTGCGCCGTTTGCTTCGCCGTCATCCTTGGTGTCAAGGAATGCCT
>DBWO01000010.1:224-15359 GCA_002309055.1 Ruminococcaceae bacterium UBA1236
ATACCGAAGCCGTGCTCTGCGTTGTCTTCAAACAGGGAGTTTGCCCAAGCGGGACCTTTGCCCTCTTTGTTGACGGTGTAAGGTGATGTGGCAGCGGGGCCGCCCCAGATTGATGAACAGCCGGTGGCGTTGGAGATATACATCCTGTCGCCGAAGAGCTGAGTGATAAGGCGTGCGTAAGAGGTTTCCGCACAGCCTGCGCATGAACCGGAGAACTCAAGAAGCGGCTGCTTGTACTGGCAGGAAACCGCGTTGATTTTCTCGGTAAGGTCTTTCTTCTCTGTGACGTTTGCAACGCAGTAGTCGAATGCTGCCTGCTGAGCGTCCTGGCTCTCTCTGGGAACCATGGTGATTGCGCCGGGGCGGCAAACGCCTACGCATACGCCGCAGCCCATGCAGTCGAAGGGAGAAACAGCCATTGTGAATCTGTAGGGCTTGCCCTTCATTTCCTTGGACTTAAGAACGGAAGGAGCGTTTGCTGCTTCATTCTCGTCAAGAGCGAAGGGACGGATTGTTGCGTGCGGGCAAACAAATGCGCACTGGTTACAGGATACGCACTTCTCTGCATCCCACTCGGGAACCATAACGGCAACACCGCGCTTTTCAAATGCGGATGCGCCCTGCTCGAAGGTGCCGTCCTCGTGGCCTTTGAATGCCGAAACGGGGAGAGCGTCGCCGTCCATGAGGCCTACGGGCTTCATAATGTTTTCAACCTGAGCCTCAAGCTTGCTTGCGGCTTCTGCCTTGCCGGCAGTGTCAGCGTCAACAGCGTTTGCCCAGTCTGCGGGAACGTCAATCTTCACATAAGCGGTTGCGCCTGCGTCGATTGCCTTCTCGTTCATTTCAACTATCTCTTTGCCCTTCTTCATGAACTTCTGGGCCTTCTCCTTCATGTAGCCGATTGCCTCAGCTTCGGGAAGAACCTTTGAAAGTGAGAAGAATGCGGACTGGAGAACGGTGTTTGTTCTCTTGCCGAGGCCTATTTCAGCCGCGAGCTTGATAGCGTTAACGGTGTAAAGCTGAATATTGTTGTTGGCAATGTATCTCTTTGCCTCTGCGTTAAGCTTTGTGCCGAGCTCTTCGGGGCTCCACTGGCAGTTGATGAGGAATACGCCGCCGGGCTTAACGTCGTTAACCATCTTGTAGCCCTTTTCAACGTATGAGGGGTTGTGGCACGCCACAAAGTCCGCCTTATTGATGTAGTAGGGGCTCTTGATGGGCTTGTCGCCGAAACGAAGGTGGGAGATGGTGATACCGCCGGTCTTCTTTGAGTCATACTGGAAGTATGCCTGAACGAACTTGTCGGTATGGTCGCCTATAATCTTGATGGAGTCCTTGTTCGCGCCGACNNCAGAACTTGCACTCGATTGTGCCTTCCGCCGCGGTGTTGGGAGCGGGTTTCTCTTCAAGTGAGAGGTTGGTGACATCATCAACGATACCGATGGTGAAGTTATGTGAAGGAGCATCCTTAGCAAGCTCTTCGTACACTGCGAATACGCTTGAGGGAGGAGTATCCTTGGAGCCGAGGCCGTAGCGGCCGCCGACAACCTTTATGCCGGTTCTGCCGGTAGCGGCAAGAGCGGCAACAACGTCAAGATAAAGGGGCTCGCCGAGAGCACCGGGCTCCTTGGTCCTGTCAAGAACGGCAATCTTCTTGCAGGTTGCGGGGATTGCTTCAACAAGTTTCTCAGCTGAGAACGGTCTGTAAAGGCGGACCTTGACAAGGCCGACTTTTTCGCCCTTAGCGTTGAGATAATCGATAACTTCTTCCGCTACGTCGCAGATTGAACCCATGGCAACGATAACCTTGTCGGCATCGGGAGCGCCGTAGTAGTTGAAGAGCTTGTAGTTTGTGCCGAGCTTTGCGTTGACTTTGTTCATGTATTCTTCAACAACAGCGGGGAGAGCGTCATAGTAGGGGTTGCAGGCCTCTCTGTGCTGGAAGAAGATGTCGCCGTTTTCGTGAGAGCCGCGCATAACGGGTCTCTCGGGGTTGAGGGAGCGCTTGCGGAACGCTTCAACAGCGTCCATATCGCACATCTCTTTGAGGTCTTCGTAATCCCAGGTTTCAATCTTCTGAAGCTCATGTGAGGTGCGGAAACCGTCGAAGAAGTTGATGAAGGGAACTCTGCCCTTGATTGCTGCGAGGTGGGCAACTGCGCCGAGGTCCATAACTTCCTGTGGATTGGTCTCGGCGAGCATCGCGAAACCTGTCTGACGGCAGGCGTAAACGTCTGAATGGTCACCGAAAATGTTGAGCGCGTGTGAAGCTACGCAACGCGCTGAAACGTGGAATACACCGGGAAGAAGTTCGCCGGCGATTTTGTACATGTTGGGGATCATGAGGAGCAGACCCTGTGAAGCGGTGTAGGTGGTGGTGAGTGCGCCTGCCGCGAGTGAGCCGTGCACTGTGCCTGCCGCGCCTGCTTCGGACTGCATCTCGGCTACCTTAACGGTTGTGCCGAAAATGTTCTTTAAACCCTGTGCTGACCACTGGTCAACGTAATCTGCCATGGGGCTTGACGGGGTGATGGGGTAAATGCCCGCAACCTCGGTAAACGCATAGGAGACATATGCTGCTGCGTTGTTACCGTCCATGGTCTTCTTTTGTCTGGACATCTGGATTTCCTCCTTAAAGTTTTCTTAAAAATTGCCGTTAAATATTTTATCACTTTATTTAAGCTTTGTAAATATGCAATTTATTATAAGCGATTGCTTTTTTGAGAGCGTTTTTAGTCTCTTTACCAAATAACCTTTGTTTCGATGTCATCAAGAGCGCTCTTCAGGAATTCGTCAACGCTCATCGCGCCGATGTCACCCTCGCCTCTCTTGCGCACGGAAACAACGCCGGCCTCGATATCCTTGTCGCCCATAAGGAGCATATAGGGTATCTTCTCGAGCTGTGCCTCTCTGATTTTGTAGCCGATTTTCTCGTTTCTCGCGTCAACTTCACAGCGTATGCCGGCCTTCTCGAGCTTTGCCTTGATTTCGTAGGCGTAGTCGTGATGTCTGTCTGCTATGGGCATGAGCTTAACCTGTACGGGAGCGAGCCAGAGCGGGAAAGCACCCGCGTATTTTTCAATAAGCAGGGCGAGAGTTCTCTCGTAGCAGCCGATTGATGTGCGGTGAATGATGTAGGGATTTTTCTTGGAGCCGTCGGAATCCGTGTAAACCATGTCGAATTTCTCGGCGAGCATCTGATCTATCTGGATGGTGATGAGAGTATCCTCTTTGCCGAAAACATTCTTTATCTGAATGTCAAGCTTCGGGCCGTAGAAAGCCGCTTCGCCTATGCCGATTTTGTATGTGAGGCCGATATCATCAAGGATTTTCTTCATCGTGCCCTGCGCCTCATCCCACTGCTCGGGAGTGCCGATGTATTTCTCTCTGTCATCGGGATCCCACTGTGAGAATCTGTAGGAAACGTCGTCCTGAAGACCGAGTGTTCTGAGCATGAAAATGCAGAGCTCAAGGCAGCGCTTGAATTCATCCTCAAGCTGGTCGGGTCTGCACATAAGGTGGCCTTCGGAAATCGTGAACTGGCGCACTCTGATAAGGCCGTGCATCTCGCCCGAAGCCTCGTTTCTGAAGAGGGTGGATGTTTCGTCATATCTCAGGGGCAGGTCTCTGTATGAGCGGGGCTCGTTGAGATAAGCCTGATACTGGAAGGGGCAGGTCATCGGGCGCAGAGCGTAAACCTCGTCGTCACTGTCGGGGTCGCCGAAAACGAACATGCCGTCACGGTAGTGATCCCAGTGGCCGGAAATCTTATAAAGGTCGCTCTTTGCCATAAAGGGAGTCTTGGTGAGCTGCCAGCCCCTGCGCGCTTCCTCATCCTCAACAAATCTCTGTAAAATCTGAATTATTTTAGCGCCTTTGGGAAGCAGTATGGGAAGGCCCTGGCCTATATAGTCAACAGTTGTAAACAAATGAAGCTCTCTGCCGAGTTTGTTGTGGTCCCTCTTCTTCGCCTCTTCAACGGAAGCGAGATATGCCTCCATATCGTCCTTCTTTGTGAAGGCTGTGGCGTAAACTCTCTGAAGCATCTTGTTCTTTTCGTTGCCTCTCCAGTAAGCGCCTGTGCAGGAGGTGATTTTGAATGCTTTGATTCTGCCCGTTGAGGGAATGTGAGGGCCTGCGCAGAGCTCTGTGAATTCACCCTGCTTGTAGAAGCTGATGTTTTCGCCCTTGTCGGAGTGCTCTTTGATGAGCTCAACCTTGTAGATTTCGCCGAGGTTTTCGTAATAAGCGATTGCTTCGTCGGGAGTCATCTCAAAGCGCTCAATCGCAAGGTCTTCCTTGATGATTTTGCGCATTTCTTCCTCAATTTTTTCAATGTCTTCGGCCGTGAATGCCTCGGGCACGTCAAAATCGTAATAAAAGCCGTTGTCAATTGCGGGGCCTATCGCGAGTTTCGCTTCGGGGAAAAGCCTTTTTACCGCCTGCGCGAGCACGTGAGATGCCGTGTGGCGATAAGTCTTTTTACCTTCCTCGTCGTCAAAGGTGAGTATCTGAAGCTCACAGTCCCCGGTTATCTGAGTCCTGAGGTCGCAGACCTCGCCGTTGATTTTGCAGACACAGGCGGCCTTGTAAAGACCTTCGCCTATGCTCTTCGCGATTTCGGCGGCGGAAATGCCCGGCTCGAATTCTTTGACCACTCCGCCTTTAAGCGTTACTTTTACCATAGTTGTCATCCTTTCCGATTAAAATAAAAAATCCCATCCCGAAAAACAGGATGAGATATGATTCCCACGGTTCCACCCGTATTCCGGCAAAAAGCCGGCACTTGAAAGCTTTAACGCAGCTGTACGGCACACCTTGTTTCGGAGGCACTCGGCAGTGGTACCGTTTGCGGGCCGTTAACCGCTCTTTCAGCACGGGGAGCGGCTCTCTGATAGCGGCAAAAAGCAACCGGCTTCTGCTTCATCGTTTTATCTGTTGCACACATACTATCACTATATGTAGTTGTTGTCAATAAAAATTTACACAAAATAAGAATAAAAATCTTGACATAATATTGTTTAGAATGTATTATAGGGATAATGGTGTAATCTGTGTCAAAACGACCTTTTTTCATCATTAAGTAACTCTTTACTTACAAAAAAATATATGGCGGCAGCCCTGTTGCCGCGTCAGAATCCAAAGCAAAGGAGGAGAAGATTTGGTTAAAATTCTGATCGGTATCGCCATCGGCATAGTCCTCGGCATCCTTGTCGGCTATTTCGTAGGCGTTGCTCATAGAAAAAGAGTTGCGGAAGCAGCCATCGGCTCAGCTGAAAAAGAAGCAAACAAAATCGTCAGCGAAGCGATGACAGCCGCAGAGGCAAAAAAGAAAGAAGCAATTCTCGAAGCCAAGGACGAAATTCACAAACAGCGCACCGAAACCGAAAAAGAGCTTCGTGAGAGACGTTCCGAAGTGCAGAGACTTGAAAGACGCCTCAACCAGAAAGAGGAAAACCTCGATAAAAAGACGGATAACCTCGAAAAGAAAGAAGAAGTGCTCGAAGGCAAAATAAAAGCCGCCGACGCAAAAATGGAGGAGCTCGAAAGGCTCAAGGCCGCCGAAATGGCAAACCTTGAAAGAATCTCGGGTTACTCGCAGGAGCAGGCAAAGGCCTTCATCCTTCAGCAGCTTGACACAAAGCTTGACCACGAAAAAGCGGTCAAAATCCAGGAATACACACAGAGGACCAAAGAGGAGTCCGACACCCTCGCGGCGGAAATCATTGCCACGGCAATTCAGCGCTGCGCGGCGGACCACTCAGCGGAAACCACGGTTTCAACCGTTGCCCTTCCCAATGATGATATGAAGGGCAGAATCATAGGCAGAGAGGGCAGAAATGTCCGCACCTTCGAAATGATAACGGGCGTTAACCTCATCATCGACGACACACCCGAGGCAATCACCGTTTCATCATTTGATCCCGTTCGCAGAGAAGTCGCGAGACTCACTCTCGAGAAACTCATCCAGGATGGCAGAATTCACCCCGCGAGAATCGAAGAGCTTTACGAAAAATCAAAGCGCGAGGTTGAGCAGACCATCAAGCAGACCGGTGAAAAAGCGGTCATCAAAGCGGGTGTCAACAACGTCAATCACGAAATCGTCAAGCTTCTCGGCAAGCTCAAATACCGCACCAGCTACGGCCAGAATGTGCTCAATCACTCCCTTGAGGTTTCCTACATAGCTGGCCTTATGGCAACCGAGCTCGGCACGGATGTTAAGAGCGCCAAGAGAGCGGGTCTTCTCCATGATATAGGCAAGGCTCTTGACCACGAAATGGAAGGCACCCACATCGCTCTCGGCGTTGAATTTGCCAGAAGATACAAAGAAAACGATATTATTCTCAACGCCATTGAGGCGCACCACGGCACAGTCGAGCCCAAGAGCATTACCGCCATTCTTGTTCAGGCGGCGGACGCTATTTCGGCAGCAAGGCCGGGCGCAAGGCGTGAGGACCTTCAGAATTACATCAAGCGTCTGCAGGCTCTTGAAGAGGTTACAACCGGTTTTGAAGGCGTTGACAAGGCATATGCCATCCAGGCGGGCCGTGAGGTCAGAATTATCGTGAATCCCGAAAAGATAAGCGATGACAGAATGGTTATCCTCGCCAAAGAGATAGCTGAAAAGATTGAAACCACTATGGATTACCCCGGCGAAATCAAGGTAAATCTCATCAGAGAAACCAGAGCGCAGGGCGTGGCGAAATAAAAATGTTTATTTCGGGCGGAGGCCGAGCGGCTTCCGCCCTGTTACATAGGTGAAAAAGATGAACATACTTGCAATAGGCGATGTTGTCTCCGATAAGGGCTGTGAGTTTTTAAGGCAAACCCTTCCCGGATTCAAAAAAGTGAAGGGCATTGATTTCACGATAGCAAACGGCGAAAACTCCGCCGTAGGCAACGGCATTAATCCCGTGAGCGCAAAATTTCTTTTTGACAGCGGGGTCGATTTCATAACAACCGGCAACCACGTTTTCCGCCGCAAGGAGGTCTATGAATTCCTTGACGAGAGGGCGGACATAATCAGGCCGGCAAACTATCACTCCGAAAACCCCGGCAGGGGATGGGCAAAGGTTGACCTCGGCTTTACTCAGGTCGCTGTCATAAACCTCGCGGGCAGAGTTTATATGAGCGAGGCGGACAATCCCTTTGACACCGCGGACAGAATACTCGCGGAGATTGACTGCAAAACAGTACTCGTTGATTTTCACGCCGAGGCAACTGCCGAAAAAGCGGCGCTCGCTTATTATCTCGACGGCAGGGTCAGCGCGGTTTTCGGCACCCACACCCATGTGCAGACCTCGGACGCGAAAGTCCTGCCCGGCGGCACGGGTTTCATAACGGACCTCGGTATGACCGGTGTTAAAGAATCCGTTATCGGTGTCGCGCCGGAGCTTTCAATAAAACATATCCGCACAGGTATGCCCGTGCGTTTCGACGCGGCAGACGGCGCCTGTATGCTTAACGGCTGTATATTTGAAATTGATGAGAAAACGGGCAGATGCCTCGGCGCGGAGTCCGTTATAATCGAGTAGGTGATTTAAGTGCAGAAACTTCTCGGATATATGCGCTCCGCCTGTCAGCAATATAATATGATATCGGACGGCGACAGGATTGCCGTCGGTGTGAGCGCCGGCAAGGACTCGCTCGCTCTGCTTGCCGCAATGGCAAAGCTCAGAGAGTTTTATCCGGCAAAATTTGAGGTCGCGGCGATTACCGTGGATATGAGATTTGAGGACAGAGACGGCGATTTTTCGGAAATCAGACGTCTCTGCGAAGAAATCGGCGTTGAATACTATGTAAAAAGCACCAACCTTTATAAACTCATTTTTGAGGCAAGAAATGAAAGCAATCCGTGTTCCCTGTGCTCCAAGATGCGCAGAGGCGCGCTCAACCTCACGGCTAAAGAGGTGGGGTGCAACAAGGTTGCTCTCGGGCATCACCTTGACGATGTTGCCGAAACTTTTATAATGAATCTCTTTAACGGCGGCACGCTTGACTGCTTTCAGCCCGTGACATACCTCGACAGGCAGGACATCACCGTAATAAGACCTATGATTTTCGCCAGAGAGAGCGACTGCGCCAGAGTTGCCCGCAAAGAAAATCTGCCGGTCAGAAAAAGCCTGTGCCCCGCGGACGGAAACACCGAGCGCGAGGAAGTGAAACAGTTTCTCTCCTCACTCGAAAAGAAATACGGCAATGTCAGGGGCAAGATACTCGGCGCTATGCAGCGCAAAGAAATTAACGGATATTGAGGGAATGATATGAAAGAATACAATCCTCTTTCTTACGGCGCAAAGGGCGACGGCAAGGCAAACGACACAGCGGCTGTGCAGAAAGCGGTTGACGAATGCGCCTCAAACGCAGGCGGCAGAGTCGTGCTCGAAAGCGGATGCGTTTTTTACTGCGATTCAATACATCTGAAGCCTTTTGTTGACCTTCATATATGCAAGGGAGCGGTGCTTAAAGCCACTTCGGATATTGAGGGCTATTACCGCCCAAATCTTCAGATAAACGACCCTAAAACCGCTCTTATAGGCAACCCCGTGACCGGAAAACCCAGCTTCGTTTTCATTTACGCTTTTGAGGCGGACGGCTGCTCGATAAGCGGCGAGGGCCTTATTGACGCAAACGGTCACTCATTTGTGAAAAGGAAAGACAAATATTATGTGACGGGTGATTTCTATCCGCGCCCCACAGTTATCTATATTGAAAAGAGCAACCACATAACCCTTCGTGATTTTACTGTCAAAGATGCTCCTTTCTGGACTCTTCATCCCGCAGGGTGCGATGATGTGAGGATAGATTCTTTGCGCATTCTGAACGATCTCGATGTAGCGAATTCCGACGGAATAGACCCCGATCACTGCTCCAATGTGCGCATAACAAACTGCCACATTGAGTGCGCGGATGACTGCATATGCCTCAAGACCTCAAAGGGTAACGCCGAATACGGCCCCTGCGAAAATATAATCATAAGCGGCTGTACCCTTATTTCCACCTCCGCCGCTGTCAAAATAGGCACCGAAGGGGTAGGGGACTTCAGAAACATTATAGTAAGCAACTGTGTCATAAGCCGCTCAAACAGAGGGCTCTCAATCCAGATAAGAGACGGCGGCAATGTTGAAAACGTCAGTTATTCAGATATTATTATCGAAACAAGGCGCTTCTGCCCCGACTGGTGGGGCACCGCAGAGCCAATAGTTATCACCACATTCAACAGGGATGAAAACACAAAGAGCGGAAAGATAAAAAATATTAGGTTTTTCAATATCACCGCAAAGGGCGAAAACGGCGTGCTTATTCACGGCACAGAGGAAAACAGGATTGAAAATGTGCGCTTTGAAAACTGCTCAATAACTCTCTCTAAGGCCTCAAAATGGCCCTGCGGTCTTTATGACCTTCGTCCCGGACTCGGCAGAGAGGTTGAGCAAAACAAAAACGCAGGTTTCTTCATAAGGTACGCCGACGGCGTGACCATAGAAAAAACCTGTGTCAATTGGCAGAATGTCTGCGATGATTACAGCTTTGCGGCGGACGCTGAGCACGTTGACCGCCTGGCCCTTGTAAAGTTTGACGCGAGAGCGGCTCACGAGGGTGACGCTCCCGTCTCGGCCGCGGATGTAACCTACGCCTGATTATATTTCGGAAATAACAACTGTTTCAATCACAACGTCGTCGAGAGGTTTATCGGCGGCGTTTCTTTTTACGCCCGCGATGCTGTTGACAACGTCCATACCTTCATAAACCTGGCCGAAAACGGTGTGCTTGTAGTCAAGCCAGGGAGTGCCGCCGAGTTTTTCATAATCCTCAACGCAGTCCGCGGGGAAGGCGTCGGGCAGCATTTTCATCTGCTCCAGAAGTCCTTCATCAACTTCGCCGAGCTGCACAATGAAAAACTGGCTGCCGTTTGTGCCGGGGCCCGCGTTTGCCATTGAGAGAGCGCCGTAAATGTTGTGATAATCGCGGCTGAACTCATCCTTGAACGGGTCACCCCATAAACTTTCGCCGCCCATACCGGTGCCGGTGGGGTCGCCGCCCTGAATCATAAAATCGGGTATAACCCTGTGAAAGATAACGCCGTCATAATATCCCTTGTTCGCGAGGCCCGTGAAATTCTCAACGGTTTTCGGCGCGGCATCGGGGAAAAGCAGCACCTTGATGCTGCCCATGTTTGTTTTGATTTCCGCAACCGTATCGCCTGCGGCGGGTTTCCTTGTCTGAATGCTCATTGTGTTTCTCCTTCTCTGTGTATATTGTCCGTCAGGATTATTTCGCCGCTGTCCGTGAATGTGGCTATAATCCCGTTATAGTCGTATGTGCCGTAAAAAGGTATGCCGGCGTGCATCGTGAAATTCCATTTGACATTGGGGTAAACCTTACCCTGCATATTAGGTATAATCGCGAGTTCGGGCGTAAGCTTATCGAGGAAACTCATTGACGATGAGCCGTAGTAGCCGTGATGGCCGGCTTTAAGCAAATCAATGTGACCTATCTTGTCACCGAGTTTGTCTTCAAGCCCGGACGGGCCGGTAATGTCCGCGGCGAGAAACGCGGATTTTCCGCCTTTTGTGACCTTTGTTCCTATGCTTTCCGAATTGTCGCCTCTGCCCTTGAGATCCTCATAGTTTACCGTGTTGAAAAACTCAATTTCAAAGTCTCCGAATGTGATGTTTTCGGGGATGTTCTGCACGAGATTGATACTTCTCTCCCTGACGCATTCGATTATCCTGTTATAGCAGTCAAGCAGACCCCAGTCATACACTTCCATTTCTTTGTCCATTTCAGGGTCATATTCCTTGAAATACGCCGTGCCGATATTGATTTTGCTGTCCTTAATGATATTTTCAAATGACCCCACATGGTCGTAGTGGTAGTGTGTGCCGAGAACGAATTCAAGATTGACCTGCCCGCTTTCGTCAGCGGCTACGGTCTTGAGGTAGGTGAGCACTCTCTGCGTGTAGCCGGTGTATTCCGTCTTTCTGCGGGGATTGTGATCGCCCTCGCCCGAGTCAATCAGAGCAAACATTCCGTTGCTTTCGAGCAGAATGCAGTCCGAATTTGCCGTGTTCAGGAAATGAATTCTGTCGTCTCCGTTTTCAAGGGTAAATGTTTCCTCTTTAATATCATATCTTTTTGCGAGCCTGTTGCCGATTATGACCGTTGCGATATCAAGCAGAAAAATTGATACCATAAGCGGTACGATAATCCAGGTTGCTATTTTTTTTGCTTTGTTTTTCTTATCCATATTGTCTCCGGCTTTTGAGAATTACCCGACCATTCTATCACAAAAAAACAATTTTTGCCACAGTTTTGGAAAAATAACTTGTGAATAAATCATTTTTAAGGTAAAATAGCTTAGACTCAAGTTAAGGAGCAATCATTTTGAATAAAATCAACTCATCCGAAGTTTTTAAAAACTCTATATATAAGGCCACGCTTCTTTCCTCCCTTGTTTACAGTATGGGGGCGTGCTCGGGTTACGGCCTTTTTTCCTGCGCGGTTGTCGCAATTATTGCCGCCGCGGTTTACATCATAAAGCCCGGCACATCTCTTCTGCCGATGCTTTTGAGCTTTGCGGTTACACTCGAGGCTCTGAACTATCTCGGTATGGGCGGTGCGGTTATTTCAATGCTGCTCGCCGGTGCGTTCGTCTTTGTTTCGGGCAATTTCAAATCAATAAGAAAAGGTATAAACAGTCCCGCTTTTCTGCCGGCTGTCATGATTGCCTGCGCGCTTACAATAACGGTGCTTATCACCACCGATTATTTCGGAATCGGAGCAACCGGCAGGGATGTTGTGGATATGCTTAAGCATTACCGCTCGCTCGGTTTCCACCCCAACTGGCGCGGTATTCTTTACGGCACGATAGTGATGGTTGTTATGATAACCTTCCCGCGTAAATTCAAAAAGGGCGCGAAGGTTGTGAGCCCTCTTTTTATCGCTCTTGTTTTTACTTATCTCTTAAATCTTCTGCTCGTCCCCAAAGGAGCGGTGCTCACATTCGCTCTTGTTGAAAGGCCTGAATTTGCAATCAGCTCAATAAATAATATCCCGGCTCTTGAGAATAACAGTATAAAAGCATTTCTTTATATTCTCCTTTTCGCTTTCGGAGAAGCGGTTACATTCATTATGTCAATCCCGGACGAGGAGTACGACAGGAAAACCACCCGTTACTGCGGCGCGGGCGGGCTCATTATGCCCGCACTTTTCGGATTCACCCTGCCCGGCAAGGTCGCAAAAACGGGCGGGGAAATGATATCCGGCCTCCTCTCGGCGTTTCTCACCGCCGCAATCATCCTGCCCACCGTCATCATCGCAGGTCAGCCTCTGGCCTCGTGCGCGGTTGTGCTCATAGTCGGCGCGTGGCAGCAGGTTGAATGGGGAAAGCTTAAAGGCGCATTTTCGTCAGTCCCATATGCTGTCATTTTCCTCGCGATAATAACGGTTTCGCTTCTCACTAACATCGCCCTCGGCTGTGCCGCCGGCCTTATCGCCTGCATCCTTTGCGAGAAGGGTAAAGAACTCCGTAACGGCCGGCAAACCGCTGATGAATGATTGCGATAAAATAAGGCATTAATGTGCGGCTTATGACAATAAAGCCGGTTTATATATAGTTATTATTGTTTTATCGGAGGGGTAAAAAATGAGGAGAATAATGCAATGGTTAAGTATTAATGTTGCAAAACGTCCTGCGGCTGTGGTTTTAGGTTCAATACTCGTTTTCAATGCGATATTCTTTGCAATTTCTGTATTTATTCTGAAGAATTTTAATTTGAAGGGTACTGAGAACTATGGTCTTTTCCAAGCTGTTTATCTTACAATTACAATGATCTTTGATGCGGGATGTATTTCCTATGTCATTGATGATATAGGAAGAGCGGGAGTTGCAACCGCTATTGTTTGCCTGCTGATTATTTTTATTGGTATGATAACTTTCACAGGTGCCGTAATAGGTTATATAACCAATTATATATCTTCGTTTATTGAAAGAGCTAATTCAGGTTACAAAAAACTCAGGGTATCAAACCACACGGTTATTTTGAACTGGAACTCAAGAGCATCTGAAATAGTTAATGATCTTCTTTTTTGCAGAGAAGATCAGATAGTGCTTATTCTGGTAAAAAGCGGCAAAGAACGCATAGAAAAAGAATTGAATGAGAGGCTTTCGGAAACAATAGCGGAATACAAAGCAAAAAGAAAAAACGATAAATCAATACAAAAGCTTTGCAAGGTGACATTTGTTGTAAGAGAAGGAGATATTTTCTCGTTCAAACAGCTCAGAGATGTTTCGCTTGAGTATGCAAAAATGATTATCATCCTCGGAGATGACCGCAACGATAAAGAATGTAAGTATGAACAATACAGCGATGCAGACCAATCCGAAAACGGTAACACCCTGACCGTAAAAGCCCTTATGCAGGTTGCGGATATTACAGGGGCAGATTATTCCGCTGACGAGCAAAGAATCGTAGTTGAAATCACCGATGATTGGACCGATCAGCTCGTAAATGAGATAATCAGTTCGAAAACTGTTAAGGGAAAATGCAATATACTGCCTGTTCGTGTTAATCAGGTGCTCGGTCAGCTTATGTCACAGTTTTCAATAACACCTGAATTAAACACTATTTACAGTGAACTGTTTTCCAATCAGGGAGCAACATTTTACAGCCGGGAAACAACCGAAACCAACGAAAAAGAATTTATTGAGAATTGTCTGAAAACAAATAAGCATTTAATTCCGCTGGCCGTTGGAGAAAGCAGCGGTAAAACATATGAATATTACGCTTCAAATTCTTCGAATTATATAGGTGTTCATGAAAATGTCAGGCCCTCTCAATGCAAGATATCCATCAACAAAGATTATTGGTTAAAAAAACGGCATGTTATCATTCTGGGGCACAACAGTAACATAAAATACATTATGAAAGGATTTCAGTCCTTCTGTAAAGAATGGAATCGGGAGAACGAACCGATACTTGATATAGTTATTGTTGATGATAAAGCAAATATAGAAAAAATGAACAGATATGAGGAGTATAAACCATTTGTAACAAGAGTTGTGGAATCGGATGTTTATGACAGGAAAACAGTTGTTGAGGCAATTAACAGATTTGTCACAGAACATGTCGAGGACACCAGCATTCTTATTCTTTCAGATGACAAGGCAGTTGCCGAGGATATTGATGCCAACGCGCTAGCCAATCTAATTTATGTTCAGGATATAATAAACAGAAAGAAAGCCGAAGACGTTAATTTCAAAGAAGACAGCATTGATGTAATAGTTGAACTTGTTGACCCGAAGCATCACGATATTGTTAATAATTATAGTGGATATAATGTGGTTATAAGCAACAGATACATAAGCAAGATGATAACTCAGATAGGTGAAAAAGAATCTTTGTTTGATTTTTATCAGGATATTCTTTCGTTTGATGAGGATTGTGATGAAGAATCCAAAGACTATAAAAGCAAAGAAATATATGCCAAAAAAGTGTCGGAGTATTTAACTGATTATCCTGAAACGATGACTGCTTCCGATTTAATCAGGATGGTTTATGAGGCTTCTTTGTCAAAAGATATTTCCAATCCGACCTTGGTTTTAGGCTATATATCCGACGAAAGAAATGCAGTTTTATTTGAGGATGATCAGGAGAAAACTGAAGTGCGTTTATCAGAGAATGACAAAATAATTGTTTATTCTGCGCACTGATATTAAAGAAAGCAGGGCTTAAGATTATTATAGAATACAGTAAAACCCGTGACGGATTGTCACGGGTTTTAAACACTATTTGTGTAAAATGTTAGGTTGATTACTTATTCCCACTCAACTGTGGCGGGGGGTTTGGCAGTGATATCATAGACCACCCTGCCGATGGAGCGGACTTCATTTGTTATCCTGTTTGACGCTTTTGCGAGCACATCAAAAGGAATTCTCGACCAGTCGGCAGTCATAAAGTCGTCGGTTGAGACGGCTCTGAGCGCGACGGTGTAGCCGTAAGTGCCCGCGTCACCCATAACGCCGACGGTGCGGCTGTCGGTGAGCACAGTGAAATACTGATTGATTTCTTTATTGAGACCGGCTTTGTCAATTTCCTCTCTGAAAATCGCGTCTGACTCGCGAAGGATATCGAG
>DBWO01000011.1:0-355 GCA_002309055.1 Ruminococcaceae bacterium UBA1236
ATATGATGTTTTAATGATATATAAGGGGAATCAGATCAAGCAATCAGTTTTCGGGGATGAAAGCGTCGTGGATTGCCGCAACGGCGGCGTCCGCGTCCTTTTTGTCTATAAGCACGGAAATCTTGATTTCGCTTGTTGAAATCATCTGGATGTTTATATCCGCCTCAAACAGCGCCTTGAACATCGTTGCCGCAACGCCGGGGTGAGTTTCCATGCCCGCGCCTACGGCGGAAACCTTGGCCACGTTTTCATTGTCGTACTCAATCTTGAGGCCGGAGGTCAGCTCAAGGGAATTGAGCACCTCAAGGGCCTTTTCGCAGTTGTCGCCCGAAACGGTGAAGGTGATATCCTTTGT
>DBWO01000011.1:368-2533 GCA_002309055.1 Ruminococcaceae bacterium UBA1236
CTGGAGGATGATGTCAACGTTGATGTGCTCCGCTGCGAGTTTGCCGAAAATCTTATATGCAATACCGGGCACGTTGGGCACGCCGATAATTGATATTCTTGCAACATTTACGTCCTTGGTGACGCCTCTGACAAGCATTTTTTCCATTTTAACACTCTCCTTAACTAATGTGCCCGGTGCGTTTGTCAGGCTTGACAGCACCTCGACTATCACGTTGTATTTCTTTGCCATCTCAACACTGCGGTTGTTAAGCACCTGCGCGCCGAGGGTGGCGAGTTCAAGCATTTCGTCATAAGTGATTTCACTGAGTTTGACCGCGTTTTTGATTTTGCGCGGGTCGGCGGTGTAAACGCCCTCAACATCGGTGAATATCTGGCAGCGGTCCGCGTGCATAGCCGCGGCAATCGCAACGGCGCTCGTGTCCGAGCCGCCTCTGCCGAGGGTGGTGATATCGTCATATTTGTTAAGGCCCTGGAAGCCTGCCACAACAACGATGTTTTTGCGCGAAATCTCCATCTTGATGCGCTCTGTGTTCACTTTCTTTATGCGGGCGGCGCCGTAAACGGAATTTGTGGAGAAACCCGCCTGCCAGCCGAGAAGCGAACATACGGGGAAGCCGAGCTTTTCGATGGCGATAGCGAGCAGGGCTATTGAAATCTGCTCGCCGGCGGAGAGGAGCTGGTCCATCTCTCTTTTTGAGGGCTTCGCGCTTATCTCAGCCGCTTTATCGATAAGGTCATCGGTTGTGTCGCCCTGTGCGGAAACAACCACGACCACGTCGTTGCCTTTTGCGTATGTGCCCGTTACTATGCGGGCCACATTCATAACTCTTTCGGCGTTGGCAACGGAGGAGCCGCCGAATTTCTGGACAATAAGTGCCATATAAACCTCCGTGAATTAATAATCTGTTATTCTGATTACGGAACATGCCTGCGCGCCCGCTTTATTAAGCGCGTCAATCACTTTGCCGTAAGGAATTTCTTCTGTCATAAAGAGCAGGTCGTTTTCGCCGCTGTTAACGGTGTTGAGAAATCCGGTGCCGGGGAACTGCTCTCTGATTTTCTCCTTGTCGCCGGTCGCTCTCACGAGCCAGGAGGCGGTGAAATCATCGCCCGACACAACAAAGCCGTCTTCGCCCTCTTCCCAGGCGGGGCTTCTGTCAACGCCGGCATGCTTCGCGCAATCCGCTATATCGGCAACTACCGCGCTCGCTGTGGGCAGTTTGCCCGCGCCGGGGCCGTAGAAGCACACTTCGCCTACAGCGTCGCCTCTGACGAGAATGCAGTTGAACACATCGTCGCACGCGGCGGTCTGCGAGCCGTTCTTTATGAACGCGGGGCTCACGGTGACGGCAATTTTGCCGCCCGCCGTCTTTTTGGCGGAAGCGATGAGCTTTATAACTCCGCCGAGCGCCTTTGCCGCCTCAACATCCGCGAGGGTAACGCCTCTTATGCCGATTGCGGTAACTGCCGACGGGTCAACGTTTTTGCCGAAGCAGAGGTCCGCGAGGATGCAGATTTTTCTGAGGGCGTCAATGCCGTCAACATCCGCGGAGGGGTCCTTTTCCGCGTAGCCCAGATCCTGCGCGTCCGCGAGCGCCGCTTCAAAAGAGGCGCCTTCGGTTATCATCTTTGTGAGAATGTAGTTTGTGGTGCCGTTAAGTATGCCGGCAACCTCGGTTATCTCGTTTGCCACAAGGCACTGTGTGATGGGGCGCAAAACGGGGATTCCGCCGCCCGTGCTCGCCTCAAACAGGAAGTTAACGCCGTTTTTTGCGGCGGTGTCAAGCAGCTCCTTGCCCTTTACGGCAACAAGCTCCTTGTTTGAGGTCACAACGCTCTTGCCCGCCTTAAGGCAGCGCTTAACAAAATCATATGCGGGGTTAAGTCCGCCCATGACCTCTACCACAACGCGGATCTCANNTGAGGTCACAACGCTCTTGCCCGCCTCAAGCAGGGCGCTCACAAAATCATAAGCGGGGTGAAGGCCGCCCATGGTTTCGGCCACTATTTTGATTTCGGGGTCCGTGAGTATCTCCTGAAAATCTGCGGTTATCTTATCCTCAAACGGATCGTCCGGAAACTTTCTTATATCCAGGATTTTTTTGACTTCAATGCTGTCGCATCCGCATTTTTTGCTGATTGCGGCGCCGTTCTGCTTTAATA
>DBWO01000011.1:2557-4031 GCA_002309055.1 Ruminococcaceae bacterium UBA1236
CCGCCCGAGCCGACGGTACCGTAACCCATGATGGCAACAAACATTCCGACATCTCCTTTCACGGGTAAATATAAATAGACAGAATGTATTCTAACACAAAATTCCGATTAAATAAAGATTTTTTTTATTATTTATTAAATTTTTTGAAATTTTGATATCTCTTATTGCTAAATCGGGCGCGAGGGTGTATTCTTTTCATATACGGAAGAACAACGGTTTTACATATACAGCGTTCATTTTGTTTTAAGAGGATGATAGATTTGGACATTACCGCAAAAAGGCGCAAAACATTAATCAATATCACGTATTTCGCCGTGTTTACGGTGCTTTACTATCTGTTTGTGAAATTCGCTTTCTGGATGGTGAGCCCCTTCATATTCGCGTTTCTCATCGCCATAATTCTGCAGCGTCCCATAAGGTATATTTCGCGCAAAACGCCGCTTGGCAGCAAGTTTGTATCGGTGATGCTTGTGCTGCTGATGATTATTGTTCTTGCCGCGATAGCCGTGCTTGTGGGATATGCGCTCGTGAGCGAATTTATTGACTTTTTCAATTTCCTTAAAGCAAAGCTCTCAAACGGCACCGCCGTGCTGGAAAATGTGAGAAACAGCATCGACGGCGTGCTTATTCACCTGCCTAAATCCGTGAGCGACTACCTCAGAAACAGCATCGACGGTATGACCGCGAGCATCCTCAAGCTCTCCGAGGAGTCCGAAGTTGCCTCAACCGCGGCGCGCTCGGGCGGCCTGAGTCTCTCAATACTGAAAACCCCTCTCGCGGGGCTTCTCACAACGGCGAAGCAGATACCCGTTTTCTTTGCCGCTTTCCTTGTGGGCATTGTCGCCTGCGTGTTTATGACATCCGATTACAAGGCGTTTACGGGCCTTATCAAAAACAGTATTTCCGATGAGCACGAGGCCTCACTCGTAAGGGCAAAGCATATCATCACGGATGTGCTCGGCAAGTGGTGCAAATCCTATGCCACACTGCTTTTCATCACCTTCTGCGAGGTGTCGGTAGGTCTGGGCCTTCTCAAGCTTTTCGGGCTGTACAAAGGCGGCTACATCATCGTTATCGCAATATGTACCGCGCTGCTTGACATCCTGCCCGTTTTCGGCACCGGCACGGTTATGATTCCCTGGGCTCTTATCTGCATTTTCACCCACAAGGTCGGGCTCGGAATAGGCCTTATCGCGATTTATATAGTCATCACCGTCATAAGGCAGATTATCGAACCCAAAATCGTGTCCTCAAACGTTGATATGCACCCGGTTATCACCCTTATGTGCATGTTTGTGGGCGTGCAGGCTTTCGGCGTGCTCGGCATCTTCATACTGCCCATTACAATGGTTATTCTCAAAACCCTCAACGACGAGGGCGTGGTTCACATCTGGCGCAACAAGCAGAAGGAGGCGGAGCTTGCCGCCGCCGCGCAGGAAACGGAAAGCGAAGCGGGTGAAGAAAACGCGCCCGG
>DBWO01000011.1:4062-5835 GCA_002309055.1 Ruminococcaceae bacterium UBA1236
TCCCGTTCAGGCGGAGAAATAACGCCGTCAACATTCACAAGCGCAAAGCGTTTATATTATGCACAATGCCCAAGCCGAAAGGCGAGGGCATTATTTTTTCTGTAGTCTGTAAAAAAATCGTTGAAATGCTTTATTATTTGTGTTATAGTTTTCTTACTATTGTGATTAATTCTCGATTTATGCGAGGTAAATCTAAGGAGGAAGTTCTTTGAAAGCTTATAACGCTAAAGACATCAGAAACGTTGCCATCGCGGGCCACAGCGGCAGAGGCAAGACCACTCTTGCGGAAGCTATGCTCTACCTTGCAAAGGCGACCGACAGGCTCGGCAGAGTTGCCGACGGCAACACCGTGCTTGACTTCGACCCCGAAGAAAAAAGGCGCAAGGCCACTATCGCCACCGCTATGGCGGCGTTTGAGTGGAACAACACAAAAATCAACCTTCTTGACACCCCGGGTCTTTTCGACTTTGCGGGCGGTATGAGCGAAGGTATCCGCGCGGCAGAGAGCGTTCTCATCGTTCTCGGCTCCGGCTCAGGCGTTGACGTCGGCGCAGAAAAGGCCTTCAAAGCCGCTTCCGACAGGGGCATCGCCAAGATGTTTGCCGTTACCCGCTGCGACGCGGAAAACACCAATTTCCAGACCACTCTCGATTCTCTTAAGGCCGAGTACGGCTCAGCCATCTGCCCCGTTGTTGTTCCCCTTACCCAGGGCGACAAGGTCACATCATATGTTGACTTCTCATCCGGCAAGGCCTATTCATACGCCGGCGGCAAAGCAACCGAAATCGCAATTCCCGACGATCCCGCCATCGAAGAGATGAAGGCGGAATTCACAGAGGCAGTCGCTTCCGCGGATGAGGAGCTCATGGAGAAATTCTTCATGGAAGAGCCCCTTTCAGCCGATGATATAGCCAAGGGCCTCAAGGCCGGCATCGCAAGCGGCGACATCTGCCCCGTTTTCGCTTGCTCAGGTTACAATACCGACGCTGTTGAGCTCATCCTCAACACCATCGTTTCCTCCGCTCCCGATGCAACAGCCGCCGCAGAAGGCGACTGCAAGGTTGACGAAAACGCTCCCGTGGCGGCAATCTGCTTCAAAACAATTGCCGACCCGTTCGTAGGCAAGATGTCCTTCTTCAAGGTTATCTCCGGCAAGCTTTCCGCGGATATCCCCGCTTATAACAGCCGCACAGGCGAGCAGGAGAAGATGGGCAAGATGCTCATCCTCAAGGGCCAGAAGCAGGAAGATACCTCCGTTATCCCCGCAGGCGATATCGGCGTTGTCACCAAGCTCGGCGGCTTCAAGACGGGCGACACTCTCTGCCCGCCCAAGAGCGACCTTGAACTTGCAGGCGTAAACTATCCCAAGCCCTGCCTTTCAATGGCTATAAGAGCCCGCAAGAAGGGTGAGGAAGATAAGGTTGCCGCAGGCCTCAACAAGATTGCAGAGGAAGATCCCACAATCTCCTTCGAGAGCAACATCGAAACTCACGAGCAGATTCTCTCCGGTATCGGCGAGCAGCATATTGACTCCGTTGTTACCAAGCTCAAGAATAAATTCAACGTTGAAGTTGATCTCTCCGTGCCCAAAGTGGCTTACAGAGAAACCATCAGCAAGACCGCGTCCGTACAGGGCAGGCACAAGAAGCAGTCCGGCGGCAGCGGCCAGTTCGGTGACGTATGGATCAGATTTGAGAAGCTCGACGGCGAAGACTTCGAGTTCGCAGAGGAAGTTGTCGGCGGCTCCGTTCCCAAGAACTTCTTCCCCGCTGT
>DBWO01000029.1:0-3245 GCA_002309055.1 Ruminococcaceae bacterium UBA1236
GTTCCGCCGCCGCCCTGGTCTACCTTGCCGAGCTCGCCCATCTGCCAGACGACATCCGCGTCGGCAAAAAGCTTTCTCACTCGGCCGACGACCTCCGCCGAAGCGTCGTTGGAGCCGGACTTGCCGCGAGAACCCGTGTACTTGAGTATTCCGAGACCGTAATTGAGTTTAGCGTTGTTCATTTTGTCGGAAACATCGGCAAAATTCGGATCGAAGGCGTTGCAAACGTCCGCCGAAAGGCAGAAGGAATTTGCAAAGCAGTCGTAAACCGAGCAGCCGTCAGTCTTGCAAAGCTCGGCCACGAAGCGGTCAAAGCTGCCGGAAAGCATACCCGTTACGCCCTCGGAACCGATTTCTTCCTTGTCGACAAGGAGGCACACGGCGGTCTTTTCGGGCTTTTTAGCGTCAAGGATGGCTCTGAGCTCAGCGTAGGCGCAAACGCGGTCGTCATGCCCGTAACCGCCGACGAGGCTTCTGTCGATGCCTATGTCGCGCGCGTCATAAGCCGGAACGGCCTCAAGCTCTGCGGAGAGGAAATCCTCTTCGATTATGCCGTATTTGTCATTGAGTATTTTAAGGATGTTGAGCTTTACGGCTTTGTCGCTCTTCTCTTTGCCGAAGGGTCTTGAGCCGACAAGGATGTTAAGCTCCTCGCCCTTTATTACCTTGGTCATGGGTCTGTCCGCCTGCTGCTTGTCAAGGTGGGGAAGAAGGTCGGTAACGACAAACAGCGGGTCGCCCGCCTCGTCGCCGATGCGCACGGTCACTTTTTCGCCGTTTTTCTTCATCACAACGCCGTGAAGCGCGAGGGGCACGGTGGGCCACTGATACTTTTTGATGCCGCCGTAGTAGTGGGTTTTGAAAAGAGCAAGCTCGTCTTCCTCATAAAGCGGATTGGGCTTTAAGTCAAGGCGGGGGCTGTCAATATGAGCGGCAACGATGCGCACGCCCTCTTTCGCGCTCTTTTTACCGATTGTGCAGAGGATGACCGCCTTTCCGTGAATGAGCGAATAAACCTTGTCGCCCGCTTTGTACTTCGCCCCGGTGTCAAAGGGCCTGTAACCCTGCTTTTCCGCAAGGGCAACGGTGTATGCCGCCGCCTCTCTCTCGGTGCGGCCCTCATTGAGAAATTTCATGTAATCGGCGCAGAATTTGTCCGCTTTCGCGATTTCCTTGTCGTCGTAAATGTAGGAAGCGTGCTTCGGCTCATAAAAGAGCTTTTCTTTGAGCGCTTCCGCCTCTGTCTTCTTGCTCATTGGATTTCCTCCTTAACAAATTTTATTACCGCCTCACGCGCGGCTTCTATATCGGTATTTTCAATTATTACATCCGAATGGCTCACGTAGTATTCCTCGTCCTTCTGCGCGCTCATCCTCGCCTTTGTTTCCTCCGGGGTGATGCCGTCGCGAAGAGCGATTCTTTTTATTCTTTCTTCAATAGGCGCCGTAACACACACAATCTTTTTGCAAACGCAGGTGAGCGCGCTTTCAAATATCACGGGCGCGTCTATGAGAGCAGCCTTCGCTCCCGCCTTTTCACCCTCGTGAATCGCCTCAAAAGTGAGGCGTGTGATTTCGGGGTGAGTGGCCTTGTTGAGAAGCGCCGTCTTTTCGGGAGAGGCAAACGCTCTTTTCGCAAGCTCTCTGCGGTTAAGCTCACCGCCTTCGTATATATCCGCGCCGAAATATCCGCAAAGCTCGGCTATGACACCGGGATTCTTTACCGCCTCTCTCGCGAGAATGTCGGTGTCCGCTATATAAAAGCCGTTTTCGGCAAACGCTTTGGCTACCGTGCTCTTGCCCGCGCCCGTCTGGCCCGTGAGACCGTAAACGGGGATGGTGAAATCAAGGTCAATCACCCTGAATGCCGCTGAGCGGAGCAGGCGGTTATATACCGCGAGGCCGACCCCTTCCGTGTCCGGAAAACGCACGAAGGCGTATTCGCACCCCGTTTCGTCAACCTTGCGAAGGGCGGCGAATATGTGCTCCGCCTGGTCGGCGCAGTCGCCCTGCCTGCCGTATTCAACGGCCGTTCCGAAATATTTGCCCTCGCCTTCAAAGCATACGGCGCAGGTTTCGTATTTCTGCGCCTCGAGGAAAGCTTTGAATTTTTCAAACTCACCCTTTATGAGAGTAACTTTCGCCTTCGGGGAATAGTGCTTGTATTTCATGCCCGGCGAAAGCGGCTTTTCGCCCGCGTCGAGCTTTTCGAAAACGGCGTGTGAGATTTCGATTTTGCCGAGCACCTCTTCAAGCTGCTCCGGCGATATTCCTCCGGGTCTTAAAAGCACCGGCGGATTTTTAACAAGCGAAATGACCGTTGACTCAACGCCTACCTCGCATTCGCCGCCGTCAATAACCGCGTCTATCCTGCCGTCAAGGTCGTTTATCACGTGAAGGGCGCTTGTCGGGCTCGGCATGCCGGAGGCATTCGCGCTCGGCGCCGCGAGAGGCAGAGCGCTCTCCTTTATTATCTGCCTCGCGACGGGATGGGAGGGCATACGGATTGCCACCGTGTCAAGCCCCGCCGTCACAACGTCCGGCACCAAAGCGGATTTTTTCATAATCACGGTCAAGGGGCCGGGCCAGAATTTTTCCGCAAGGCGGCAGAGCGCTTCGGGTATTTCGCTCACAAGCGGCTCTATCTCTTCAAGGGACGCCACGTGCACAATCAGGGGATTGTCCTGCGGCCTGCCCTTTGCCTCAAATATTCTCTTTACAGCTTCGGGGTCAAGCGCGTTTGCGGCAAGGCCGTAAACCGTTTCCGTGGGGATTGCCACAACCCTGCCTTCGCGCAGCAGTTTCGCGGCTGTGCCCGCGGCACCCGGCTCCTCTGCTTTAAGATGGAGTGTGTTCATATTATTGCTCCGATGCCTTAAGTTTCTCTGCCGTATCGGCGGTGATGAGGGCGTCAATCACTTCATCAAGGTCGCCGTTTACTATCTGGTCGATTTTATAGAGCGTAAGGTTTATGCGATGGTCGCTCACACGCCCCTGAGGGAAGTTATATGTGCGTATTCTCTCGCTTCTGTCGCCCGTGCCGACCTGGGCTTTCCTCTCGCCGGCAATGGCGCTCTGCTGCTTTTCCCTCTCCATTTCAAGAATTTTGGAGCGCAGCACCTTCATCGCTTTATCCTTGTTTTTATACTGGCTTCTTTCGTCCTGGCACTCAACAACCGTGCCCGTGGTAAGGTGGGTGATTCTTATGGCGCTTTCGGTTTTGTTGATATGCTGCCCGCCCGCGCC
>DBWO01000029.1:3357-6636 GCA_002309055.1 Ruminococcaceae bacterium UBA1236
TGCACGCGGTGCACGCCGCTCTCAAATTTAAGGCGCGAATAGGCGCCCTCGCCCTCAATCATAAAGCTGATTTCCTTGAAGCCGCCGAGCTCGGTGGGGTTTGAGGATATGACCTCGGTCTTCCACCCCTTGGATTCGGCGTACATGCTGTACATCCTGTAAAGCACGCCCGCGAAGAGGGATGCCTCCTCGCCTCCCGCGCCGCCTCTTATCTCAACGATAATGTTTCTGTCGTCATTCTCGTCTTTTGGCAGGAGCAGCACTTTAAGCTCCTCGAGGCAGGCTTCGCGCGCGGAAGAGCTCTCTTTAAGCTCCTCCTGCACCATCTCCTTGAAGTCGGGGTCAAGCCCGCCGGCCTCAAGCAGGTCCTTTGCCTCGGTCAGGGATCCGTCAATCTTCTTATACTCCCTGTACTTTTCAACAACGGGCGTGAGGGCCTTGAGCTCTTTCATTATGTTTTTGTATTCCTCTATGTCGGACGAAACGTCGCTTTCGCAAAGGCGGCTGTTGAGATTTTCAAATCTCTCCTCCACCTCTTTAAGTTTGTTCAGCATTTTCCTCACGCAAAACTTTCTTTATGTTCTTCTCGATTTTGATTCTTTCCTGCATTATCTCCCTGCCGCACCCGAGGCATCTCACACGGATGTCCGCGCCGATACGCAGCACGGTGAAACGGTTGCAGCCGCAGGGGTGATTCTTTTTCATCTGAAGCTCATCGCCGATGCGAATATCCATTCTCTTTCCTCACTCGCTGTAGAAATGCTGCACCCAGCAAAGCCCTTTGGCGGGGTCGCAGTCGGGGGCAACGCCTATGCCTATGCTCTTGTAATCGGAACTGATTATATTTTCATAGTGGGTCTCGGAATTTCTCCAGGCGGTGCATACGTCCGCGGGGGTGTTGTAACCCCATCCGATGTTTTCGCCTGCCGTGCCGCTTGTGAGACCGTTCTCCTTGAATATGCTGCTGAAATACTTGATGTCAATGAGAGAGCTCGGCCTTGCGTGGCTGTGCTTGCCGCTCCACGCAATTTCCTCTGCGCGCACATTCGCCTGCTCCGTGAGCTTGTCGGTGAGCTTTAAGGCGGACAGTCCTTTTTCCGCTCTCATCCTGTTTGTGCGGCTGAGCACCTCGTTTATAAACGCCTTGTAAGTCTGCATATGCTCCTTTGCCGCGGGCAGAAGGTCGCTGTAGCCGGCGGAATAGTTGAGGCGGTTATATGTGGTTTCCTCGTTCTGCGAGCCGATTGCAGTAACGCTGCCGTCCGCGTTGACGGCGTAGATAACGTCCTTTGTCACCGTGCGCGAAACGCCGTATTTGAGCTGCACCGTTTCGGTTTCGCTCTGCA
This sequence comes from Ruminococcaceae bacterium UBA1236, assembly GCA_002309055.1. Classification (GTDB taxonomy): domain Bacteria; phylum Bacillota; class Clostridia; order Oscillospirales; family Acutalibacteraceae; genus CAG-177. Next base: position 4,704 of record DBWO01000029.1, read on the forward strand.
CCCTGGTCTGGCCCTCGTAGTTAACGCGCGTGGTGGGCCTTGTTGTGGTTGTGGTTGACCATGTTGCGGGCGCCCGGGTGGTTGAAGACCATGTCGTTACCGGCTTTGTCGTTGCCGGCTTTGTTGTTGCAGGTTTTGTTGTGGAGGGTATGGTTGCAGCTTCGCCGGATGTTTCGCTCACAGCGGGCGCGGTTGTGGTGAAGCCGTCAACATTTATCGAATAGTTCGCCGTGGTTTGCCACCACGTCTGCGCTTCGCCGGTTTCGTCTTCCGTTATTTCCTCGCCTGATGTCTCCCCGGCCTGAGTGTCGCCGGTTTCTTTTTCTGAGCCGAATGAGCACGCCGCGAAGGCGAGCACAAGCGCGATTATCAAAGAAATTAAGATGATTCGTATTTTCATTACACGGTACCTCGCTTTACCACTTTTTCAGGGGACATCTGTTTTTTGCGAATGCCGCCCTGAACTCGGGGTAACAGCCGCATTTGAGGCAGGTGCCGTCCGAAAGGTGCTCACACGCTCTGCACGTTTCAAGGCGCGCGGCGTATTCGGCGCTGCCGGCCTTTTCGCTTTCGGAAAGCTTTTCTATCCTCGCTTTTATGTCCGCCGCGATATCCTGCCTGCCCGTTTCCATAAGCAGGCATCTGCACGGCCTTATGTTTTCGTTCATTTTTCGATGATGAATTTCACAACGCTGCAGGGCGGAAGAACGGCGGTGAAGCCGTCCGCAGTGAGTTCAAACGAAGTGAACTCCTCTGTTTTAACCTTGTCCTTATCGTCAAAGGCGTTGTAAGCGTCAATGGCGTTTGTGAGAATTTCCGCTTTTACGCATTTCACGGCGCTGTCCGCCACCTGGCACCTGATTTCCTGCGTCTCTGTCGCGCTCGTATTGGCAACGGTTGAATATATAACTCCGTTTTCGTCGATTGACGCGCTCTCGATGAGGGTGGGGAGTCTGTCCTTATCCGTGCCGGATTCGCCGCTCGTGATGTAAGAGCCGAGCAGGGTGTTTTCCTGATGGTCCTTAAACATTTTGAACACATAGAATGTGGGGGTGAGCACCATATCCGCGCCGTCCGTGAAGGCGACGGCCTGAAGCACATTGATTGTCTGCGCGATGTTGCACATCTTTATTCTGTCGCTGTGCTTATTGAATATATTGAGCGTGAGCGCGGCCACAATCGCGTCTCTCATCGTATTCTGCTGATAGAGGAAGCCGGGGTTTGTGCCGGGCTCAACATCGTGCCAGGTGCCCCACTCGTCAACTATGAGGTCAACTCTCTTCGCGGGGTCGTATCTGTTCATTATTTCAAGGTGGCGGCGGATGATTTCGTCAATCTTGTACGCCTTGCGAAGGCAGGTGTAATACTCGCCCTCGTCAAACTCGGTGGCGGAGCCCTTTCTGCTCCACTCGTGAGTTACCGTGTAATAGTGAAGCGCGAGGCCGTCCATATTCCACAGGGCGTTTTTCATCAGCTCCTCGGTCCAGTGATAATCCTCGGCGTTCGGGCCGCAGGCAACCTTGTAGATGCGGTTTTTATTGTCATAATTGCGCACGTATGTGGCATATCTCTTGTAGGTGTTTGAATAGTAATATGGGTCCATGTTGCCGCCGCAGCCCCAGTTTTCGTTGCCGACGGCGAAATATTTGATTTTCCAGGGATCCTGCCTTCCGTTTTTGCGGCGCAGATTGCTCATCGGGCTGTCGCCGCCGAAGGTCATATACTCAACCCACTCGCTCATCTCCTGCACGGTGCCGCTGCCGACATTGCCGGTGATGTAAACATCGCACCCGAGCTGGTCGCACAGCTCGAAGAATTCGTGAGTGCCGAAGGAATTGTCCTCAACCACTCCGCCCCAGTGGGTGTTAATCATCTTTTTTCTGCCTTCTTTGGGGCCGATGCCGTCCTTCCAGTGGTATTCATCGGCAAAGCA
>DBWO01000029.1:6747-7055 GCA_002309055.1 Ruminococcaceae bacterium UBA1236
GCATCTGCCCAGATGCTCGGAAAAATTGCCGTAAATGTCCTTGCAGATTTTTGATTTTTTCTCGTTAGGGTTAATGAGATATTTTTCCATTTTTGTCCTCCGTGCGCGGAATAATGCGTTTTTTGCATAATCCCCGATTATATAGTCGGTATATTATAACACGATATCATAATAAAATAAATAGTTTTTTACAAAATATCAGGTATTTTTTTAACTTATACCACAATATGTTGATTTTTCGGGAAAAATAAAACCCGCCGAAGGGCGGGCGGAAACAGGCAAGATGTGCCGAAGGCGCATTAACCGTA
>DBWO01000026.1:0-4448 GCA_002309055.1 Ruminococcaceae bacterium UBA1236
GCGCTGCCTTTGGAAACCGCAAGCTCTTGATGAACTTCGCATAACTTAATCTTTTATTTTAGTGCATTATGACGATCAGTTCAGAACACTAATCATTTATAGTTAAAAAGATATTGACGATTTGGTGAAATTATGTTAAAATTATGATAAGTAGTTGTCAACAATTTATATCTTTTTCATGGGACAGATTTAGTATTCAAACAACTATTTTTTGAAAACGGAGGGGTGCCGGAAAAAATTTTTTTAGTTCGTATTTTTTAAAATAATTTTAAGGAGGTTTATGTCAACATGAGTGAAAGAGTAAAGTTTAATTCAAAACGACTGCTGGCTGTGTTTCTGTTAAGCGCTTTTCTTATCAGTACATTTGCTAATTCAGCAGCTCTTTCGGCGTTTGCCGATTCCGAATCGGAGGAAATCACGACTGAAGCCGAAGGAGCCGGAAAAACGATTCCTGATGGTGATTACTATATTGTAAACGCAATAAATCAGGACTATTTTTTGGATATTCCCGGCGATGAGTTCTTATCCGATAGTACATACGCTCGTTTCTGGGTATGGAATTATAATTCTTTAATGCCTTATATTGAAGGATACGATTGTTTCCATGTCGAATATCTGAACAACGGTTATTATAAACTCAGTCAGATGGGTACAAAATTTTGTCTTGATTACAATAACGGTTCCACCAGAATGGGTGACTCTGTTTATTTGATCGAAGATAACGGAAGCACTTCTCAGCAATGGTCTATAGAAAAAACAACGAATGGATATAATCTGCGTTCGAGATGCAGCGGATATTATCTTGATGTCAAGAATGGAGTTCATGAATCTTTTACGGACGCTCAATGCTGGGAAGGTAACTATTCTAATGCACAAAAATTTAGTTTTATTCCACGTGATCCCGACGAGTATCCCGTTCCTGAGGGCGATTATACTATATCTTCAAAGACTGACAAAAGTAATTTTTTGACTGTCAGCCAAAATGACGTACAGCTTGGAAACGATGATTCAGTCGCACTGTTTTCTTTTGTTTACAGTACAGACGGCTGGTACAAAATCATTGAGAAAAACAGCGGCATGGTATTGGAACTGTCTGATCCTGCCGAGGATTTTCTGAATGCTCCTAACATCGTTAAGCTGGCGGAGAATACAGAAGATCAAGTAATGGGAAAAAAGCAGCTTTGGAAAATAAGAGAGAATTCTGACGGTACTTTTTCCATAATCAATAAGGCTTCCGGTTATTATCTTGAAGCTGACAATTCAAACATTTTTATTGATATGTATTCCGGCAGCGATAATCAATGCTGGATTATCGGACAATCGACCTATACTATTAAATATGATATGAACGGCGGCAGCGGAGAAATTGCTGATCAGCTTAAAACTATTAATCAGAATTTGACGCTTTCTGAAACGATACCTACAAAAACAGGCTTCACTTTCCTTGGCTGGAATACAAACAAGGATGCGGCAAATGCTGAGTATCAGGCAGGAGGCATTTATTCGGATAATTCAAGCGCTGTACTTTATGCTGTCTGGGAAAAGAAAACTGTTAAGGCTGACGCTGTAACACTTGACAACACTCTCATTAAAATTAAAAAAGGCAAAACTGTAACGCTTACAGCAACAGTTACCCCGTCTGAGGCAGAGGATAAGACTGTTTATTGGAAATCGTCGGATACATCTGTTGCAAAGATATCTGAAAATGGTCTTGTAACTGCTGTTTCAGCCGGCACAGCAATTATCACGGCACAAACAATAAATAATCTTTCCGCATCATGCAATGTCATTGTAATGACTTCTGCGCTCAAGAACACATCTACGATATCAAAATCTATTAACTTTGGCGAAACAATAAACATTAAGGGTTCCGCAACCGGCGGCGAAGCGCCGTATAAATTCGAATATTACTTCAAAAAAGCTTCGGCTGCTCAATGGAGTAAGAAAAACGTTGCAAATACTGTCGTTTCCACTACTATTAAGCCAAGTTCCGCAACTACATACAACATTAAAGTTGTTGTTAAAGATTCAAAAGGAAATATTGCAGAAGCATACAGCGATGTGCTGGTAAATCCTGAATCGATTGTTAACACATCTACTGTTTCTGAAAAAATTGCATTGGGCGATACTATCAATATCGCAGCTTCTGCAACAGGCGGTACTGAACCATATACATATAGTTACTACTTCAAAAAGTCATCAGCAAGTTCTTGGAATACAAAACTTGAAAACACTGCGTTGCCATCGACTACTATTAAGCCGGGCAGCGTCACTGCTTATAATGTCAAAGTTAAGATAACTGATGACGATGGCAAAACAGCTGAAAAAATATTTAATGTACAAGTAGTTCCTGCCCCACTGGTAAATTCATCAACAGTAACAAGCAAGGTTACGCTCGGTGACACCATTGAAATCAATGGTTCGGCATCAGGCGGTACATCCCCGTACACTTACGAGTATTTCTTCAAACAGGCAAATGCATCTCAATGGTTTAAGAAAGATGTAGCCAACACAGTTACATCTACAACTATTAAGCCCGGTAAAGCAACTTTGTATAACGTGAAAGTAGTTGTAAAAGATGCTGACGGTAAAACGGGAGAGAAAATATTTGATGTAACAGTAGACGCTTTGCCGCTTGTTAATACATCAACTGTAAGCAGCAAGGTTGTAATTGGAAATAATATTGAGATCAATGGTTCCGCAACAGGCGGTACAACTCCGTACACATACGAATACTATTTCAAGCAGGCAAGCTCAACTAAATGGACTAAGAAAAACGTTGAAAACACGGTCACTTCTACAACTGTCAAGCCCGGTAAAGTAACTGAGTATAACATCAAGGTAGTTATTAAAGATGCTGACGGTAAGACTGCGGAGAAAGTATTTACTGTAAATGTTGAACCCGAACCTCTTGTGAATACGTCAACTGCTTCAAGTAAAATTAAGCTTGGAGAGAGCATTGAGATTAATGGTTCTGCAACAGGCGGTATTTCACCGTACACATACGAGTACTATTTCAAGCAGGCAAATGCCTCTAAATGGAATAAGAAAGACGTGGACAAGACTACTGCTTCTACAACAATTAAACCGGGTACGGTTACTGTTTATAATATTAAGGTAGTTGTTACGGATGCTGCCGGAAAAACATCGGAAAAAACTTTTGACGTTACAGTAGAACAAGCAGCCGATCCGCTTGTTAATAATTCCACTGTATCCGATTCGATAGAACTCGGAGAAAGCATTAACATTACCGCATCAGCTTCGGGCGGCACATTACCGTACACATACGAGTACTATTTCAAGCAGAAAAGCGCATCTAAATGGAATAAGAAAGACATCGCTAATACCGAAACCGCCGCAACAGTCACACCCGGTACAGCTACTGTTTATAACATTAAGGTAGTTGTTACGGATGCTGCAAACAAATCAGCTGAAAAGATATTCGATGTTACAGTTAATGATAAGCCGGAACCACTTGTAAATACTGCGACAGTTTCAAGTGTTATCACACTTGGAGAAAATATTGATATCTCCGCTTCTGCTACAGGCGGTACATTACCATATAAATATGAGTACTACTTCAAGCAAGTAACTCAATCCGAGTGGATAAAGAAAAATGTAGGCAATACGGTATCATCTACAACGGTTAAACCCGGCTCCGCTGTTCCATATAACGTTAAGGTTATTGTAACAGATGCAAAGGGTCAGGCAGCCGAGAGAACATTTCACGTTACCGTAAACGAACAAGAAGATATTATAACAAAATATACCTATTATTTCCTTGCTCCGGACGCTTACTTTAAAGCGGAAGCCGGTGCAGTAAGTGAGGACGTAGGTGTATATTGGTGGATACCGGAAGAGGTAGCGCCTTGGCCGGGAATCAAAGCAGAACCTGCTCCTGAAATAGGTGAGAACGTATTTAAGATAGTAGATCTCCCTCCCGAAACCACTTACGTTATTTTTAACAATTATTACCAACGCAGTTGGGCTGATGATCAAGCATGGCAGACTGATGATATTAACACCGAGGGATATCATGGAGATTGTCCTTACGATGAAACTATTGTTACTGATAATTTCAACGGTTGGATTTACGTAATGAATAACGATTACGATATCTTAAATCCTGTTGGTGCTCTTGCCCATGACGGCGCTTGGTTTAAACTGGATCATTATAAGGACTATGATCAGTATTACGGTACTTATGATTGCGCTAAAAAGTAATTTATTCATAATTTCTTAACCCGTGGGAACTTGAAGTTTATGCTTCAAGTTCCCTTTTTCATTCGTTTCTGTTTACAGCTTCTCTTGCCCGACGCATACACGCTGTTTTTATTCGCTTGACTTTTACTTACAAGAAAGGTATAATAAGCTATTATAAGGAACTGTTTAATATCTTTGATCTTCCTAAGGAACTGTTCATAAATAACTTTTCATTTCTGCTTGTC
>DBWO01000026.1:4537-35582 GCA_002309055.1 Ruminococcaceae bacterium UBA1236
ATTTATTTCTTCACAGTTCCTAAATAGTGGTATTCCAAGGAGCAATTGTTATGACACTAAACGAAATGAAAATCGGTCAGACAGCAAAAGTTACATCTGTCGGAGGAAACGGTGCGCTTAAACAACATTTTCTTGATATGGGACTCATTCCCGGAACAGAAATTACTGTGGTAAAGTACGCTCCCATGGGCGATCCGATTGAACTTATTATACACGGTTATGCTCTGACGCTAAGGCTCGATGACGCAAAAAAAATAGAAGTCTGTCCCATTGAAAAAACAAATAATACTGCCAAAAGAAAAGATGAATTCTCTCGGCGTGAACATCCCGGTTTGGGTGAAGTCGGACGTTTTCATCCAAAAGGCAGCGGAAATCCACTTCCTGATACTACAACCCTTACTTTTGCTCTTGTGGGAAATCAGAACTGCGGTAAAACTACCCTTTTTAACCGTCTGACGGGTTCCAAACAGCATGTCGGTAATTTTCCTGGGGTTACTGTTGACAGAAAAGACGGTGAAATTAAAGGATACCCTAATACAAAAATTACAGATCTTCCCGGTATTTATTCTATGTCCCCTTACAGCAGCGAGGAAATTGTTTCGAGAAATTTTGTTCTTAACGAAAAGCCGCATGCTATTATTAATATTGTTGACGCAACTAACATTGAGCGTAATCTTTATCTTACAATGCAGCTGCTGGAGATGAATATTCCAATGGTAGTCGCCTTAAATATGATGGACGAACTGCTTTCAAATGGCGGAAGCATAGATGTAAACGAAATGGAAAATTTGCTCGGTGTTCCGGTTGTTCCTATATCTGCTGCAAAAAATTTTGGAATTGACGAACTTATGGAGCATGCTATACATATCGCAAAGTATCAGGAGAAACCTTTAAAACAGGATTTTTGTTCAAAAACCGAACATGGAGGCGCTATTCATCGTGCTTTACACAGTATCTGTCATCTTATCGAGGATCATGCGGAAAAAGCCGATTTACCTGTGCGATTTTGCGCAGCAAAAGTTGTTGAGGGCGATGAGCTTATTATTTCGCAGCTTATGCTTGAACAAAACGAGAAAGATACTATAGAGCATATTATTGTGCAAATGGAAAAGGAACGAAATCTGGACAGAAGCTCTGCAATTGCAGAAATGCGTTTTTCGTTTATATTAAGGTTATGTTCGAAAGCTGTAACTAAACCTGTTCAAAGCAAGGAGGTTAACCGCAGCAGAAATATAGACAATATTCTTATGGGAAAATATACGGCTATTCCTCTATTTGTTGGTATTATGGCGTTGATGTTCTGGCTTACGTTCAACGTTATCGGAGCTTTCTTTCAGAAACTGATAGAAAACGGCATTGGTATGCTGACAAGTTTTGTTGACGGCACTTTGTCGGATGCCGGAGTAAACAAAGTAATCCACAGTCTGATTATTGAAGGTATATTTGAGGGTGTGGGCAGTGTACTGAGCTTTCTGCCGATAATACTTACGCTTTTCTTCTTTCTCTCGTTGCTCGAGGACAGCGGATACATTGCGAGAGTCGCATTTTTTATGGATAAGCTGCTGAGAAAAATTGGTCTTTCCGGACGAAGCATTGTTCCTATGCTCGTAGGTTTTGGCTGCTCTGTACCAGCTGTCATGGCTACTCGTACTCTGCCAAGTGAACGTGACAGAAAAATGACTATTTTGCTTACTCCTTTTATGAGCTGTACTGCTAAATTACCTATTTATGCTTTTTTTGTGAGTGCTTTTTTTCCGGGCAAAGGTTTTTTGATAATAACGGCTTTGTATTCGTTGGGTATAATTATGGGCATATTCTCTGCCTTTTTATATAAAGCTTTTCTTTTTAAAGGTGAGCCTGTACCGTTTGTTATGGAGCTTCCGAATTACCGCCTGCCCGCGGTCAAAAATGTGGCGCAGCTCCTCTGGGAAAAGGCAAAGGATTTTCTGCAGAGAGCGTTCACCGTAATTCTTATCGCGACAATTGTTATATGGCTGCTTCAGACCTTCAACCTGCGCTTTATCCCTGTCAAGGATCAGCAGGACAGCATCCTTGCCGCGATAGCCGGTTGGCTCACGCCTCTGTTTAAGCCCATCGGTTTGGGCGACTGGAGAATATGCACCTCGCTCATCAGCGGATTTATGGCGAAGGAGAGCGTTGTGTCAACGCTTGAGATACTCTTCGGGCAGAATGTCGCCTCCGTTATGACAACAGCGTCCGCCGCGTCCCTGCTTGTGTTTTCACTTCTCTATACGCCATGCGTCGCGGCAATCACGTCCATCCGCCGCGAGCTCGGCAGAAGATGGTCGCTCGCCGTTATTCTGTGGCAGTGCATCATAGCGTGGATTTGCGCCGCGGCAGTTCACCTGATTATGACTTTGGTATAAAATTATGAAACCTGTTGATTTAATAATAATCGCCGTCATTGTTGCGGCAGCAGCTCTCGCAATCTTTTTTATCGTGAGAAACAAGAAGAAGGGCAAAAGCAGTTGCGAGTGCGACTGCGAAAACTGCCCCGGCTGTGACAGAAAAAGATAAACCCCGCTCTCCTGCGGGCATAAATAATCCCTCTGCGGTATGTTTATAAACACCGCAGAGGGTTTTTATTTTATCCTTTTATAACTTTTACAAGCAGCATTCTGCCCTGAGAAACGCTCACACGGGCCGTTTTGCCGGGCAGCGGCTCATTGCTGATGCCGTATTGATAATCGGGCTCCATAGACGCGTTTTCAAGCGGATAAAGGGCATCTTTTATGTTTATGCCGCTCACTTTTCCGAAAACAGTGAGAAGCGAAAAATAGGGGTAAGTGTCGCTTATGCTTTTTTCATTTTCGCCGAGTACTTCCATCTCGGAAAAATCGTCGGCTATTGCCGCGTTTACGCCCGCGTTTTCGAGCATCAGGAGAGCCGAGATGTTGCCTGCCGTATGGTCAAACCTGCCGCCCGTAACCCCGAGCATAAGGCAGGAGTCAAAACCTCTTTTTATTACCTCTTTTACCGCGTACACGGTGTCCGTATCATCTTTCATATGAGGCAGGGTGATTGTTTCGCAGTCCGTCTGCGGCTTTTCGTGAGAGTCAAAATCTCCGATTATCAGGTCGGGTTTTCTGCCGAGTTTTTCCTCGTGACGAAGGCCGCAGTCGCAATATATGACAAAATCGTCTTCTGTTATGAAACTTTTTGCGCGGTCACAGTCGCCTATATCCGCGCCGCCGATTATAATTGCGCGCATATTCTTTTCTCCGGTTTTATTTAAGATAGCCCTTGAGCAGGCGGGGCAGGGTGTTTTCGCCCTCGCGCACAAGCGAATATTCGCCGTTTGACAGGCACCAGTCGCTTATCATCGCTCTTTCCATCATGGCGTATGCCTTGACTATTTCATTAACTGAAAGCGCCGGGTCGAATTCACCGCTGTCCATGCCCTCAACAACAATCTGCCTTAACAGCTTGTAATAAATGCGGTTATGGTCGAGCAGACTTCTGCCGTAGCTCGAGGTAAGCTGTGAAGAATACATCCTCGCGATAAGGTCCATAGGCACGGAATTTTCCGTCATAAAGAAGAGCTCTCTGTTTAAGAAAAGGAGCTTTTCACACGCGGTTTCCTTGTCGTCAAGCATTTCGCTCAGCTCGCTGTATTTGCTGTCAAAGAGTTCGGCAAGGGTGTTGAGAAGCTCATCCTTGCCCTTGAAATAGTGGTAAAAAGAGCCCCTCGAAGTGCCCGATTCGTCCACGATTTCTTCAATTGTGGTGTTTTCGTAACCCTGAGTGTAAAAGAGCTTCCAGGCGGCCTTGACTATCTTTGCCTGTGTGTCCTTTTGCTTTTTCGCGGGCATCTTCAGACCCTCTTTCGATTAGTTCTTGAGTGACTGCATCGGGGCGGGGATTCTGCCGCCTCTCGCGATGAATTTTGAAGGCGAATAGGTTGAAACGGGCATAACGGGGCCGCCTCCGAGCAGACCGCCGAAGTCAAGCTCGTCACCCACGTTTTTGCCTATCGCCGGTATAACTCTCACGGCTGTGGTCTTGGAGTTGACCATTCCGATTGCCGCCTCATCCGCTATGATTGCGGAGATAACGTCCGCGGGAGTGTCGCCGGGGATGTTTATCATATCGAGGCCGACCGAGCAGACCGCCGTCATAGCCTCAAGCTTTGTGATTGAGAGAGCGCCGCATTTTGCCGCGTCTATCATACCCGCATCTTCCGTAACGGGGATGAAAGCGCCCGAGAGTCCGCCCACGTGGGAGGACGCCATCACGCCGCCTTTTTTGACGGCGTCATTGAGCAGGGCGAGAGCGGCGGTTGTGCCGTGGCAGCCGCAGATTTCAAGGCCCATTTCCTCAAGTATGTGCGCCACACTGTCGCCTACGGCGGGGGTGGGAGCGAGAGAGAGGTCAACTATGCCGAAGGGAACGCCCAGACGCTCCGATGCCTGAGTGGCAACAAGCTGACCCATACGGGTGATTTTGAAAGCTGTTTTCTTTATTAAATCCGCAACGGCTGTAAGGTCAATGTCGTCGCCCGCTTTCGCGAGAGCCGCCCTCACAACACCGGGGCCCGAAACGCCCACGTTGATAACGCAGTCGGGTTCGCCCGCGCCGTGAAACGCGCCCGCCATAAAGGGATTGTCCTCGGGAGCGTTGCAGAATACAACAAGCTTCGCGGGGCCTATGCACCCTCTGTCCGCGGTGAGCTCAGCGGATTTTTTGACCGCCTTGCCCATAAGAGCAACGGCGTCCATATTTATGCCTGTTTTTGTGGAGCCGATATTGACGGATGAGCAGAGCCTCTCCGTTTCCGCAAGGGCCTGAGGTATAGCGTCGATTATCTCTCTGTCGCCGGGGCCGAAGCCCTTCTGAACAAGGGCGGAAAAGCCGCCGAGGAAGTTAACCCCGCACTCTTTTGCGGCTATGTCAAGCGTTTTCGCAAGCTTTACCGCGTCTCTGTCATCGCAGGAGGCAAGTATCATTGCCGCGGGGGTAACGGAAATTCTCTTATTTATTATGGGTATGCCGAATTCTTTTTCTATCTGCTCGCCTGTTTTCACGAGATCTTTCGCATACCTGTGAATTTTATCGTAAACCTTGCTGCACATGATGTTGAGATTGCTGTGGCAGCAGTCGAGCAGTGAAATGCCCATGGTAATCGTGCGCACGTCAAGGTTTTCATCCTGAATCATCGTAATGGTTTCAAGAATGTCTCTTTCGTTAAGCATAATGATGCCCTTTCTTTATGTCAGATGGTATGCATTGCGTTGAAAATATCCTCGTGCATCGCGTGAATGGAGAGCCCCATTTCATCGCCGATTTTGCCTATTTTATCGGCAAACTCGGTAAAGGGGATATCGCATTTTGAAATATCAACCATCATTATCATCGCAAACATATCCTGAAGTATGCTCTGAGTAACCTCAAGCACGTTTATGTTGTGCTCGGCGCACTCGCAGGAAACCTTCGCGAGGATGCCGACCATATCTTTACCTATAACCGTTATAACAGCTCTCATAAGTTTTTCCTCCGTCTGTATTTCAGCAGTATCCGTCGGGATTCATGCTCTGCCATCTCCAGCTGTCCTCGCACATCTCGTCAAGGCCTCTTTCGGCAACCCAGCCGAGTTCAGCCTTCGCCTTTGAGGGGTCGGAATAGCAGGTGGCGATATCGCCGGGGCGGCGGGGCGCGATTTCATATTTAATGGGCTTGCCGCACGCTTTTTCAAATGAGTGAAGCACATCCATCACGCTGTAGCCGATGCCCGTGCCGAGATTGTAAGTGAAACAGCCCTTTTCGCCGAGTATTTTCTTAACCGCGCACACGTGGCCCAGAGCAAGGTCCACAACGTGGATGTAGTCTCTCACGCCCGTGCCGTCGGGTGTGTCGTAATCGTCGCCGAAAACGGAGAGATGATCCCTCTTGCCGATAGCGACCTGCAGGATATAGGGGGCAAGGTTGTTGGGTATGCCCTTAGGATCTTCGCCGATTGTGCCGCTCTTGTGAGCGCCGATGGGGTTAAAGTATCTGAGCAGGCAAACGCTCCAGTCATTGTCCGCGGCGTAAGTGTCCTTGAGTATTCTTTCAATGTACAGCTTTGTGGTGCCGTAGGGGTTTGTTGTCTGACCCTCGGGCATATCCTCCCTGAGAGGGGACACATTTTTTTCACCGTAAACGGTGGCGCTCGATGAGAAAACAATCTTTTTAACGCCGGCGTCTCTCATTGCCTCACATAGGATGACCGTGCCGCCGATGTTGTTTTCATAATATTCAAGGGGCTTTACACAGCTTTCGCCGACTGCCTTGAGACCCGCGAAATGTATAACCGCGTCAATATTGTTTTCGGCGAACACTTTGTCAAGACCCGCCCTGTCGCGGATATCGCATTCGATGAATTTCAGTTTTTTGCCTGTGATTTTTTCAACCCTGTTAAGGCTCTCCTGTTTGCTGTTGCAGAGGTTGTCGATAACCACTATGTCATAGCCTGCATTAAGGAGCTCAACGCAGGTGTGCGAGCCGATGAATCCGGCGCCGCCTGTAACGAGAACGGACATATATAATCCCCCTTGATTTTTTTATTGTTTTCAATTATATTATAAAGGAATGAAAAAATCAACGGAGAGTTCCACAATATTTTACTCCATTGCCCTTTATTTTTTTACCGATGGTGATTAAGCTATGTACTATGACCTGACAGACACAGGCACAATAGAATATCTGCTTAAGGAGCAGGGCTTTCACTTTTCAAAAAGTCTCGGCCAGAATTTCATAACCGACCCCGAGGTCTGTCCCCGCATTGTGTGGGAAAGCGGCATCGACCGTGACTGCGGTGTGATTGAAATCGGCCCTGGTATCGGCGTGCTCACTTCGGAAATCTGCAAGGCGGCAGGCAAGGTTGTGAGTATCGAGCTTGACAGGAAACTTCTGCCCGTGCTTGAAAAAACCCTCGCGGATTATGACAATGTGAAGGTGATTAACGCGGACGCCATGAAGACCGATATCGGCAAACTCATCGCCGAAGAATTCGGCGGCATGAAGGTGTGTGTTTGCGCCAATCTCCCTTACTATATTACAACCCCGATTATTATGTATCTGCTTGAAAACGGCAAAGGGCTGGATTCTATGACTGTTATGGTGCAGAAGGAGGCGGCACAGCGCCTTTGCGCTGATGTCGGAACCCGGGACGCCGGTGCAATCACGGCGGCGGTGCATTATTATTCCGTGCCCGAAAAGCTCTTTGACGTGTCAAAAAATTCATTTATGCCCGCCCCTAAGGTTGACAGCAGCGTTATAAAACTGACTATGAGAGACAGGCCGCCCGTTGATGTGAATGACGAAAAGGCGTTTTTCGCTCTCATCAAAGCGGCATTCGGTCAGCGGCGTAAAACGGCGCTCAATTCCCTGAGCTCCGGTCTCGGCGTTTCAAAGGCGGCGGTTTCGGATGCCCTTACTCAGTGCGGCTTTGACCTTAACGTGAGAGCGGAAACAATGAGCATGGAAGCTTTTGCCGCGCTGACGAATATCCTTTTTGAATAAGAAAACATTGACTTTTACTCACGAGTGTGATAATTTCCTTTTATGGAATAAAATCTCATTAAACCTTTTACGGAGGGATTACTGTGAAAAAAAGAAATCTTGTGCTCACGATAATGCTTGCTCTTATGCTCGTATTCTCGCTGTGCACCACATTCGCTTTTGCCGATGAGTCCGAAACGGCTGCGGCAAACACACTTGAAACAGAAGTTATCGAGGTTGAGTCATCCGCAGCCGATGAAGGCGCGCAGGACATCGCGACACCTCCCGAAGACACTCTCCTTATAGCGGAAGCTCCCGAAGACCCCGGGGCAGAAAAAGAGGCGGAAATACTTGCCGCCGAGGAGGCTGCCGACGTGCCGTCCGACACCTTTACAATAGGCGCTGACGAAGACGCTGTCGAATATGACCTCTCGGACGGAGAATCTGCGGCCGCATATGTTGACAGCTATGCCGACAATCTCTCTGCAGACCCCGATTTTGAAAGCCATATAAACACCGCCATAGCCAAGGTGCGCGAGTCAATCCGCAGCTATGCCACTATCCTCTCGCTGCTTCCCCCCATCATTGCCATTATACTTGCTCTTATAACCAAAGAGGTTTACTCATCGCTTATAATCGGTATAATTGCAGGCGGCATCATATATGCCGGCGGCAACTTTGAGGGAATCATAAACCACGTTGTGCAGGACGGCTTTATCGCATCCGTTGCGGACGGCTGGAATGTGGGCATACTCATTTTCCTCGTTATTCTCGGCACAATCGTCGCTCTTATGAACAAGGCGGGCGGCTCTGCGGCATTCGGCCGCTGGGCTGTAAAGCATATCAAATCAAGAGTAGGCGCGCAGATTGCGACAATCTGCCTCGGCGTGCTTATTTTCATAGACGACTATTTCAACTGCCTTACCGTCGGCTCGGTTATGAGACCCGTTACCGACAGCCACAAGGTTTCAAGGGCAAAGCTCGCTTATCTCATTGACGCGACAGCTGCTCCCGTGTGCATAATTGCCCCCATTTCATCCTGGGCTGCGGCGGTTGCCGGCTTTGCAAACAGCGCCGGCGCGGAAAGCGGCATAGCCCTTTTCCTTAAGGCAATTCCCTACAATTTCTATGCGCTTTTCACCATCCTTATGATGTTTGTGCTCGCCTTCGGCAAGTTTGATTACGGCCCGATGAAGCTGCACGAGAGAAACGCAGTCGAAAAAGGCGATCTTTTCACAACCCGCACAAAGCAGGCGGTTGAAGAGATGGAAGTAAATGAGAAGGGTAAGGTTATCGACCTGATTATTCCCGTTATATTCCTCATCATCTCCTGCGTTATCGGTATGATTTACACCGGCGGATTCTTCGGCGGCACCGATTTCATTACCGCTTTTTCGGATTCCGACGCGTCTGTGGGTCTTGCTCTCGGCGGAGCCGCGGCACTTGTTTTCAGCGTAATCTATTTCGTAATCAGAAGAACAATGAAATTCAGGGATATTATGGAATCCCTGCCCGACGGCTTCAAGGCAATGGTTCCCGCCATTCTTATCCTTGTGTGCGCATGGTCGCTCAAGGCGATGACCGATTCACTCGGTGCAAAGATATTCATCTCACAGCTTGTTGAGGGCTCCGCAGGCGGCTTCCAGATGTTCCTGCCCGCAATCATCTTTGCCATCGCAGTCGGCCTCTCATTTGCAACCGGCACATCATGGGGCACTTTCGGCATTCTCATCCCCATCGTTCTTTCGGTATTTGACGCAAGCAATCCTCTTGCCATCATCTCCATCTCGGCCTGTATGGCGGGCGCTGTTTGCGGCGACCACTGCTCACCCATTTCGGATACCACGATTATGTCCTCCGCAGGTGCGCAGTGCGACCACATAAATCACGTTTCAACTCAGCTTCCCTACGCTCTTACCATAGCGGCCACATCCTGCGTTTCCTACATCATAGCGGGTGTGCTCGCGCAGACCTCGGGCGCCGGCATAATCGCCCTGCCCGCAGGCGCCGTCATCACGGTTGTCACTCTTATCGTTATCAGAGCAATTTCGGGTAAATCCCCCGAAGCTCCCGCGGCGGCAGCAGCCCCTGCAGAGGCGGCGGAAGCTTCCGAAAACGCTTCCGGTGAATAATAAACAGCATCACGCATAAAAATCCCGCCCGGGTTTAGCCCGGGCGGGATTAATTTATTATATCTGTTTATGCGTTATAACCTGTTTCAAGGGCTTTGAAGTTTATGTCCTTGAGATTCGCCTTTCTCGCGGAAATAATCTTTGTGAGAGTCTGCTCTATGCCGTCATAGGACACAACGCCTGTTTCCTTTATGACCTTGCCTGTCATAATCATATTGGCAAGCGTGGGGGCGCCGATGTCGATGGCAAGCTGAGTGGCGGGGATGTAATACACATCAACATCCGTTCTCTCAACCTTTCTCTCGATAAGGGTGGAGTCAACAAAGATTTTGCCGCCGGGCACAACATCGTTTTCATACTTGTCGAGCGAGGGCAGGTTCATAACAACGAGCACATCGGGCTTTGACACTATCGGTGAACCGACAGGCTCATCGCTGATGATGACGCTGCAGTTTGCCGTGCCGCCTCTCATCTCGGGGCCGTATGAGGGGAGCCAGGAGAGCTGTTTATCTTCCAGAAGGCCTTTGTAGGCAAGAAATTTGCCCGCGAAGAGGACGCCCTGACCGCCGAAACCCGCAATAAGAATCTGAGTAGTCATATTATTCGCCCTCCTTTTCGGCCGATTTGTCCTTGTAAACGCCGAGGGGATAGTAAGGAATCATTTCCTCCTCAACCCACTTGAGCGCGTCCGAAGGAGTTTTACCCCAGTTAGTGGGGCAGGATGAAACAACCTCAACAAGGGAGAAGCCCTTGCCGTTTACTTGGTTTTCAAATGCCTTCTTGATAATCTTCTGGGCATTCTTGACGTTTTTAACATTGTTTACCGCGACTCTCGCGATGAATTCGGGGCCGTCAAGGGCGGAGAGCATCTCGCTGACCTTGATGGGATAACCGGCCATTGAAACATCTCTGCCGTAGGGGGAGGTCTGTGTGACCTGGCCGGGCAGCGAGGTGGGAGCCATCTGGCCGCCTGTCATGCCGTAAATAGCGTTATTTACGAAGATGACGGTTATGTTTTCGTTTCTTGTTGCCGCGTGTACGGTTTCCGCCATACCGATGGAGGCAAGGTCGCCGTCGCCCTGATAGGTGAATATGATTTTGCTCGGGTCCGCTCTTTTAAGACCTGTTGCAACCGCGGGGGCTCTGCCGTGAGCGGCCTCAATCATATCGCAGGTGAAATAATTATAAGCCATAACGGCGCATCCTACGGGAGCCACGCCTATAGCATTACCTTCAATGCCGAGTTCGTCTATCGCCTGCGCGACAAGGCGGTGAATAATGCCGTGAGTGCAGCCGGGGCAATAGTGCATAGGCACTTTTGCGAGGGAGTGGGGTCTTTCAAATACTACCATTATTCATTACCTCCTGCCGCTTTTTTAATGCTCTCAAGCACCTCTTCGGGAGAGGGAATCATGCCGCCTACTCTGTTGCACAGGGAAACGGGTTTTGAGCACTTGATTGCGAGATTGATATCCTCTATCATCTGACCCATTGAGAGCTCAACGCTGACAAACGCCTTGCAGGTTTCCGCAGCTTTCGCGAGCGCCTTTTTGGGGAAGGGCCAAACGGTGATGGGTCTTATGAGGCCGGCCTTGATGCCCTGCTTTCTTGCTTCAACCACCGCGTTCTTTGAAACACGCGCGGCGATACCGAAAGCGACAACGCAGACATCGGCGTCATCCATCATAAAGGATTCATAACGCACTTCGTTTTCTTCAACGAGCTTATATCTCTCGTATCTTTCGAGATTGGTTTTTTCAAGCTGTTCGGGCACGAGGTAGAGGGAGTTTACTATGTTGTGCTCTCTCTTCATGCCGGTGCCTGTCAGCGCCCAGGGCTTGTCTATGAGCTCGGGCTTTGTTTCGGGCAGCTCAACGGGCTCCATCATCTGGCCCATTGTGCCGTCAGCGAGCAGCATAGCGGGCATACGGTATTTGTCCGCAAGCTCAAACGCGAGGCCCGTGAGGTCCGCCATCTCCTGCACGGAGGCGGGGGTGAGCACGATGAGGTGATAGTCGCCGTGTCCGCCGCCCTTTGTGGCCTGGAAGTAATCGGACTGTGAGGGCTGAATGCCGCCGAGACCGGGGCCGCCTCTCTGCACGTTTACGATGAGGGCGGGGAGATCCGAGCCGGCTATGTAGGATATACCCTCCTGCTTAAGCGATACTCCGGGGCTTGACGAGGAGGTCATAACTCTTTTTCCTGTTGCGGAAACGCCGTAAACCATATTGATTGCGGCAATCTCACTCTCTGCCTGCAGGAAGACGCCGCCTTCGATTTTGGGCATCCTCTTTGCCATATAGGCGGCAAGCTCGGTCTGAGGAGTGATGGGGTAACCGAAGTAATGGAGGCAGCCTGCTCTTATAGCGGCTTCCGCTATGGCTTCATTGCCTTTCATAAGAACTTTTTCAGACATCTCTTGTCACCTCACTTTTCTACGGTTATAACACAATCGGGGCACATTGTAGCGCAGAACGCGCAGCCGATGCAGGATTCCCGGTCCGTCATTTCGGCAGGGGAGTGGCCCTTTTTGTTTATCTTATCTTTTGCGATAGCAAGTATGTGCTTCGGGCACGCCTCAACGCAAAGCCCGCAGCCCTTACAGCTGTCGGTATCAAATGTCACTTTAGGCATATTGATGTCCTTTCTGCTAATAATATTTTTTCTGAAGTGTAAGCGGCATCACGTTTTCGCCGCTGACTTCCGGCGCGATGTCCTCTCTCACGGTGGTCATAACGAGCGGAAGGCCCGATATTTCCGCAAGCTTCGCCGCTCTTTCAAATGTGGCTTCAACAGCTCCGGCGGTGGTTTCATCTCCGAGATTGGAGTTGTTTATTATGCCCGTAAACGGCACGCCGCCCGCTTTTTCAATCTCTCTCATAACCTCGAGCGCTTCTTCCGGGGTCCTCGTAAGTGGTCTGTAATAATTCGCGACAAAGAAGCAGTCAAAGTTGTTTTCTTCAAGAATGAGCGGAGCGAATCTTCCCAGGGCGTAAGCGCCTCTGTCATCGCCGCCTATGTCGAGCACGGCATATTTATCCTTAACCTGGAAAACGCCGTAAAGCTCCTGCGGCAGGGCGGGCAGGTCCACATTGGAATTCGCGTATTGCGGGGAGATGAGCTCAATGCCTTTTTCGCCGAGTTCCTTCTCGCTGTCTTTTGTGCGGAAATAGGGGTTTACGATATCCATATCCGCAACACGCACCTCAAGGCCCGCGCTTTTGAGCCAAAGGGCGTAGTTTACGGCGATATTCGTTTTGCCAGAGCCGTAATGGCCGCAAAAAAGGGTTACGCGCTTAAACTTCAGCATACCTTGTGAATCCAGCCGTAGGTGTCTTCAATTCTGCCCCACTGAATGCCGGTGAGTTCATCATAAAGCTTCTGGGTAACTTCGCCGATTTTGCCGCCGTTGACGGTGAATTCCTCGCCCTTGTAGCTGAGCCAGCCGATGGGGGAAACAACAGCCGCTGTGCCGGTGCCCCACGCTTCTTCGAGGGTGCCGTTCTGTGCCGCCTCGTGAAGCTCATCAATGGAGATAAGTCTCTCGCTTACCTTGTAGCCCTGCTCCTTGAGAAGCTCAACGCAGGATTTCCTGGTGATGCCGGGAAGCACGGAGCCGGTGAGCTCGGGGGTAACGATTTCGCCGTTGATTTTGAACATAACGTTCATTGAGCCGACTTCTTCAATATACTTTCTGTGAACGCCGTCAAGCCAGAGAACCTGAGTGAAGCCCTTCTGCTCTGCCTTTTCGCCCGCTCTGAGAGAAGCTGCGTAGTTGCCGCCGCACTTTGCGTAGCCGGTGCCGCCCTTGACAGCTCTTACGTCTTCGGACTCGATGGCGATTTTGACGGGATTGATGCCCTCTGCGTAGTACGCGCCAACGGGGGAGCAGATAACGCAGTAGGTCGCGTTCTTGACCGCGTGCACGCCGAGGTGCGGGTCATTGCCGTACATAAACGGTCTTATGTAAAGAGAGGTTCCTTCGCTGTGAGGAATCCAGTCCTTCTCAAGCTTCACGAGCGTGTCGAGAATTTCGAGAGCGTCCTTCTCATCAAGCTGAGGAAGGCAGAGCCTCTCTGCGGAGTTGTTGAGTCTCTTGATGTTTTCTTCGGGTCTGAACATACGGATCTCATCGTTTGCGGTCCTGTAAGCTTTGAGGCCTTCAAAAATCTCGGTGCCGTAGTGAAGCACGGTTGACGCGGGATGAATGGGGATGGGACCGAAGGGGATAATCCTTGCGTCGTGCCAGCCCTTGTCGGCAGAGTAATCCATCATAAACATATGGTCTGTGAAGATTTTGCCGAATCCGAGTGCCGATTCATCTGCGGGTTTTGCTTTCGGAGCAGTTGTTTTTGTGATTTTGATTTCCATTGTTCATCTATCCTTTCATTATAATTTGTTTCTCTGAATTTTGCCGCTTATGGATTTGGGAAGCTCATCGCGGAACACCACAAGACGGGGATATTTGTAAGGAGCGGTATGCTCTTTTACATAATTCTGGATTTCTTTTTTGAGTTCTTCGGTGCCTTCTGTTCCCTTTGTGAGCACTATGGAGGCCTTGACTATCTGCCCTCTCACCTCGTCCGGGGCGGCGGAAACGCCGCACTCGAGCACATAGGGAAGCTCCATAATAACGCTCTCTATCTCGAAGGGCCCTATGCGGTAGCCGCTCGATTTGATAACATCGTCCACTCTGCCGACATACCAGAAAAATCCGTCCTCATCGCGCCAGGCCGTGTCGCCCGTGTGATACCAGCCGTTTCTCCAGGTTTCGGCGGTCTTTTCCTCATCTTTGAGGTAGCACACCGCTATGCCGTAGGGAGAGCCGTTTTTGATGTTGATGCAGATTTCGCCTGTTTCGCCTACGGGCACGGGGTTATCATCCGGGTCCAGTATCTGTACGTCATAAATCGGTGCGGGTTTTCCCATTGAGCCGATTTTATGGTCCGCGCCTCTCATGTTGCCCACTATAAGGGCGGTTTCGGTCTGACCGAAGCCCTCAAGAATCTGCAGGCCGGTTGCCTGCTCAAACAGGCGGTAAACCTCGGGGTTGAGCGCCTCGCCCGCCGTGGTCATATGCTGTATGGATGACAGGTCGTATTTTGTTATATCCTGCCTTACGAGCATCCTGAGGATTGTGGGCGGCGCGCAGAATGTGGTGATATTGTATTCCTTGAACATCGGAAGAAGGTCTTCTGCGTGGAAACGTTCCTCATCATATACAAACAGCGCCGTCTCGCACATCCACTGGCCGTAAAGCTTGCCCCACGCGGCCTTTGCCCAGCCCGTGTCGGAATAACTCAGGTGGATGCCGTCCGGGTCAACATCGTGCCAGTATTTCGCCGTGTGGAACTGACCTAAGGGGTAGAGGTAGTTATGCACCGCGAGCTTCGGGAATCCCGATGTGCCGGAGGTGAAGTACATCAGCATGTAGTCCTTGCCGCCGGGCGCGTCCGCGGGCCTCGGATAATGCGTGCTGAAACGCATATATTCCTCGTTGAAATCTCTCCAGCCCTCTCTTGTGCCGTTAACGATGAGCTTGTTCTTAAGCCCGTCGTAGCTCTGAGCCGCCTCTTCAACGCTTCTGCAAATGTTGGGGTCATCCGCCGTGCAGATGATGGTTGAAACTTCGGCAAACTTAAATCTGTATTCATAATCGTGCGGCAAAAGCTGGAAGGTGGCGGGGATTGAAACCGCGCCGATTTTTTCGAGCGCGAGAGTCGCGAACCAGAACTGGTAGTTTCTCTTGAGCACGAGCATAACTCTGTCGCCCTTTTTGATGCCGAGCGAGAGAAAGTAGTTAACGCAGCGGTTTGTGTGCTGCTTAATTTCCTTCCAGGTGAATCTCGTGGGCACCTTGTTGCGCGAAACATAGAGCATCGCGAGCTTGTCCGGGTCCTTGGCGGCTATCTCGTCGATTATGTCGAAAGCATAGTTGAAATGTTCTGTATTTTTGAAAGTGATTGAAACCGGAGTCCTGTTTTCGTCCTCAACGGTATCAATATATCTTTTATAAATGCGGTCCTTTGTGTCGCGCATATGGCCGGGCATCGGGCCTGCGACCGTTTTCGCACCCTGCATTTCGGGGATGGGCTCGCCCGAAGGGTTGAGGACTATCGCGTAGAAGCTGGCGTCCTTTCCTCCCACGGCTCTTTCGCCGTGCGGTTTGTCGGAATCAAAATAGATGCTGTCGCCGGGGCCGAGTATTTCACTGTGCGAGCCGACCTGCACCTCAAGCTGACCGTCTATGACAATGTCAATCTCCTGGCCCTTGTGGGTTGTGAGCTCCATGGGCTTGCTGACCGCTTCATCGCTGTATTTGCTCACTACATAAAGCGGCTCGGAAATCCTGTTTCTGAAGCCGTAGGCCATGTTGTAGTAAGTCATACCGTGAGCGTCCGATATTCTGGGGGCGGAGCCCCTGCGTGTCACGAAGTAGGAGTTCAGTTTCGGGGAACGGCCCTCGATAAGATTCGTAACATCCACTCCGAGCGCGTTGGCGCATCTGTAGAGGAAGGCGAAGTTAAGGTCTCTGTTGCCGTTTTCGCACTCAACGTATTCCTCAACGGACACATCGGTTTTTTCTGCCATTACATCGACGGGGATGTTTTCAATTTCTCTGAGCTCTTTGATTCTCGCTGCCATTTCCTTGATTTTGAAATCAAGACCTGACATTTCCATTTGCAAACACCTCTTTTTCGGCGGGGCGTTAAAAAACCCGCCCCAAAGCTGATAGTAACTTTGAGACGAGCCTTAGATTATCATTGACCCGCGGTACCACTCAAATTGCGCACAGGGCGCCACTCAGGCTCTGACAAGCCGTATGCATTCACGCAGCAATCACGGGGAGGTTCTACTTGCCGGAGCTTTCTTCCTCCCGACTCGGAAGCTACAGCTTTGCTCTGCCACACCTGCGGTTTGCACCGACCACCGCTTCTCTGTAAGGCTGCATGGGCAAGCTCTCTTCGTCAAAGTCTTTATTGCACTATATAATATATCAACTTTTTTATTTTGTCAATATTAAATTATATACAAAACGGAGCGCCGCGGAAAGCGGTTTTTTGAGCAAAATCAAAGTTTGTTTCTCTGGATTTTGCCGCTTATTGTCTTGGGCAGGTCATCGCGGAAGACCACAAGACGGGGATATTTGTAAGGCGCTGTGTGCTCCTTGACATAGTTCTGTATCTCTTTTTTGAGCTCTTCCGTGCCCTCTGTTCCCTTCGTGAGCACTATCGAGGCCTTGACTATCTGACCTCTCACTTCGTCCGGGGCGGCGGAAACGCCGCACTCGAGCACATAAGGAAGCTCCATAATTACGCTCTCTATCTCGAAGGGCCCTATGCGGTAGCCGCTCGATTTGATAACATCATCCACTCTGCCTACATACCAGAAATAGCCGTCCTCATCGCGCCAGGCGGTGTCGCCCGTGTGATACATATTGCCTCTGCGGCATTCGGCGTTTTTCTCGTCTTCATCGATATACTGCTTGAAAAGGCCTACGGGAGTGCCTTCGTCAAGGCGCACCACAAGCTCGCCCGTTTCGCCCACGGCAACGGAATTGCCGTCGGGGTCAACAAGGTCGCAGTGATATTGCGGGGACGCCTTGCCCATTGAGCCGAGACGAGACTCGGTGCCTATGAGGTTGCCCACGACAAGAGTTGTTTCCGTCTGGCCGAAGCCCTCCATGATTTCAAGGCCCGTCGCCTTTTTGAACTGGATGGCTACCTCGGGGTTAAGCGCCTCGCCGGCAGTTGTCATGTGTTTTACGGATGAGAAATCGTATTTTGTTATGTCCTCTTTAATAAGCATTCTGAGCATCGTGGGAGGCGCGCAGAATGTGGTTATCTGATACTGCTTGAAAAGCGGCAGGATGTCCGCTGAATGGAAGCGGTCAAAGTCATACACGAATACCGCGCCCTCGCACATCCACTGGCCGTAGAGCTTGCCCCAGAGAGCCTTGCCCCAGCCCGTGTCGGAGATGGTGAAATGCAGGCCGTCTTTTTCACAGCAGTGCCAGTATTTAGCGGTCACAAAATGGCCGAGGCTGTAAGTGTGCTTATGCTCAACCATCTTGGGATTGCCCGTTGTGCCGGATGAGAAGAAGATGAGAGCCGTGTCCTCGCCGCCCGGGGTATCCTCAGTTCTGAAATAGTGTGAACTGAAGATGGGATATTCGCTGTCAAAATCATGCCAGCCGTCTCTCTTGCCGCCGACAAGTATTTTTGTTTCAACTGTCGGGCATTTTTCGGCCGCTCTCTCTGCTATCTCCGCCGTGTCGCCGAACGAAGTGCAGATGATGGCCTTCACTTTGGCGGCGTTGTATCTGTATTCAAAATCGTGATCTTTGAGCTGATAGGTTGCGGGAATAGCGACAGCGCCCATCTTGTGCAGGGCAATCATCGTGAGCCAGAACTGATAGTGCCTGCGAAGCACGAGCATAACTCTGTCGCCCTTCTTTATGCCGAGCGAGGTGAGATAATTCGCAACTCTCGCGCTCTCCTGCTTAATCTGTTTGAATGTGAATCTTCTTTCGGTCTTGTTTATATCAAGGTGAATCATAGCGAGCTTATCGGGGAATTTATCCGCGATTGCGTCCACGCAGTCATAGCCGAAATTGTATTTTTCGATATTTTCAAAGTGAATGCTTTGAAGCGCGCCGTTTTCGTCCTCTACGCACTTTGCGTATTTGTCAACGATGAGGCCCGTAGCGGGGCGGGCGAGAGCAACGCTGCGGCTGATATCGGACTCCTTCGTCTTTTCGCCGGGGATGACGAAAGCGAGGAAGGTGCAGTCTTTGCCGTCGATAGCTATCATGCCGTGAGGAGTGGATGAGTCATAGAATATGCTGTCACCCTCGTGGAGCACTTCTCTGTTGTTGCCCACCTGCACGAGCAGAGAGCCGGAAATGATGAGGTCAAATTCCTGGCCGTTGTGCTTTGTCGTGTGAATGGGCTTATTCTGAAGCTCCGCAGAATATTCATAAGTTACCCAGTAGGGCTCGGCGAGCTTATTTTTGAATTTGGGGGCAAGGTTTTTGATTGATATGCCGCTTTCTTTCGCGGTCTCATGGCCCTGGCCCTTCCTTGTCATGGTGTATGAAGCAAGGTGAGTGGTGCGGCCCTCAATAATGGCGGTAATATCAATGCCGAATGCAAGAGCGCACTTGTGAATAAAGGTAAAGGGAAAATCCGCCTCACCGTTTTCATAAGCGCAGTATTCCTCGACGGATACTTCTGTTTTTTCGGCCATCTCGGCAGGGGAGAATCCGAGAATTTCGCGCATTTCCTTAATTCTGCCGGCAGTCTCCTTAAGGCTGTTCATTAAATTCTGTCCGTCCACTTTGTATGCCTCCTTGAAGTAAAATAAAAAGCCCGTCTCAAGTTTCCTTGAGACGAGCCGGAATTATAATCCGATACCCGCGGTACCACTCAAATTGCGCCTTAATAAAGCGCCTCTCTTCGGGCTCTGACAAGCCCTATGCACTAACGCAGCAAACTCGGGAGATATCTACTTGCTTTTAGCTTTGGGATCTCCGGCTCGGAAGGGATAAGAATAAGACATTCACTGCCGGGATCACAGCATCCCCGGCTCTCTGAAAAGCTACCCTGTCTTTTCCGTCTTCGTCATAGCTTTTATCTGTTCAATTGCGGGTATTCTATCACCAACTTTCCCGTTTGTCAAGCATTTTGCGAAAAAAACAGTTCATAATCCGGTTTATATCCCGAAAACAGCTTCGGCGTTTTTGTGGGTTATAAACTCGAGCTCGTCCGGGTAGAGACCGGCCGAGAGCAGATTTTCGACCTCCTCATCCGGGCTCCACATCGGGTAATCCGTGCCGAACAAGGTTTTGTGAGCGCCGTATGCGCGTAAGGTTTCCGTGAATTTTTCCGCGCCGAGAAAAGCGAATGAAGAGGAGCAGTCAACATAAAAATTATCATACTCCGGGAGCAATTGAATTGCCTCATTCCAAACGCTCCAGCCGCCGAGGTGCGCGCCTATAATCGTAAGCCGCGGAAATTTTTCCGCAATGCGCGCGATACGCTTGGGGTTTGAGTAATCCTTGCGGCTGTCACCGCAGTGAATCAGCACCGGCAGCCTCCCCTCGCAGTATTCATAAGCTCTCATATATCTTTCATCATCTGCCGCCGTACGCTGAAAATCAGGGTGGATTTTAACGCCCTTAAGGCCGAGTGCCGCAATCTCATCGAGATCGGCGGTCATATTTTCACTGTCCGGGTGAATTGTGCCGAGCCCCGTGAGAGAGCCGCCGGATTTTACGGCTTCGCCCGCTATAAAACGGTTGATTGAGCTCACCTGGTGCGGAGTGGTCGCAACGGAAAAGATAACCGCGTGTGAAATTCCCGCTTTCTTTTCGCGTGAGAGCATATCGGAGACCGTTCCTCTCACAAGAAGGTCATCGCTGACCTCAAAGTCATAGAACCCTGCTATTCCGTTTACCGCTTTTTTTGCAATCGCGTCCGGATAAACGTGACAGTGGCAGTCGATAATTTTCATGTTTCCCCCATATCGAAAATGCCGGGGTTAACCGGCATTTTGATCGCGTTATTTTTTCAGCCCGAGAATTTCGGCGGACATCTCGCGCATTTTGTATTTGAGAATCTTGCCCGCGGCGTTCATCGGAAGCTCCTTGACAAAGAGGAAGTATCTGGGCACCTTGTGCCTGGCGATATGCGAATTGCCGAATTCACGCATCTCGTTTTCATCGGATTCCTCGCCGTTATGGAGCACTATCCAGGCGCAGCATTCCTCGCCGTATCTTTCGTCCGGCACGCCTACAACGCTCACATCGCGCACCTTGGGGTGCGAAAGGTAAAATTCCTCAATCTCTCTCGGATAAAGGTTTTCGCCGCCTCTGATTATCATATCCTTAAGACGGCCGGTCACCTTGTAGTAACCATCCGGCGTGCGCTGACAGATGTCTCCGCTGTGGAGCCAGCCGTCCGCGTCAATCGTGTTGGCGGTCGCCTCGGGCATCTTGTAATAGCCCTTCATTATGTTGAAGCCGCGCGCGACAAATTCGCCGTCACATCCGTCGGGCAGGTCCGCGCCTGTCTCGGGGTCGATTATCTTGCACTCAACACCCGGGAAAGCGGAGCCGACTGTTTCAACGCGGTGGTCCTCATCCTCGTTGACCTCGCCCATTGTGCTGCCGGGAGCCGATTCCGTCATGCCGTAAACGGAGATAATCTCGCGCATATTCATCTCTTTCGCCGCCTTGCGCATAAGGTCGGGCGGGCAGTTTGAGCCGGCCATGATACCGGTCCTCATATGTGAAAAATCGGTCTTCGCGAAATCCTCATGGTTAAACATGCCGATAAACATGGTGGGAACGCCGTTAAAGCAGGTTATCTTTTCATCATTTACGCATGCGAGCGAGGATTTGGGCGAATAATAGGGCATCGGGCAAAGAGTGCCGCCGTGAGTCATCATTGATGTCATTGAAAGCACCATGCCGAAGCAGTGGAACATAGGCACCTGAATCATCATTCTGTCCGCGGTGGAAAGATCCATTCTGTCGCCGATTATCTTGCCGTCGTTAACTATGTTGTTGTGAGTGAGCATAACGCCTTTAGGGAAGCCCGTTGTGCCGGATGTGTACTGCATATTGCAAACATCATCGGGTTTAACGGCGGATGCTCTGCGTTTTACCTCTTCCTGCGGCACGAGATCGGCTCTGTCAAAGGTTTCCTCCCAGGTGAGGGCGCCCTTCATATTGAAGCCGACGGTGATAACATTGCGCAGGAAAGGCAGGTTTGATGAATAGAGCGGCTTGCCGGGTGTAAGCGTTTCAAGTTCAGGGCAGAGCTCGCTGATAATCTCTTTATAGTTAGCGTCTTTGCTGCCCTCGATCATAACAAGGGTGTGAGTGTCGCTCTGCCTTAGCAGATACTCAACCTCGTGGATTTTGTAAGCCGTGTTCACGGTGACAAGCACCGCGCCGATTTTGGTGGCGGCCCAGAATGTGAGGAACCACGCAGGCACATTGGTAGCCCATATAGCGACGTGATATCCGGGCTTAACGCCGAGCGAAATGAACGCCGCCGCGAGGTCGTCAACATCCCTGCGGAACTGCGCGTAAGTCCTTGTGTAATCAAGGGTTGTGTATTTGAATGCGAGCTGGTCGGGGAAGGTCTCCGCCATGGTGTCAAGCACCTGCGAGAAGGTCATGTTGAGCATCTCGTATTTTTTCCATGGAAAAACGCCCGTGTGAGCGCGGTTAAACTGCAGGGCGCTGTTTTTGTATTTGGTTCCGCCTTCCGCGCCCGAAATATAGTCCGTAAAATGCGTGAGAACAATATCCGGGTCCTGTATCTCGTCATTCCAGTCAACGCAGATGAAACCCTCGTAATTAAGGGATTTGAGCGCGTTGAGAAAGCTCACGACAGGCAGTTTGCCCTCGCCGATAAGCACATTTGTTTCTCCGTCTCTGTCTCCCATTCTCACGTGGCAGATGTAGGCGCCGAGCGTTTCAATTGTTTTTTCGGCGCTTTCGCCCGCGTCAAAATGGGTGCTCCTCATGCTCCAGGAAGCGCCTATTGCGACAGATGCCGTCTCATTTATCAGAGTAAGCAGTTTTTCGGTTTCCGAGAGTGCTCCCGTTGTTTCAAACAGGATTCTCACATCCGTGCGCTCCGCTCTTTCGAGAGCGGGAGCAAGCACCGCCTTAATCGCGGCGCAGTCGGGCTCGCCCGCGACAGAAACTATAACGTTTTCTATACCCGCATCACCTGCAAAATCAACATACTGCCTGATTTCCTCGGGCTTTGCCTCGGGGGAATCAACGGGATGCGGATAGGTGAGCGCGGAAATGGAAAGACCTCTGTTATAGAGCCATCTTTTAGCGTCCGCGGAGCCTCTGAGCACGCTGTCCGGGTGCTTCTTCATTTCGCTTCTCGCGTCATATATTTCAATGCCGGCATAGCCGTAATCGTAAGCAAATTTGCAAAGGTCATGAAACGAGTTTCTGCTTACGTTTCGAGTTGAAAAAGTCAGCTTCATATTATTATCCTCAGCGAATCATTATTCTTCTTCGTCGGCGTCATAAACAATTTTGTTGAGCGCGTTGACATAAGCTCTTATGCAGGCGCCCACGATGTTGGTTGAAAGGCCGTTGCCCGAGTAGAGCTTGCCGTTGCTCCTGAGTTTTATGAGGGCCGAGCCAAGCGACTCTTTGCCCTGTGTAACGGTATTTATGCTGAATTCATCGAGTTCATAGTGGAAGCCTATTGCCTGCTCGATTGCGCTGAACGCCGCGTCAACGGGACCGTCGCCGACACCGGAGCCGCTTATTTCCGTGCCCTCCTTGGTGAGAATAACGTGTGCCATGGAGGGGGTGAGGTTGCTGCTCGAAGTGGTGAAGCTCTCAAGGTGATAGGTTGAGGGCGCTCTCATCGAATAGGAGGCGATAACTGCCTCAAGTTCTTTCGCCTCAACGCATCCTTTGTTTTCACAAACTCTCTTGAGTCCTCTCTCAACGTTGCCGAGATCCTCGCTTGTGAGGTTGTAGCCGAGCGCCGCGCATGCCTCGGCAATCTGCTCCGCGGTGCTCTCGCCGTCAAGGAAGATATCAACCGCATTTTCGGGAGCGGCAGCAGAGCTTTCGCTCTCTGTTTCTGCAATCTTTCTGGACATTGAACGCACTTCGGAGTGCGACCTTGTAACATCGATATCGGTGCAAATACCCACGGACTCGCCTTTTGACTTGACAGCAGTTGCGAAGTCATCAACCTTCAGCTCATTGCTGCCCGTTACCACTGTCTTTACGCCGTCTGCGCCGGCAGCGACCGCTTCGAAAGCGCAGGCAGTAGCCATACGAAGGGTGTTGTTTACCTTGATATAGAGGGGCACCGATACCACGGGCCTTATTTTCTTTATGAAATCGGCAAGTTCACCGGGCAGTGAAACGCCCGCGTCATCACAAACGGTGATTGCCGTTGCGCCGCAATCCTGCGCCGCTCTGAGGGCGGTCACAAGGAATTCGTCCTCGGCTCTTGTAGCGTCAAGCGCGATAAATTCCACGTTTTCGCATACTGCTTTTGCCGCCTTGATGAGCGATTCAATCTTGGGAAGCATCTTGTTTGACTTGAGGTGATATGTGTATTCCATCTGCACTGTGCTTAAGGGGAGCACCACCTGAAGGCAGGGCTTAACCGCGCCTTTGACTGCCTCCCAGGCTGTCTGCACGCCGGCTTCGTCATCGCCCACAGGCACGCAGAGGGCGGCGTTTTGCACATTTGCCGCAACGGTCTTATATACTATTGTATCTTCTTTCTCTTTAACAATCGCGGGAAGCTCCACCGCGTCAACGCCCATGCCGTCCACCGAGGCGGCAACAGCCGTTTTTTCCCTGAATAAAAGGGGATTTTTTCTTTCTCCGGCAAGCTTTTTGAGAGTGAAGTCAGAAACATAAATTTTTCTCATAAGTCATCCTCCTGAACAAAAATAACCCGCAGAGCACATTGCTCTGCGGGATGATTATACTGAATAACCACGGTACCACCCGTTTTGCCGCTGTAAAAGCGACCTCTCTGCAGGGCTCAATCAAGCCCCCGACCTGTAACGGGATCACCCGTAACTCCCTATGATTTCAGGAATTCTGCTCCGATACGAGACAGCAAGACGGGATTCTTACCGCCTTGCACCAACCGGCGGCTCTCTGTAAAGCAGGCCCGAATTGCTTAATATCATCACTGCATTTCGGTATCAAATTGTGAACACTATAACCCATTTGACACATTTTGTCAAGGATTTTTTGCATTCGGGGTAAAAACGTTTTCTGTCAGTTAACGATAATCTCCGTTACGTAAATCACTTCGCACGCGCCGTCGCCGGTGTCATCACGCGATGTGCTGGATACCCAACTGACTCCGGAACCGCCGTCCTTTGTGCCTTCTATATCAACAAGGTAGCCCTTGAGCTCTATTATGTCGCCTTCCTTTACGCTCTTGACAACCTTTTTCACTTCATCTGTCGCAGGCACTATGTGGCAGTTTGCCGAGTGTTTGTTTACGCCGTCCGTGCCGCCCATTATTTCAATTTCGCTTACGCTGTCGCAGCGCCAGTAATACCATCTGCCGCTCTGGCTCCAGTTGAGGTTCACCTCATCGTTGTATTTTGCTACATTGCCCCATGCAAGGGCAAAATCGCGGGGGGAAAGCACAGATGCATAATCAAGGCCCGGATAATTCTTGGTGTGCACCACGAGGGCTTTGATATCATATGAAGCGAGATAATTAATGGTTATGTCATATCCGGCTGCAGTCGTCTTCACCTCGCCCTTGGCGGGCTTCTGAACCGGGTCGCCCATAACACTGTCAATAGTGAGCTGCCCCGCGCCGGTAGTCCCGTCTTCAATAATCAGGTTTGAGACTATTTCAGAGCCCTTATCCATAACCGCTTTTTTCACTTTATCTTTCTGTGTGAAGAGCATAAACACGCCCACACAGGCGAGAATTATAAATACGAGTGCCACGTTCTTTTTGTTCACGACGCCACCTCCTGTTATTTTTTCGAAAAAATTATATCATATCGCTGTGAGGTATTCAATCGTGATTTTGATTTTTTCTCAAAAAACAAAAGCCGCATCGTCACGCTTAACGATACGGCTTGTTTATTTATTCGGAAAGAATTCTCCCCATCAGCACACCCATTACAGACGCCATCATAAGCCCGCGCGTCCATCCGCTGGAATCACCAAGGCAATGGAGGCCCTCGACGTTTGTCACGAGATTTTCGTCCATCTTGACACGGTTTGAATAAAACTTGAGCTCAGGGGAATAAAGCAGTGTCTCTCTTGAGGCGAAACCGGGCACAACATTATCGACCGCCTTGATGAAATTTATGATATTCACCATTGCCCTGTAAGGCATGGCGGCGGTGATATCGCCCGCCACGGCGTCGGTAAGAGTGGGCCTGACATTGCTCTGTGAAAGTTCCTTCGGCCAGGTGCGTTTGCCGTCGAGTATATCTCCGAAACGCTGCACAAGGATGTGCCCCGCGCCGAGCATATTGGTAAGTTCGCCCACCTTCTGCGCATAGGCGATAGGCTGATTGAAGGGCTGATTGAAGTTGTGAGAGCACAGAATGGAAACGTTGGTGTTGTCGCTCTTAACCTCTTTGTATGAGTGGCCGTTTACAACGGCGAGCTCGTTATCATAGTTTTCCTGGCTGACAAAGCCGCCCGGATTCTGGCAGAATGTGCGCACCTTGTTTTTGAATGGCAGCGGGTAGCCGATGAGCTTTGACTCATAGAGCACCTCATTCACCGTTTCCATAACCTCATTGCGCACCTCAACGCGAACACCTATGTCAACCGTGCCGGGCTGATGGGCTATGCTGTGCTCGGAACACTTTGCCTCAAGCCAGTCCGCGCCTCTTCTGCCTGCGGCGATAACGGTGTGCGGAGCGAATATCTCTTCGCTGCGTCCGCCTTTTGAAACACGGACTCCTGCGCACTTGCCGTTTTGCATAATGATGTCATCGCACTCGTAGCCGAACACGATATCAACGCCGTTATCAAGCAGATACTGCTCGATTTCGTAGTAAAGGTCTCTCGCCTTTTCGGTGCCGAGATGGCGTATGGGGCAATCAACAAGCTTCAGACCGGTCTGAATGGCGCGCTTTCTGATTTCTTTGACCGCTTCATAGTTGCTCACGCCCTCCACCTTTTCGTCGGCGCCGAATTTAAGGTAGATTTTGTCCGTGTAGTCGATGAGCTCCTGCGCTTTTTCTTCGCCTATAAGAGAGGGCAGGTCGCCGCCTACCTCATAGCTGAGGGAGAGCTTGCCGTCCGAAAATGCGCCGGCGCCTGAAAAGCCGGTTGTTATATGGCAATAGGGCTTACAGTTAACGCATTTACCCGTTTTCACCTTTGGGCAATGCCTGTTTTCAATGGCGGCGCCTTTCTCAACGATAATTATTTTCTTTTTCGTGCCGTTGTTCAGCATCTCGAGCGCAGTGAATATGCCCGCGGGCCCCGCGCCGATTATTACTACATCGTATTTCATAGATTTGATTATTAATCTTCTTCGAGATCTCCGATTTTATTGATTATCTGCATGCAATCAAGGAAGCCCATGATTTTGGGTACGGGATAAAGCGGATTCGCCTCATTAAGCGCTCTCTGCGCAATAGTCGGCACATCCTCCGCTTTTATCTCGACGTGCTCGGGGATACCCATATATTTGTTCATTTCCTTTATCTTTTCAATGAAGAGCTCCGCCTTCTGATGCTCAGCGAGCCCCGCGGTTTCAAGGCCCGCGGCGTCGGCAAGCTCAGCAAGACGCTTGTGGGCGCTGTCGCCGAAATACTCGAGCACGTAGGGCAGAATAACAGCCATCGCGAGGCCGTGAGGCGTGCCGTACATACCGCCGAGATTGTGGCCTATCGCGTGCACATAGCCGACATAAGCCCTTGTGAACGCCACGCCGGCGAGATAGGATGCCTCAAGCATATTCTCTCTCGCTTCCATATTCTTGCCGTCATCATATGCTTTTTCAAGGTTTTCAAAAATGAGCTTGACCGCTTTCTTCGCCGCATCTTCGGTGCCGGGAGTGTTGCTCTGGCCGATGTATGCCTCAACCGCGTGAGTGAGAGCATCCATACCGGTTGTGGAGGTAATATGCTTGGGCAGACCCGTAGTGAGGGCGGGGTCAAGCACAGCGTATTTCGGGCGGAGTACGGGATCCTGAATCGCGTATTTCTCGTGTGTGGAAGGGTCGGAAACAACGGCAGCGAGAGTTGTTTCGGAGCCGGTGCCGGCCGTTGTGGGCACGGCATAAAGCATAGGCAGTTTTTTGAGCACTTTGAGAGTGCCTCTCATCTTCTGCACACTTGTGCCGGGTCTCGCGATTCTCGCTCCGCAGATTTTGGCACAGTCCATGGGTGAGCCGCCGCCGAAAGCGATGATGCCGGAGCAGCGGTGATTGTTATACATTCTTACGGCTTCTTCGATATTAGCGATTGTGGGGTTAGGCTGAACGCCGTCATAAACGGTGTAGTTTATGCCCTGCTCTTTGAGGCCCTCAAAAAGGCCGTCAAGGAGATTGAGACCCATAAGGCCTTTATCCGTAACGACGAGAACGCTCGCGTGACCGTTTCTCTTTACGATTTCAGGCAGTTTCTTAACTGCTCCTTCGCCTTTGATTACCTGCGGCTCGGTCCAGTCAAGGAATTTGGTTGCGACTCTGAAAGCAGCCTGATAAGTTCTGCAGTATGCGATGGTTAATTTGGTTACTGACATAGTAAGCACCTCCGGATATTGTATACTTTTTAATTATATCATATTGATTGGTTTCTTTCAATACCGCTGCAAAATTATCTCTGCCCGTTTTTTACGAGGTCGGTAAGCTTTTTGGAATAGAAGAAGTCATGCACCATTTTATTATATTCGCTCCACATAGGCAGAGTTTCGCACTCCTCCGCCCTCGGGCAGACCTCGGCGCCGCAGGAGAGGCATGCCACAACGGAAAGGTCACCTTCCGTCGCCTCAAGTATCTCGCCCACGCTGTAGTCTTCCGCCGGCTTAGAGAGTTTGTATCCGCCGTTTTTGCCGCTGACACCTTCAAGCAGTTTTGCCGTGACAAGCTCCTTTACTATTATCTCAAGATATTTCTTTGATATCTGCTGCCTTTCGGCGATATCCTTGAGCGGAGTGTAGCTCTGCGTATTCTGTCCGGCGAGGTCAATCATAACTCTGAGCGCATATCTGCCCTTTGTTGAAATCATATATTATGGTCCTTTCACAATTTTTACCTATTATACCATAGGGTAAATAGGCAAATCAACACAATTTTTCAATTACCTATTGACATAGTAGGTAAATGATAGTATAATCTGCACAGCAAAGTAAAGACGTGCGAAACAGAGTACACAAAGCAGAGCGCGCTGAAAAGATAAAAGGAGGTTAAGCACATGAATATATATGCCGACAACGCGGCAACCACCAAAATGAGCAAGGCGGCAATCGACGCAATGGTTGACTGTATGAACAACACGTACGGCAACCCTTCAAGTTTATATATGATCGGCCAGAGGGCAAAGGAAAAACTCGAGCAGGCAAGGGCGGAAATCGCGTCCGTTATCAACGCGGAGCCCCGTGAGATTATTTTCACCTCGGGTGGCAGCGAAGCGGACAACCAGGCAATTATTTCCGCGGCCGAAAACGGAAGAAAAAGGGGAAAGGTTCACATAATATCGAGCGCGTTTGAGCATCACGCGGTGCTCCACACACTCGGCAAACTTGAGAAAAACGGCTTCAGAGTCACGTTGCTCCCCGTTCACTCAAACGGAATAATCGACACCGGCGAGCTTGAGGCGGCAATTGACGAAGAAACCTGTCTTGTTACGATAATGACTGTCAATAACGAGATAGGCACAATCCAGCCGATAAGCGAAATCGGCGAAATCTGCAGAAAGCACGGCGTACCCTTCCATACGGACGCAGTGCAGGCTGTCGGCCATCTGCCGATAGATGTGAAGGCGCAGAATATCGATATGCTGTCAGCATCGGCGCATAAATTCCACGGGCCGAAGGGCACAGGCTTCCTTTATGTCAAAAGAGGCATACCGCTTTTAAATCTTATTGAAGGCGGGGCGCAGGAGAGAGGCAAACGCGCCGGCACGGAAAACCTTGCCGGTGTTATGGGAATGAGCGCGGCCCTGAGGGAAAGCGTTCAATCCATGGCAGCAGTCAAAGAGCACGTTATTAAAATCAGGGATTATATCATAAAGGGTCTTTCGGAAATTCCTCACAGCGCTCTTAACGGCGACCCCGAAACAAGGATTTACGGCAATATCAACTTCAGCTTTGAAGGCATCGAAGGAGAATCGCTCCTTATTCTGCTTGACAGAAAGGGCATAAGCGCTTCGTCAGGCAGCGCCTGCACCTCGGGCGCGCTTGACCCGAGCCACGTGCTGCTCGCAATAGGAAGAGTGCACGATGTCGCTCACGGATCACTCCGCCTTTCTCTTGGTGAGGAAATAACTTACGAAGAGGCGGATTACATTATAAAATCGGTAAAAGAAGTTGTTGAATATCTCCGGGGTTTCTCACCCGTATGGAGCGACCTTATCGCAGGTAAAAAGGAATATATACTTTAAGGAGGCACAGTTATGGCATTATACAGCGACAAAGTAATGGACCACTTTATTAATCCCAGAAATGTGGGTGTCATTGAGGATGCGGACGCAGTCGGCGAGGTCGGCAACGCGAAATGCGGCGACATTATGAGAATGTATCTTAAAATAGATGACGATATAATAACCGACGTTAAATTTGAAACTTTCGGATGCGCAAGCGCCATAGCATCAAGTTCAATGGCAACAGAGCTTATCAAGGGCAAACCCGTGTCCGAAGCGCGCAAGCTGACCAATCAGGCGGTAGCAGAGGCGCTTGACGGACTGCCCGACTATAAGATGCACTGCTCAGTGCTCGCTCAGGAAGCTATTGAGAGCGCTCTTGAAAACTACGAAAACAAGTCCTGAGAAAAAATTTCGGAAAAATTTTCGCTTTACCTATTGACATAGTAGGTAAATAGTGTTATAATCCACCCAACAATTATGAAAGGAGGCACAGATATGCTTTACACGGTTAAGAAAAACAACGCTTGTATGATGTGGTGTCGAATGCTGATCTCCCGGGCATGTAATATGGCGGGCGCTTTCGGCTGTATGTCTGTGCGCCTTAATACCGAGCGATGTTGAACTGTCACATCACTTATGCCATTTGCCCGGGAGCCCTAAAAGCCCCCGGCTTTTTTATTTGAAAAGCTTGAAAAATTCAAAAGAATTTGCATAATATAAAGGAGAATTAAAATGAGCAATTACAGATTTGAAACAAAACAGCTCCACGTAGGTCAGGAGCAGGCAGACCCCGCAACCGATTCAAGAGCAGTTCCCATTTATCAGACAACATCCTATGTTTTCCATAATTCGCAGCACGCGGCGGACCGCTTCGGACTCGCTGACGCGGGCAACATCTACGGCAGACTTACAAACTCCACCCAGGATGTGCTCGAAAAAAGAGTAGCCGCCCTTGAGGGCGGAAGCGCGGCTCTCGCGGTTGCCTCCGGCGCGGCGGCAATCACATACACAATTGAGGCCCTCGCCGCAAACGGCGGCCACATCGTAGCCCAGAAAACAATTTACGGCGGCAGCTTCAACCTTCTCTCTCACACCCTGCCGCAGTACGGCATTGAGACCACATTTGTGGATGCTCACAACCTTGCTGAGGTTGAGGGCGCAATCAAAGAAAATACAAGAGCGATTTACCTTGAAACTCTCGGCAACCCCAACAGCGACATTCCCGATATCGACGCGATTTCCGAAATTGCTCACAAATACGGTCTGCCCGTGGTTGTTGACAACACCTTCGGCACACCCTACCTCATCAG
>DBWO01000034.1:0-773 GCA_002309055.1 Ruminococcaceae bacterium UBA1236
ACCGCACACGTTGAGTATGAGACCGATAAGCGTCACTATGCACATGTCGACTGCCCGGGCCATGCTGACTACATTAAGAACATGATTACCGGCGCTGCTCAGATGGACGGTTCCATCCTTGTTATCGCTGCTACCGACGGCCCCATGGCTCAGACCAAGGAGCACCTTCTCCTTGCCCGTCAGGTTGGCGTTCCCAAGATTATCGTTTTCCTTAACAAAGTTGACCAGGTTGACGACCCCGAGCTCCTTGAGCTTGTTGAGATGGAAGTAAGAGAGACTCTTGCCGAGTACGGCTTTGATGAGGAAGCTCCCATCATCAAGGGTTCAGCTCTTAAAGCTCTTGAATATTCAGGCAACGACATCAACGCTCCCGAGATCGCTTGCATCTGGGAACTCATGGATGCTGTTGACACCTATATTCCCACTCCCGACCGTAAAGCTGACCTTCCCTTCCTTATGCCCGTTGAGGACGTATTCACCATCACCGGCCGCGGCACCGTTGCCACCGGCAGAGTTGAGCGTGGACAGCTTAAGACCGGCGAAGAAGTTGAAATCGTTGGCCTTACCGATGAGAAGAGAAAGACAGTTGTTACCGGTATCGAGATGTTCAGAAAGATCCTCGATTACGCTGAGGCAGGCGACAACATCGGCGCTCTTCTTCGCGGCGTTCAGAGAACAGAGATTGAGCGCGGCCAGGTTCTTTCCAAGCCCGGTTCAATCCATCCTCACACCAAGTTCGTTGGCCAGGTTTACGTTCTGACCAAGGATGAAGG
>DBWO01000034.1:827-21192 GCA_002309055.1 Ruminococcaceae bacterium UBA1236
ACCGAGATGTGCATGCCCGGCGACAACGTTGACATGAAGGTTGAGCTTATCACCCCCATCGCTATCGAAAAGGGTCTTCGTTTCGCTATCCGTGAAGGCGGCAGAACCGTTGGTTCAGGCGTTGTTATCGAAGTAGACGAATAATTTAACACCATAAACAAAAACAGGGAGCAGTGCAAACTGCTCCCGTTTTTTATATCATTTCAAATTATAACGCAAATCGAGGATTAATCGGATAAAAACATTAATATATCCTTGAAAAAATCATCTTTGTTCATATCGCTGAGTATGCTGTGTTTGTCACCGGGATATTCTATGTGGAAGAAGAATTTATATCCGTCGCGCTTCATATATTTAACTGCCTTTTTGGTTGTCGCAGGGGTTACGCTGCCGTCATTTTCGCCGCGCGCGAGCAGAATCCTCAGCGAGGGGTTGCCGCACACATGCACGGGGATTTGCATCATCATTATGCTCGCTTCGGCCATGGCGAGGGCGGCGCCGTTAGTGAATTCACAGCTCTGTATCAGCAAATCCTGCTTATACTGCGTGGAGGAGGTGAAGTTTGCGTAAAGCTTGTTTTCGTCCGCCGAGTTGATATATGAAGTTACAAGGCCTTTGACCGTATTCGGGTGGTGCAGGCTGCAGGCAAGCGAGCATATGGCCTTTGTCACATAGGAGGCGGGGGAAGGGGCAAAGGCGCCCGTCATTATCAGCTTGCTCACATCCGCGTCGTGGTCTTTGAGATAGAGGCGCGCGATAACGGAGCCCTGCGAATCCGCGAGAATCGCAATATCAAGACCGGGATATGTTTCTTTTATATATTCCGAAATGCACACCTGGTCGCTGAGAAGCTCGTCCGCGCTCTCAAAATGGCCGAGGAAGTATTTTGCGTTAACACTCTGCCCGTGGCCTCTGAGATCCGCTATAACGGCAACATATCCCTGCTCCTCAAGCCGGGCGGCAAGGTCGTAATATCTCTCTTTATGCTCCCTGAGCGCGTGAATAATCTGCACTGCGCCGCGGGGGTTTTCCGGCTCAAACGCCGCTGCGCCGAGCTCGAGCCCGTCCGCGGCGGTTACGGTGAATTCTCTCATATATTCTCCTGCTTTCTCGTTAATAAAAGTATTTTATCATAATGTACAAAAAAATCAAAGGGTTAATAAAAAAATTCACATCTGATTGGTAAAAAAATACAAATTATTGGTGTAAGAATGACAAAAAAGACGAAAAAAACACCATATTTTGTGTCAAAAACGATTTTTTTCAAAAAAACACTTGATTTTTCGGATAATTAGTATTAGAATACAATGGATAAACAATATATCGTGTAAGTGTATCCATTTTTATCACTATAACTTGTGGAAGGGGGCTGTATATAGCGTATCACAGTTTTAACACCGCATATCAAAACTGAATATCATTCGTTCCCGCATATCGGAATTTACTATCGGTTTCGCTTAAATGATAACACTTCTTCAAAATTTACCATATAACAGTCGGTTTGACTGTATTCATTTTTTTGCTCACATATCGGGCGGTCGTGGAAAGCTGCCCGGACCATTAATTTTTTCCGATATCGATATCTGAAAAAATATTCGTAAATCCACGGATATTCGAAGGGAATGATAACCAATGAAAAAACTAATTGCAGTTGTTTTAGCACTTGTTTTAGCCTTTTCTTGCACTGCAATAGCTTTTGCTGAGGATACTACAAATAAGTGGAATTGCCCGTACTGCGGCAAGGATTTCTACGGTTGGGATGACAATACCAAGAGCCTCCACATGAAAGCATGTAGTGAAAATCCCTCTAATAAGGATGATGATAACACAGTTAAAGAGTATGTCTGCCCGGGTTGCGGTAAGATATATTATGATATCTACAGCTACAATGATTGTCTTCAGAGCCATAACTATGGCGTTGACAAGCATTATGAAACCTATATCGGCATGACAATACCCGCTATCATCGACACTCTCAGAGGCTATTTCGTAGGAAGCCAGAGCCAGAACCTCATTTTTGATGTTCTTTATAAGATTCTCGAGTATGTGTATGCATTTATTGACTCGTTTGTGGCCGGCAGAACTACAGGCGGTGACGTCGCAGGCGTTAACGGCGCAGTTGCCGAGCTTGACGGAATCTTGTCAGGCATGGATCTTACCTTACCTCAGTTTGAGGGTGTGACAGATCTTGTCAACACTCTTAAGCAGAAGATCAAAGATCTCTACGCAGGTAATATAGAAACTACCATTGAAGAAACCGAAGCAGAAGCTCCTGCAGAAACCGGTTCCGCAAATGCCGGCATAGCGGTTTTCGCCGCTATCTCGGTTGCGGCTGCGGCAGCGTTTGTCTGCACCAAGAAGAAGGCTGAATAATTAAGTTATTACGCCTTACGCGTGATCACGCAAGGGGTGTTATCATTTAAGCAAAGCTGATAGTGAAAGTAAAGAGCCATCCTAGCGGGTGGCTCTTTTGTTATGCCGGCAAGCCCTCTTTGTCCCGGATCGGCGCACAGATTATATAACGGCTTTTTATGGCTTATACCTATTTCGGCTTATTGCCTGCCGCCATTTTTTGTGATAGAATAATTGCAGAGAAAACAATATGTGAAACCGGAGAATGATATGAAAACGGAAAAAGTGATTCACCCGATACCTCCCGTGTATGACGAAAACTCAAGGGTGCTTGTGCTCGGCTCGTTTCCGTCCGTCAAATCAAGGGAATGCGCTTTCTTTTACGGGCACAGCCAAAACCGTTTCTGGCGCGTTGTCGCGGGCATCTGCGGCGAAGAAACGCCCGAAAGCATTGACGATAAAAAGGCGATGCTTCTGAGAAACGGCATCGCGGTGTGGGATGTGATTCATTCCTGCGAAATCAGCGGCTCGGCGGACAGCAGCATAAAAAACGCCGTTCCCAACGATATCGGGATGATACTTAAAGGGAGCAAGGTCGGCAGGATATTCACAAATGGCAGAAAGGCCGACGAGCTTTACAGGAAGTATCTTGAAGAAAAAACGGGGATAAAAGCAATCTGCCTGCCCTCAACCAGCCCGGCGAACGCGGCGTGGAGCCTTGAACGGCTCATAAAGGAATGGACCCGGATAAAAGAATAATACAGTCGGAAAGCGCCGCTTTGCGGTGCTTTTTTATTCGTAATTTGTCGCCCGGCAGACGACCTTTTGTGTTGACGGAGCGGCTATAATAAATCTGCAAGAAGGGAAAACGGTTTATAAATGAAAGGGGAGCGAAAAATGGCAAAAAAGGTTGTCAGTTGGTTCAAACATGAAGAGGGATTTCAGCGCAGGTATAATATGCTGATAAGTGAAATGTTTGACGGAACCGAAGCAGATGAAATTGAGTTTGGTGATGATCAAGAGCGCGAGTGGTACATCAGAGCAAAAAAAGAGATGGACGATGAGAATGAAAGAATAAGAAAAGATTGCGAAAAACTCGGCATTCCCGCGTGGAAGGTTGAGTATGAGCCGATGGAGCTTGATTAATGACACGGGGGATTGACTTTTCAACTGAATAAGTCCATAATACAGATACAAAATAATATTTCCATAAAGAGTGCGTGAGGGACAAGCNNCAAGCCCTGTGACCGCACGACAACCTGCCCGGAGGGTAAGGTGCCAATGCTTGATCTATGGATGTTTTTTCGCCTCTTTATGAAAAACCATAAGGAGGTTTTCTGTTTTGAAAAACATATGTCTTGTTAAATACAGAGGAAAGGAGGAAGAGAAACGACTTATTGATTTTTTGAAAAAAGAGGGGTTTGCTTCCGGAGCATGTTATTCGCCCTCCGGTGACAATTACGGCTTCATTGTTGATTTGAATAAAAAGAAATATTACTCAAATAGTCCCGCAATGATGGCTTGTGCTGTTTTAAGTTTTTACCCCATCTCATTTGAAGAATATATGGTTTATTACGAATTTCTGAAAAAGAAAGACAGAAGGCAGTTTATCGTTCACATACCCCACGCGGGCGACAGATTTCCCGAAAATATTAAGCTGAACGTGGATGAGGAGGAAAAAATCCGGCAGCACAGGGCAATGAAAGATGATTATATAAAAGATATCGTGCCGAAGTATTACGACCATCTGATAAAATTTGACATAAGCCGTATCGTTTGTGATGTTGAAAGGTTTCTTGAGAATGAGCCGATGGAAAAATACGGCATGGGCTTCTGCTATAAAAAGGGATATAACGGCAGAACAATCAGATTGGAGGATTATTCCCCCGATGAGGAACTGAAATACTATAAACAGCACCATAAAGCATTTACGGATATATGCGAAAGCGCGAAAAAACTGTTTGTCCTTGACATGCATTCATACAGCGGCAAGATTATTCCCGGCGACATGATGCGAAAAGACCGCTCTCTTCCGAATGTGTGCCTGGGTTTTGACGATGAGTTTATGAGGCCGGATGTTGCGCGGTTCGCCGCGGAAAAGTTCCTTGAAAAAGGCTTCGGTGTTGCGTTCAACTATCCTTACAACGGCAGCTTCGTGCCGAAAGAGGTGCTCGACAGCCCGGCTGATTACGACTGCATTTCGCTGATGGTTGAGCTGAACAGAAGCATTTTTGAATTCGGGCCGGTCGATACGGAGCATCAAATCAGACACATTCTTGATGATATTATGTTTTATGTTATCGGCAGTTGCGAGTGAGGTGGGAAAAAGATGAGCTTACAAGGGTTTTGTAAGCACGTTCATTCATTTTAAACATGTCAAAGTCCACCACCGTTCCATAATAAAACACTTTGGGCGTTCCGCCATCAATAAGCAATGCAGGATTAACACCTTTTCCCGGTTGTGAAGTCTTTATCATATTGCTTGACAAGTGAATAAAGATTTGATACACTAATAAAATTCCAATCGGAGGAGACGATTTTCCCCTTTTTTCTAATCAACTTAGAAAAACCGGAGTCTTGAAGATTGGAATTTTTAATTCTTAAGGCATTGTCCCCGCATTTCGTTTTCTTGACAAACAAGTTTAAATTTACTACCGTATAATCAGTAGTTGATGTTCTCTTTGTAGAGCCGCCGCTGCGGGACATTCCCGAAAGTGCTTCTGTCGAGACTTCGGCTGCTTTTTCTATATATTTAAGGTTATGGAAGCGTTTTTTGTCAGGGCGTTTTTGGCTTTAAAAACATTCCTCAATGCTCTTTTCGTTGTTAAACTCACGGAATTATATCCGTGAGTTTTTTCTCTTGACAAACGGCGATATACGCGTTATACTGTAACCGTTATATGAATGATTGTTCATATATTCACATATTCATACACGGGAAACGGGCGGCGGATTGCCGCGCGGGGTCATCCCGGAAACAAAATAACTCTTTATGAGGTAGATAATATGAAAAAGGTTAATGAATCAGAGAAAAAGAGCGCTCACATCTGCGGCTCTGCCGA
This sequence comes from Ruminococcaceae bacterium UBA1236, assembly GCA_002309055.1. Classification (GTDB taxonomy): domain Bacteria; phylum Bacillota; class Clostridia; order Oscillospirales; family Acutalibacteraceae; genus CAG-177. The sequence continues at coordinate 6,242 of DBWO01000034.1, forward strand.
AAAGGCGCAGCCGGATATTGATGTGCTCGGCGAGCTCGCGGAGCTTTACAAAGTCTTCGGCGATCTCACGCGCGTGCGGATTCTCACCGCGCTCACTTCGGGCGAAATGTGCGTTATTCACCTTGCCGAAAAGCTTGATATGGGTCAGAGCGCCGTTTCGCATCAGCTCAGGATTCTGCGCTCCGCGGGTCTTGTGCGCCCGAGGCGCGAGGGCAGAACAGTATACTACGCCCTCGATGACGAGCACGTGGATATGATTCTCGAGGCGGGTCTTGAACACATCATTCACAAAAGGTCGGGTAAATAATATGGATGAGCATAATGAATTACACGAACACGGCGGATGCTGCGACGAATGCTGCGAGCACGACGAAGCCGGTGAAAAAAGAGAAAAAATAATAATCATTGTCGGCGCGGTGCTTCTCGCGCTTTCGTTCATACCGTTCCTGGGGGATTTCGTCAGGGACGCGCTTCGCATTGGCTGCGCCGTTATCTGCGGATATCCCACCGCCGTTTCGGCGTTTAACGGGCTCAGAAAATTCCGCTTCAACGAGGCGCTCCTTATGACGATAGCGGTTATCGCCGCAATGTTTATCCGCGAATTCTTTGAGGCGGCGGCGGTTTCCTTCCTTTTCAGGGTGGGCGAAGCGCTCGAGGACTACGCGGGCGAGAGAAGCAGGCGCTCGCTCGAAGCCGTTTTCTCAATCGTGCCCGACAAGGGTCACATTATCCTTGAGGACGGCGGATTCAGCGAGATTGACGGCGACGATATAAAGGCCGGCATGAAGCTTGCCGTTTTGCCGCACGAAAAAGTGCCCGTTGACGGAGTGATAATTCACGGCGCGGGCACAATGGATATGTCCGCCCTCACAGGCGAGAGCCTGCCCGTTGAGGTGGAAAAAGGCAGCGAGATAATCAGCGGCAGCATAAACGGCGGCACAACTCTGTTTTATGAAGCGACCGCTGAGAAAAACGAGAGCGGCGCCGCAAGAATAGCCTCTATGGTTAAAGAGGCAAGCGAGAAGAAAGGCAACGCTCACAGAGCGACGGAGCAATTCGCAAAATACTACACGCCGGCTGTTGTCGCTCTCGCTCTTGTTTACGGAATAGTTTGCTTTATTATCGGCAGGGATTTCAGCGCGGCGCTTCACAACGCTCTTGTTGTGGTTGTCGCTTCCTGCCCCTGCGCGATAGTGCTCAGCGTACCGCTTGCGTTTCTCACATCAATGGGCGCGTGCGCCAAAAACGGCATAATCATAAAGGGCAGCGAATTCATCGAAACCCTTGCTAAAACAGACACGGCCGTGCTCGACAAAACCGGCACAATCACTACCGGCACGCCGCTTATCGGCGAAGTTTACTCCGCAGACGGCTTTGACAGAGAAACGGTGCTCTCGCTTGCCGGAGCGTGCGAGAGGCATTCATCCCATCCGCTTGCAAAAGCAGTCAGAAAGGCGGCAGAAGGCGTTGAAGAGGCAGAGGCAAGCGGCTTTGAGGAGCTCCCGGGCGGAGGCACCGCGGCGCAGACTCCGCAGGGCAGAGTGTGCGTGGGCAGCGCAAAAATGATGGCAAAAGAGGGCGTTGACATTTCAGCCCTTCCCGAATCGGATATATATGTTTCGCTCGCCGGAAAGGCCGCGGGCGGCATGGAAGTTATAAACGAGATTAGGAGCGATTCGTCCCTCGCCGTTGCAACGCTCAGAAAACTCGGCGTCGGCAGAATAACGATGCTCACGGGCGACGGCAGGAAAAACGCGGAAGCGGTATGCGGCGCTGTCGGCATTGACGACTGCCGCCACAGTCTGACTCCCGGCGACAAGCTCACCGCGCTTGAACAGATTAAACTCGGCTCAAAGAGCACCGTATATGTTGGCGACGGCATAAATGACGCCCCGGCGCTCGCCCTCGCTCACACGGGTGTGGCAATGGGTCTCGGCACCGAGGCGGCAAGCGAGGCGGCGGATGTGATACTTACCGATTCGCGCATTATCAAGCTTTGCGACTGCATAAAGCAAAGCAAAAACACGATGAAAATCCTTAAGGAAAACATCGTGTTCGCATTGATTGTTAAACTTGTTGTAATCGTGCTCGGGCTTATCGGCATCGCGCCGCTGTGGCTCGCGGTGGTCGCGGATGTGGGCACAATGCTGCTCTGCGTTCTTAACTCACTGCGTCTTTTTAAAAATCGGCGCACAGCGCAAGAGTCGCAAGAGAAATGATTGCCTGAATTATACAGTATCTGAATATTACCTGGCTGTTGCTCCAGCCCATATTGCGCCTTGAATGGTCGTGAAGCGGCGTGCGTATTTTGGTGAGCACCTTGATTTTGAGGAATCTGATGATTGACACCTTCGCTATACCGATGAGGCCGTCCAGGCAGATGACGAAACATAGCGGAATGACGAGCAGGGCGTTGCCGCACTTCATCGCGAGAATAGCCATATAGAGGCCCAGCGCCCTTGAGCCCGCGTCGCCCATCATCATCGTGCTGGGCTGAGCGTTTTTCCAGAGATAGGGCAGAAGAGTGAGAATTAAAAGCACGGTGAGCGAAACCGCGTTTTTATCGCCTGCGCGCATCATTATCACAGCGCTGAAGGAGATGAACGAAACGCTCGCGAGGGAGGCGGAAAAGCCGTCTATACCGTCTGTGCAGTTAACCGCGTTAATAAGCATCCACACAAGAACTATGCCGAGGATGAAATAGATAACCGGGTGAATTCTCAGCGCGTTTCCGAAAAAGCTGATGCTCAGAAGCTCATCATTGAATATTACGAATGTGCCGGAAACGCCTGCGGCAATCACAAGATCGATTATGCCTTTTTTATATTCATTCCAGGGCTTGTCGGCGCGGTCGTCGAGGTAGCCCGAGAGCATACCCGCGAAAAGAAGCACATAGTAAAGCGCAAATTCAACGCTCAGCGGCACAAACAGGAGCGCGCAGAAGATGAATGAGCAAACAAAAACAATGCCTGCGCCTCTGATTTTGCCCGCGGATTTCTCTCCGTCAACGGCAAATTCCCTGCCGTGATCTTTCGGCAGTTTCGCGCCGAAAACCTTGAGCAGCAAGGCGCAGAGCAGAGGAGTGAATAAAGAAGCGATAACGAAAATATATTTTTCGGATATAAAAAGGGAAAGCATAGGCCGTCCTCCGTTTGACATTTTTATCAATTGCGTATAGAATAACATAAAACAAATGTTTTTTCAAGCATAAAAGAGAGGGAGAAAATAAAATGGCAAAAAACACCAAGAAGGACATCATCCGTTCCTTTGAGCGGCTCCTTGCGAAGCGGGAATTTGAAAAAATCACCGTAAAGGACATTACGGAGAAATGCGGAATCAACCGCAAAACATTCTATTACTATTTCGCCGATATTGATGACCTTATGACAAAAGCGTTTGACTGGGAAATCCAGAACTTTCTGGAATCCATCCCCACGGGCGCGTCCGCGCACGAAGCCATAATGTCTTTCTTCGCGCTCGTGAGCGAAAGCAAGGATGTTGTGTATCATATTTACAATTCTTCCCGCAGCGAGCACCTGACCGAGTATATCCGCACAGCCGCGCTCTCAATGGTCAAGAGCACATTTGTGGGCGAATTGAAAAATCACAACATTACCGAAGAGCAGAAGGATGTGGTTTATCACATCTATTCATTCGCCATTTCCGGCTTTATAATTATGTGGATTGACAGCGGTATGCAGACCGATATTGTGGAGCATATAAAACAAATCGGTACAATGCTTGACGGCGGCCTTGAATTCCTGCTTAAAAACGCCGAAAAAATCAACAACGCAAATAAAGCATAAATGCGGCCGCGGTTCTGAAGCGGCAATTCTCCGCTTAAAGAAAGCGGAAAAACAAACAAAAACATGCACGGAGCAAAGGATATCCTCTGCCCCGTGTTTTTTTATCAAATGAATCTGAGCGTTATTCCGCTTTGACGCTGCCGTACTTCTCTAAATGCTTTGCGAGAGCTTCGTATGTTTCCGGGCTCAGGTCGTGCTCCACACGGCAGGCATCTTCCATAGCCGTTTCCTCGTCAACGCCGAGCATTGTGAAAACCTTTGTGAGCACGCGGTGGCGCTCAAGGATGTGAGCGGCGATTTCGAGGCCGGTGTCTGTAAGCGTTATATAGTTTTGCGCATCCATAAGGATGTAGCCTTTTTCCTTGAGCATTTTTGTGGCGTAGGTTACGCTCGGCTTCTTTATGTCAAAATACTCCGCGATGTCAACGGAGCGGACAATGCCCTTTTTCTCTTTTATCATAAGAACAGCTTCAAGATAGTCTTCCGTCGTTTTGTTGCTCTTTTTCATTTTTCCGCCTCCCCGCGTTTTGATAATGATAACATGAAACATTAAAAAAATCAAGAATACACTCTTGACAAGCGCGGATAAAGGGTGTATATTATTTGTGGTTAGAGATGCCTAACCCAGTGTTCAGGAGCGGCGGTCAGGCATAACTGACCATTATTTCGGGAATTGGGTTAGATTAATCTAACTGATAATAAGAGGTGATAATATGATCCCGCTCAGCACTCTCGGTGACGGCGAGGATGCCGTTATCAAAAAAATCGGCGGAAAACCGGATGTCAAGCGGCATCTCGCGGATATCGGTTTCACAATCGGTGACACGGTCAGCGTAATAACCGAGCAAAACGGCAATATCATAGTTAAAGTCAAGGAAACAAGAATCGCCGTGAGCAAAGAAATGGCGACAAAGATATATGTTATGTAGGAGGATATTATGAAGACTTTAAGAGATGTTAAAATCGGCGAAACCTGCACTGTCAGGCGTATTCACGGCGAGGGCGCGCTCAGGCGCAGAATCATGGATATGGGCATCACAAAGGGTTCGGAAATCTATGTGCGCAAAGTTGCTCCCCTGGGTGACCCCGTTGAAATAACCGTGAGGGGATATGAGCTTTCAATCCGCAAGAATGACGCGGAGCTGATAGAAACCGAATAATTTTTTTACTTAGCGGTTAGTCATATCTAACCGCAGAAAGGATATATTATGAGTATTCGTATCGCGCTTGCCGGCAATCCGAACAGCGGCAAAACCACGCTGTTCAATTATCTCACCGGCTCAAATCAGTATGTCGGCAACTGGCCCGGCGTAACTGTTGAGAAAAAGGAGGGAAAGCTCAAAAAGCACAGTGATGTCACCGTCACGGACCTTCCCGGCATCTATTCCCTGTCGCCCTACACCATTGAAGAGGTTGTGGCGAGGGATTATCTTGTGGATCAGAAGCCCGACGCGATTATCAACATCGTTGACGGCACAAACCTTGAAAGAAACCTTTACCTCACTACCCAGATTGCAGAGCTCGGCATCCCCTTTATTGTGGCTGTCAACATGATTGACGTGGTCAAAAAGAGAGGAGACAAAATAAATATTGCCGAGCTCTCCCGCGCTCTCGCCTGCCCTGTTGTTGAAATTTCCGCCCTTAACGGCACGGGAGTTGATGAGGCGGTAAACAAAGCGATTGAGAGCGCGAAAGGCGAGCCTTCGGTGCCTCAGCACTCTTTCAGCGGCGCAGTTGAGCACGCGCTCGCTCACATTGAGGAGGCCGTTTTGCACGATATCCCCGCCCGTCAGCAGAGATGGTACGCCGTCAAGATTTTTGAAAGCGACGAAAAAGTGCTCGAAAAGCTGAACATACCCAAAGATGTTCTTGAGCACATTGCAGGGGATATAAAGGCCGCCGAGGATGAACTTGATGACGACGCTGAGTCGATAATCACAAACGAGAGATACATTTACATTTCAACAATCGTTAAATCCTGTTACAAAAAGGCAAACAGCGGCAAGCTGTCAACCTCCGACAAAATCGATAAAATAGTAACAAACCGTTTTCTCGGCCTGCCGATTTTCGCCGCGGTAATGTTCCTTGTTTATTACATCGCCATGCAGACCGTGGGAGCAGGCGCGACGGACTGGGTAAACGACGTGCTTTTCGGCGAGTGGATACCCGGCGCGGTAAGCAGCCTGCTTGAGGGCAGAATACCCGACTGGCTTTTCGGTCTTATAAATGACGGTATAATCGGCGGTATCGGCGCGGTGCTCGGATTTGTGCCGCAGATTCTGGTACTCTTTGTAATGCTCGCCTTCCTTGAAGGGTGCGGATATATGGCCCGTGTCGCTTTTGTTATGGACAGAATCTTCCGCCATTTCGGCCTTTCCGGCAAATCCTTCATCCCTATGCTTATAGGCACGGGCTGCGGAGTGCCCGGTGTTATGGCCTCGCGTACGATTGAAAACGAGAGAGACCGCCGTATGACGATTATGACCACAACATTCGTGCCCTGCTCGGCAAAGCTTCCGATTATCGGCCTTATCGCCGGCGCTCTTTTCGGCGGCTCGGGCGCAGTGGCCGCATCTGCATATTTCGTTGGTGTCGCGGCAATAATCGTATCCGGCATTATGCTTAAGAAAACAAAGCGTTTCGCAGGCGACCCTGCTCCGTTTGTTATGGAGCTTCCCGCCTATCATCTGCCTACAGTAGGCACAGTGCTCCGCTCAACCTGGGAGCGCGGATGGTCATTTATCAAAAAGGCAGGCACAATAATCTTGCTTTCTACTATAGTGGTCTGGTTCTTCCTCGCATTTGGCTTTGAGAACGGCGGCTTCGGCATGATTGAAGACGTTGAAAACTCTCTGATGGCAAAAATCGGCAATCTCTTCTCCTGGCTGTTCATCCCTCTCGGCTGGGGAAGCTGGAAAACCGCTGTTGCCGCCGTTACGGGCCTCATAGCGAAGGAAAACGTCGTAAGCACCTTCGGTCAGCTTTATCATTTCGGCGGCGAACTTGCCGAGAACGGCGACGAAATCTGGTCCGCTCTCCGTAATGATTTTATGTCATTCAGCGGCGGCCACGGCGCTCTCGCAGGCTATTCATACCTTATATTCAACCTTCTCTGCGCTCCCTGTTTCGCGGCAATCGGCGCAATCAGAAGAGAGATGAACAACGCGAAATGGACCTGGTTCGCAATCGGATATCAGTGCGGCTTTGCATATATTATTTCACTTGTTGTTTATCAGCTCGGCTGTCTGTTTACGGGCGATATAGCAAGCCACATTGTTTTCATAATAATCGCGGTTATCGCGCTTGCGGGTCTGTGCTACATGCTTTTCAGAAAGAACAGGTATGAGCAGGACCTCAGGAGGAAATAAAATGATTACGACAATTATCGTGATATTTATACTCGCTCTGATTATCACGGGGGCTGTTTATTCCATTGCAAAAGACAAAAAAGCGGGCAAATCCTCGTGCGGATGCTCCTGCGGAAACTGCCCCAACGCAAAATACTGCCATCAGACAAAATGATGATAAATAACATTCCGGAGAAAGGAGAAGGAATATGGATCTTGCACCTATACTTGAAGGGCTTGGATATTTAGGCTCGGGCATGCAGCTCATAGTTGACCTTGTTCAGGTCAGCGTTGACGGTGCCGGATGGATTGCGTCTGCGTTCTCATGGATTTCAGAGAATCTGCAGGGAATAATCGATCTGGTCGGTTCAGTAGCAGGTTAATGAGCAGGGTGATACCGCACATTTAACGGTGCGGTATCACCTTTCTTTTCGGATTCCTTCGGCCGGTGACAGCCGGTTTGAGAGAAAAATTGTAATTAAGGAGATAATATGTCTGAAGATTTAATAGTGCGCCACTGCGCTCCCACCCTGGCCGGGATAAAGACCGGCAATCTATTTTCCTGTGAATTCGGAAGCAAAGAAGAAATGATTGAATCAGTCCGGTGCTTCAACCGCAGGTTCAGAAGCAAGGGGCTTCGCTTTATCCCGATGAGATATAACGGCAAAAAGGCCTTGCTGTATTTTTACCGCGATGATGGCGCTTGATGTCGCGCTCGGATAAAGGAGAAAAGCAATGATAAAAATAACAGCAAAGATTGACGGAATGATGTGCGGAATGTGCGAGGCGCATATCTGCGATACAATAAGAAAAACTTTTCCCGACGCAAAGAAAGTGTCGGCGTCAAAAAGCAAAAACGAAGCGGTGTTTCTGCTTGAGGACGGCTTCAATGCGGAAACTCTCGAAAAAGCAATAGCCGATACCGGATACACATTTGTTTCGTGTTCCTCTGAGCCGTACGAAAAAAGAGGTTTCTTCGGCAGAAAATAAAGCGCTCGAAGCAGTCACGCAGCGCCGGTTCTGCCCGCAGACTGTTTATGACGGACTGCGGCTCTCAGGCCGTTTAACATAAAAGCACCTGCGTCAAGGGCGGGTTCTCAAAAAAACAAACCGCAGAACAGATTTGTGCCGGCAACTTTTCGGCGCGGCAGTCAGATCCGATGATGTTCTGCGGTTTTCGCTTTTTATATGTAGGCCCCGACCTGTTCACCGGATAGACGGCTCTTTTTTTGTGCTAAAAAAATTATGGACATTTTCGGACGGGGAATATATAATATACTATGTATAAATATATCCGGCTGCCGAAAGGAAGATGTTTATGAAAAAGAGAATCACCGCTTTTGTCCTTGCGCTTATTATTGCGCTTTTCGCATCAGTGCCTTCGTTTGCCGCAAAATCGGCAAAAGCACTGCCTCTGCTTCATACAGAGGGCGAGAAAATCGTTGACTCAAAGGGCAGGGAAATCACCCTGCGCGGCACAAATTTCGGCGGATGGGGCATAATGGAGGACTGGTTCTGTCCATACACCAATCCCGCCGGCGAAGACCCCGTATATGAAACGCTCGTCTCCCGCTTCGGCGTGAGCAAGGTGCACGAACTTTTTAAAACCTACAGGAGCAACTGGATAACCGAAACAGATTTCAAAAATGTCGCCGGTCTCGGTATGAATGTTATCCGCCTTCCGATATGGTACCGCAACTTCCAGAAGGACGATAACGGCACGTGGTACAGAAAATCAAACGGCGCGATTGATTTTTCGGAGCTTGACGGCATTGTGTCGCTTTGCAAAAAGTACGGTCTCTATCTCATAATAGACCTGCACGGCCTGCCCGGCTATCAGAATGACTATGATCACTGCGGCAAGTCAAAGTCCATGTCACTTTTTGACGACACGGCAAAGGCAGCGCGTTACAGAAAGGTTGTAATCGATTTCTGGGTTCAGCTCGCAAAGCACTATAAGGGTGAGAGCGCAGTTGCCATGTATGACCTTATGAACGAGCCACTCGGCACAAACATAACCAGAGACGGCAACTATCAGAAGGCATTCTGGGATTTCAGCGATGAATTATACAGGGCTGTAAGAAAAGCGGACCCCAATCATATCATCTGTATGGAAGCAATATGGGACCCCTCCGCGATTGCCTCCCCCGATGTTTACGGCTGGAAAAATATCGTTTATCAGGAGCATCTTTACGATATAACAAACCCCACAATTCTCAGAAAAGTCAATGAGATAAGAGACGCCGGCTACAACGCCCCCTTCTATATCGGCGAGTTCTATCCGCGCGGGCTTACATCATTTGATTATATGCTTTCTCTTTTCAACAAGAGAAATCTGAGCTGGACCACCTGGACCTATAAGGGCGCCGGCCCCGACGCGGACAAATCCCCCTGGTTCCTTTACGGCTCGGCGGATATTGAAAAAATCGATTATGAAAATGACAGCTACAGCACGCTCCTCAAAAAGTTCGGCAAATGTCTTCGCACGGACGGCGGCAGTTTCAGAAAAAACGCCTTTGCCGATTATGTTGCGAATTTCACGGACGGTTACGTTGATAAGGCGTGTTTAAGCTCCTCCGGCATGGTTGAAACCGCCGGCACTTTCAGCGAGCGCGGGGCAATGCTCTCGCAGAAGCTCACGGCAATAAAAACAACCATTCTTGACTGGATAAGAAAGCTTAAAACAGGAGATTTGCTCTAATGGAAAAAGTTCTTGATGTGCTTAAAATTGCCGCCTCGATCGTCACTGCGGTTTGTACAGCGCTCGGCTCGCTCGCCTTCGGCAATCATTCCGCGCTCACAAGGCCTGCCGGCGCGCGCCTCACCGCCGCTCTTATTGCGGACACGCATATGACGGACGCGTTTTACCGCAAGATGATATTCAAGCCGGGCCTCAAAGATATGTCAAAGCGCGTAAATCCCGATTTGTTTGTCTGCGCGGGCGACAGCACCGATAACGGCAACGAAACAAACTGGGAAGCATTCAAAGAGATGCTCGACAAGTACCTCACTGTCGAAAATAAAATCATCACCCTCGGCAATCACGACACGTGGATGGATTATGACAGTGAGCACGAATACGGGCCCGCAAAAGACCTTTACCTCAAATACGCAAATCAGATTATGGGCACCGGCTTTGACAGCGTCTATTTTACCCGAGAGATAAACGGCTACAGCTTTGTCATTATGGGCCCTGAGGACACACGCGTGTCCGAAACGGTCAGTGAGCAGCAGATTGCCTGGCTGCGCGGAGCAATGGCGGACGCAGCAGAAAAATCGCAGGGAAAACCGATATTTGTAATTAATCACAATCCCTTCAATTTCACTCACGGCATCGGCGATAACGAAAACAGAAACGGCTTCAATTCAAACGAGGAATGCGACGCAGTAAGAGAAATCCTCGACCGGTATGAGAATGTAATTTACATCAGCGGTCACACTCATTTCGGCCTTGACTCGGAGGGCTCAAAAGAAGCGCCCGGCTTCACAACGGTTGAAAAGGTCGGAAACAATATCACCAGCATAAACCTGCCGTGCTATGAATACGGCTCATTCGTCACGGGGGGCGATGATTTCTTCGGGCCCGGCATCGTGATGACCGTGTTTGACGACAGGATTGAGCTTCAGGGCAGGAACTTCCTGCTAGGAGTAAATCTCGAAGATTTCTTCATAACCGTCCCGCTTACCTGATACCGGAGGTGTTCACTTGAAAAAATTAATTGTAATTCCTCTCATCTGCCTGACGCTTCTTTTCGCGGCGTGCGGTTATGATGAGTTTGACCCCGAGAAATATGTGGGCGAGGGCCTTCGCACCGCCTTCGGGGTAATAATCGACCAGAATCAGCACTTTTATAACGATGTTTTCGTGCTCGGTCACCTTGAGGCGGACGAAAGCAAAGCCGTTAAAAAAGACGGCAAAACCTACGCCCCGGTAACGGACACCGAATACGGCAGCTATGACGAGCTTGTGAGCGCGCTCAAGTCAACATACACAGACGAGTGTGTGACACAGATTCTCGATAACTATGACTGCTATACCGACATAGACGGCGCTCTCTTCGTTGACATAAACGCAGATTACGCCTCCCGCAAGGCGGTCAAATGGGAGAGAGACCCTGCTTTTGAGGCGGAGTTTGAGGGCAAAACCGAAAACAGTTTCACAATGGAATACAGATTTACCTGCGGCAAGAAGGACGAGCTTGACGAATTCACCTTTGTCAGGGTTGAAAACGGATACAGGCTCACCGAGCTGCAATATGTTGATTGACGGAGGAACGCACAATGGAAAAAATGAGAACTGAATGGTTTGACAAAGTCAGCAGAGAATGCCCCTTAAGCGAATATCCCAGACCTCAGCTTGAGAGGAGCGAGTGGCTCTGCCTCAACGGCGTTTACGATTACGCCATCACCGGGAAGAATGATTTTCTGCCCGATAATCCGGACGGCAAAATTCTTGTGCCCTTCGCGATTGAGAGCGAGCTCAGCGGAGTGCAGAAGGCACTCACACCCGATAAACGCCTCTGGTACCGCAGATTTTTCAGCCTCGGCAGCGAATATGAAGATAAGCGCGTCCTGCTTCATTTCACGAGTGTTGACTACAAGTGCACCGTGTGGGTAAACGGCAAAGAGGTCGGCAAACATACGGGCGGCTACAATCCCTTCACCTTTGATGTGACAGACTGCGTCAACATCGGCGAAAACGAGCTTATCGTCAAAGTGTATGACCCCACCGACGAAGGACCTCAGCAGAGAGGCAAGCAGATTCTCAAGCCCTGGGGCTTCTGGTACACCGCCACTTCCGGCATCTGGCAGACCGTCTGGATAGAGCCCGTTGAGAAATGTTACATAAAATCGCTTAAAATCCTGCCAAATATTGATAACGGCACCGTGCGCGTGGATGTTATGAAGAGCAGCGACTGCGCCTGCACAATCACCGCGAAAGTGCTTGAGGGCGGCAAAGAGATATTCAGCGGCGAAATCGGCGCGGGCGCGGACATACCCGTCCCCGGCGCGCGTCTCTGGAGCCCCGAAGACCCCTTCCTCTACGACCTTGAAGTCACACTTGATTATGAGGGCAAAAAAGACGAGGTCAAGAGCTATTTCGGCATGCGCAAATTCTCCATTATGAAAGATGAGAAAGGCCTGCCGCGCCTTGCTCTCAACAACAAGCCCTATTTCCAGAGAGGCCTTCTTGACCAGGGATACTGGCCCGAGAGCGGTCTGACTGCTCCCACGGACGAGGCGATGATATTTGACATCTCCGAGATGAAACGCCTGGGCTTCAATATGCTCAGAAAGCATATCAAGGAGGAGCCCGCAAGGTGGTATTATCACTGCGACCGCCTGGGTATGCTTGTGTGGCAGGATATGATAAGCGGCGGCAAGGCGCTCAATCCCATTTACGCCGGCGCCTTCCCCAATATCAATGTTCATGTAAAAGACAATCAGTATAAGGTCTTCCACCGCGATAAACCCGAGTGGAGAGAAGAGTTCAAGACCGAGCTCTTCGAGATGATAGACAATCTTTATAACAGCGTTTCAATCTGCACCTGGGTGCCCTTCAACGAGGGCTGGGGTCAGTTTGACGCAAAAGAAATCGGTGAAAAAGTCAAGGCGTACGATCCCTCAAGATTTGTGGACCACGCGAGCGGATGGCACGACCAGGGCGGCCCCGATTTCAAGAGCATTCACAAATATGTTGTGCCCGTGCACGCCCCCACATCTTTCCGCACAAAAGGCAGGCCCGTTGTGCTCAGCGAATACGGCGGATATCAGAACAGCGTGCCCGGCCATCTCTGGAAAGAGGACAAGACCTTCGGCCTTTATCTCAAGTTTGCCGACAAGGATTCTCTTTCCGAGCATTACAAGAGCCTGCACGCAAAGCAGGTTCAGCCCATGATAGCAAAAGGCCTTTGCGCCACGGTTTACACGCAGGTGAGCGATGTTGAGTGCGAGCTCAACGGCATATTCACCTATGACCGCAAGGTGCTCAAGATTCACGAAAGCACTTTGCAGGAAGTCAACAAAACGCTTACACTCTGAGGTGTTCAAAATGAAAAGAATCACAGCGGCCCTTCTCGCTCTGCTCATGCTCGTTTCACTCGCTTCGTGCGGCAAACGCACCGTTAAAGTGAAGGAGCCGAAAGACAAGCAGGTGGCAATCATCCTCACATCACAGACGCAGTACCCCGAGGACGGACTTACCGCCTATGAGCTCAGCAAGAAATACCCCGACAGCATAGTAATAAAGCAGCTCGGCGATTCAAGAGAACTGCAGGCGGGCGACCCGGACATAGTCACCGCCGCGCGCGAGGCGGCGCAGGACCCGAAAACCGGCGCCATAATCTTTGACAGAGCAACGCAGTTTTCCGACAAGGCGATAGCCGAAGCGAAAAAAATAAACCCGGATGTCATCACCATAGCCATCGAGCCCGAGAGGGAGCATTTTGAGATGGAGGGCGATGTTGACATCGAGTTTATAACCAACTGGCAGGCATACGCCGCCGATATAGTTTCCGCCGCGAAACAGCAGGGAGCCGAATTCTTTGTGCTGTTCTCATTCCCAGGGCACATAAACGGCGGCCTCTATATGAACGCGAAAGACTATCTTGAGAAGCAGTGCAAGGAAAACGGCCTTGATTTTGTCTATTCCGAAACAAGAGACCCGACCTATTCCGGCGGTATCAGCGCCGCGCGCCTGAGCGTTGAGGAAGCGATGACCTCGCTTCTCGAAAACAGGGAGGTCAGCGGAGAAAACATAGCTCTTTTCTCAACGGACAGCGCCTCACAGAGCGCGCTTGTGAAGCTCGCAGATGAAAAGGGATATATCTATGTTGCTCCGTCTTTCCCCACGCCCTATAACGGCATAGGAGAGGTGTTCACGGTTGAATACCCCGATGATATAACCGACACCGCGTTATACCTCGAGTCGCTCAAATCGGCCCTTGCGGAAAGCCGCGGCAGATTCTCGGCAGTAAGCTTCCCGCACGCGCGTACAATGCTTATTGCGGCGGTTTACAGCGCCTTTGATATGATTAACGACCCTGCGCTCGCGAACGACTATTACAAGTATATCGCAAATGCCGCCGAAAGAGCTCTTGACGCGGCAAATGACAAGAAGTTCACCGCCGAAGCCCCCGAAAACTACCTCAAAGTGGTGCGCTGCTACAAATCCTCGATAGAGATTCTCAAGTGAGGTAAAGTTATGACTTTTATATGCTACCCGAAATGCACAACCTGTCAGAAAGCGGAAAAATATCTCGCCGGAAAAGGCGTAAAATATCAGGTGAGAAACATAAAAGAGAAAAATCCCACCGCCGCGGAAATCAAAAAGTGGTATGAACAGAGCGGTCTTCCGCTGAAAAGGTTTTTCAACACAAGCGGTTTGCTCTACAAGGAGCTCGGCCTGAAAGACAAACTTCCCGCGATGAGCGAAGAGGAACAGATTAACCTGCTCGCGAGCGACGGTATGCTCGTTAAGCGCCCGATACTCATTGACGGCAAAACCGTCCTCATCGGCTTCAAAGAAAAAGAGTATGACGAAGTACTGAAGTGATTAATAAAAGGACCTGTCTCCCGGCAGGTCCTTTGCTTGTTTGCCGGTGCTGTCTGTCAGAAAAAGATAAAGCACCGCAGTGCGGTGCTTCTCCGGAGCTACCTGTCGGTCTCCTGCGGAGACCTGTTTTCGTGAATAACTGTGATTTAAATCACTTGGTATGAATGTGATTGTAACGCTTGGCCGCCGTAATATCTGCTTTTTCACAAAAAAGACAAAGCACCGCAGTGCGGTGCTTCTCTG
>DBWO01000021.1:0-165 GCA_002309055.1 Ruminococcaceae bacterium UBA1236
CATTCCGCCTGTGTCATCGCGGTTGCAAGGACAAGTGCCGCGGCTGTTAACTGTGACACATCCGAAGCGCGTCCGGCGGACGATTAAGCGAGGATGTGTCAGGAAGAAACAGGGAGTAACGCGTGTGCGGATGCAGAGCGTGACGACCATGTTTCTGACCGAAGG
>DBWO01000021.1:182-7288 GCA_002309055.1 Ruminococcaceae bacterium UBA1236
TTTTGCTTGTGAAGCAGATTACAGAGTCAACCAAATGTTACCTCTGAAGAGCAGGTCAAAAGACCTGCTCTTTATCTTTACGCATATACTATCAGCGCAATGATATCAACAGTTTCGTCCGTATGGTTTGCTATTGAATGTGCTTTATCCGTCTGTCGGCTGCATATTTCCGCGCAAAAAGCGAGGAGCCTCAAGGGCTCCCCGCTGACAGTGTGTTTTATCGTTTATCAGCCGAGTCTGCTGATGATTAAGCTGATAAATCCGCTTACGAAGTTTGTGATGTCAATTGCCAATGCCGGGGCTTTCTTTACTGCGCCTTCGCCCGCGCTAACCGACTTGATTTCAAATGGAATTTCCTTTGAAAGTCTGAAGTCTTCGCCGCCGTTTTCGTCATAGAGCACGATATCTTTGATGTCGCTGCCTGCATAGGTAATCTCAAAGCTGTCATAGATGTATTCCATGCACAGGTCAAGTTCTTCCTGTGTAAGGTCCGAACCTGCGGCCTTTAAAACAGGCAGAAGCGCACCGGCTTTGTTAGCGGCAACAAGGATATCCTTTATTTCTTTGTCGGTTTTATCTTTGATGTCATAGCCTGCCTCGGCCATAGCCGCCTGAATTACCTCTTCGCTTGCGCCCGAAGCGGAGGCGAGCAGAGCGACAGCGGAAACAGAGAATTTTTCAACCGTGTCGGTGATGCTGTCGGCAACCAGAGCGCCGGTGAAGGGGCTGTCTGCAAGCTTGATAATGCTCTTGAAAATGTCGGTAATTTCTGCAAGCTGATCCTCGGGAATTGAAATAATGTCTTCGCCCATTATATTTTTTGCAATATCATTTGCGTTGACCTTGAAAATCCAGAGATAAGCCGCGAGATCTTTGCCGTCATAAATTACGTCTGCCGAAAGAAAGCTGAAATTGACGTGAGCGCTTGCGTTGATATCAAGAGCATCCTTGTCGTTGAGCTTTGCCGAAATGGCAATGTCGCTCACATTCAGCGGATCCTGATTGATATCGCCGATTTTTATGCTCAGGGCCTTTTCAGAGGCGAATTTTTTGAAGAATGCGCCTGTTTTGGTTTCATTGAAGCTTACAGCGCCTGCCGAAAACGCCATAAGGAATATGATTGAGAGTGTAAGGACGAATGAAATTGATTTTAATGCTGCTTTTTTCATAATGCATACCTCCTTGATTTAATTATTATTCCGAATTCTCATTATGTCAACAGCCGCGTAAAGGACCTATTCACTACACAGCGCGATTTTTTGCGCTACGCATAAACTATCAGCGCGATGATATCAACGGTTTCATCTGTATGGTTGGCTATTGAATGCGCTGTTTCAGCGGGGCATATAAGCACATCGCCGGGCTTTGCCTCAACAAGGGTTCCGCCGTCATTGTATGTAGGGCATCCGTGCTCCACAATGAATATCTCGCTGTCTCCCTCGTGAACATGCTCTCCTATTGAGCAACCGGGCTCGAGAGTGATTCTCGCAAAAAGGCGGCCTTTGCCGAGAAGTTCTTCCTTGCCGACGAAGTTGGTTATTTTTACCGTTCCGTCGCCGCCGCGCATATTGACTCTGTCTTCTCTTATGCAGTCATTAGATTTTATTACCATATTATCATCTCCGTTATTTATTGTGAAAAATACGGGAACTGCCCGTTCATCACTTTATTATATTTTATCATCTCCGTCAGCCTATTTCAATTGAAAATATATTTTTTCCGTTATGTTTCGGTCCGGTTTATATTGACATTCCGGAAAAACGGTGGTATGATTTGTATAACAAAACATACTAAGGAGGGCTTCCTTATGAAAAAACCTGCTACGCCCGACGGAAAATTCGCCTGGAGCGTCACGGTCGGCACAAAGGGTCAGATCGTTATACCGAAAGAGGCGAGAGACCTGTTTGACATTAACCCGGGCGACACAATTCTTTTGCTCGGCGACAGAAAACGAGGCATCGCCATCCCGCCCAAATCAACTTTTACAACACTTTTCGGCCATATCTTCGGCGCCGGCAATTCTGCGGAAGGAGATGACTGAAATGGCTGTGCTTGAAGTTCAGGGGCTCTGTAAACGCTATCCGGGCTTTTTGCTTGATAACATCTCCTTTTCGCTCGAAAGCGGCAGAATAATGGGGCTTATCGGCAGAAACGGCGCGGGTAAAACCACTACTCTTAAATCAATTTTCAATCTTGTTCATCCCGACGGCGGCAAAATCCGGATTTTCGGTCTTGATATGCCTCAAGATGAACGTGAAATCAAGCAGCGGATAGGTTACGCCGGCGGCGCGGTTGACTACTATAAAAAGAAAAAACTTCGGGATATATCCGCAGTCACGGGCACTTTTTATTCCGGATGGGATGACGCCGCATATCATAGATATCTGGATGCCTTTTCGCTTGACGAAAACAAAACTCCCTCCGAGCTTTCGGAAGGTATGCGTGTTAAATTCAGCCTGACTCTCGCTCTTTCACACGGCGCGGAGCTGCTTATTCTTGACGAGCCTACAAGCGGGCTTGACCCCGTTTCACGCGCGGAACTGCTTGATACGTTCCTCTTTCTCAAGGACAGGGGAGTGAGCATTCTCTTTTCCACTCACATCACGACCGACCTTGAAAAATGCGCCGATGACATCACCTATATCGCCGGCGGCAAATTAATTGATTCAAAGCCGCTCAACGCATTTATGAGTGAAAACGCGCAGGCGGGTCACGGCGATTCGCTTGAGGATATTATGGTTTATTATGAAAAGGAGTCGCTTTATGAAAAACTTGCTGATTAAAGAACTGCGGCTCGCTTCGTCGCCGCTTTCCTATATTTTCCTTGTCGCGGGCCTGATGACAATGCTTCCCGGCTATCCTATTCTTGTGAGCGCATTTTTTATCTGCTTCGGCATTTTCCATTCCTTCCAGTTTTCCCGAGAGGCAAATGATACGCTCTATTCCGTTTTGCTGCCGATAAAGAAAAGCGATTTCGTTAAAGCAAAGTATATGTTTACCTGCGCGATACAGCTTATCGGTTTCCTGATTTGCTCGGCTCTCACGGCGGTGCGTATGACAGCGCTCTCCGGCGCGGCGCCTTATGCCAATAACGCGCTGATGAACGCTACACCCGTTTTTCTCGCTTTTGTGCTTCTGGTTTTCTCGGCGTTCAATCTGCTGTTTGTCGGCGGATTTTTCAAAACGGCATACAAAATCGGAATGCCTTTTCTCTCTTTCGGAATAGCGGTGTTTATTCTCATCGCTGCAGCGGAAGCCCTGCCGCATATTCCCGGGCTCGAATTCCTTCATTCGCCGGCCGGCGAAAAGCCGGGCGTGCAGTTTGCCGCCCTCGCCGCCGCCGCGGTCATTTACTGCGTTGTCACCTTACTTGCCTGCAAAAAAGCTCAGCGCAGATTTGAAAAAATTGACCTGTAAAACCGCTTGTTGTATTCAGAAAAACATGTTTTCAGGTTTTTACAGCAGTTTATGTGAAAGCAAAAATCCCCATCTTCGTGATGGGGATGATTTTTATTCGTAAAAAGCTCTTTCGCCGCCGATATATTTCGGTCTTGTTCTAGCGGCGTTGACGAACGCCTCGCCGATTTTGTTGTTCACAAGTCTAACGGGCACGGCAACTCTTTTGAGGTGCATGCCGATGAGCGTATTGCCTATGTCAAGGCCCGCGTCGGCTTTGATTTCCTCCACCATAACCGGTTCCTTAAAGCGGTGATAAACCTCGGTGCCGAATGAACCGCCGGCGTGCGGGTGAGGCACCACGCAAACCTGCTCAAAGCCGTATTTATCGGCGATTTCCTTCTCTACCACAAGCGCTCTGTTCAGGTGCTCGCAGCACTGAGCGGCAAAGTGAATGCCTCTTTCTTCAAATACGGGCATTATGCCGTCAACTATCAGACCCGCGACCTCAACTTTGCCGTCCGAGCCGATTCTTTCGCCGCAGACCTCGCTTGTAGAGCAGCCGATAACCACGAGCTCGCCGCCTTTGAGCCCTGCTTTTTCAATCAGTTCAAGCGCCGCTTCGCGCGACTGTGCTGTTATCTTATCCATAATGATTCCTCTTTTCATTATTGTTCAGTTTTTGTCGGGATTAAGTTTTTCAATCAGCTTTGCTTTGCCGAGCGCGGCAAGAATGAGCACCGCGAGCAGAGCGGAGACCGCCCCCTGCAGGTAGTTAAAGCCGAGGTTTCCGAGCGCGGACAGCTTGTATCCGAGCGCGAAATATTCATAAAGGAAATAGAGCGGAGGCATTACTGCTTCGGCGCATATTGACGCGATTACATAAGAAATATATCTGCGCTTTCCGAGCTTTTTTGCGGTGAAAAAAGCTATTACCGCGACAACTCCTTTTATAACGGCGGTTGCGGGGATATAAAATGCGTAGCCGAGCGCAAGGTCGCAGATTGAGCTGCCGAGCGCAGCGGCAATTCCGCCGTAAACGGGCCCGAGCAGAATTCCCGCGAGAATGCAGAAAGCGTCCGATATGTTAAGATATCCGTTCCCTCCCGGAACAGGCAGGTGTATCAGCAGCGCGCTCGCGCATATCATCGCCGCAATCAGAGAGGCGAGTATTAACTTGTTAAGTTTTTTGTAGTTCATGTAAATCACCTGTTGATTTTTGCGTTTTGAATGATTATAATGATAATTGGCATTATTTCAATGCCCAAATTGCTTCTGTGTTCTAATGCCAGATTGAGGGAAAGTCAATGCTTACATACATATTTGAAAAATCGAAAAAAACGCCGCTGTATATTCAGCTATATGAAAAGATGCGTGACGACATTCTTTCGGGCGCGATAGCGGGCGGTGATAAGCTGCCTTCAAAGCGCGCTTTCGCAGAGCATCTCGGCATAAGCAAAGTCACGGTTGAGGCCGCCTATTCCCTGCTTATTTCGGAGGGCTATGTCTATTCGCTTGAAAAGCGCGGTTACTACGCCGAAAAAGATGTCGGTCTTCCCGAAAACCGCGGGGGAGGAGTGCCCGTGAGCAAAGAGGCCGAAAGCGAAAAATACAGTATAGACCTTAGCTCAAACATCGTGCCGCCGGGTCAGTTTCCTTTCACCGTATGGGCAAAGCTTATGCGCAATGTCTGCCTTGATTACAGGGACGAGCTTCTCCTGCCCATGCCTTATAACGGGGCTAAGTGCCTCAGAGAGGCGATAAGCGGCTACCTCTATGAACAGAGGGGTATGAGCGTTTCGCCCGACAGAATTCTTATCGGCTCCGGCTCGGAATATCT
Organism: Ruminococcaceae bacterium UBA1236; assembly: GCA_002309055.1. GTDB lineage: Bacteria > Bacillota > Clostridia > Oscillospirales > Acutalibacteraceae > CAG-177. The sequence goes on from DBWO01000021.1 coordinate 5,419, forward strand.
TTACGGCGTTATCGTTAAGCTTCTCGGCAAAGATAAAGTATACGCCGCGGAGGATCCCGCCTACCGCCGCATTCATTCATCCTATGCGCACAGCGGCGTCAGGTGCATATCCGTGCCTGTTGAGAAAGAGGGCGTTGACATAAAGTCGCCCGCGGTTAAAAAAGCGAATGTGCTTCATATCTCGCCCTCGCATAATTTTCCCACAGGCATTGCCGCTTCCCCCAAGAGGCGGCGTGAAATCACCGATGCTCTTTCACGGGGTGAAATCGAATGGATAATTGAGGATGATTTTGACAGCGAGCTTCGCTTCAGCGGTAAGCCCGTGCCCACTTTATATTCCGCGGACCGCACCGGCAGGGTGATTTATATGAACACCTTTTCAAAAACAATCGCGCCGTCAATCAAGATAAGCTATCTCGTCATCCCGGAGACGCTCGCCGAAAAATGCAGGGTGGAGGTTTCGCACGCAGGCTGCCCCGTGCCGTCCTTTGAGCAGTACACGCTCGCTGAGTTTATTTCGGGCGGTTACTTTGAAAGGCACATCAGCCGCAACAGGAAGTATTACAGAACTCTCCGTGACCGCCTTCTTGAGGTTTATTATTCAAGCGCTCTCGCCGAAAAATCCGCCATTGAGGAGGCGGACGCAGGCCTTCACTTTTTCATAAATCTCAAAACGGATAAGAGCGACGAGGAGATAAAAAGCCTGCTTGCGGATGAGGGCGTCAAAAGCTCGTTTCTCTCCGATTATTTATCGAAGCCGAAGAAAGAGAGCGCGCACAGACTGCTGGTTAATTATTCGGGCCTTTCGCCTGCGGATTTTTCTCAGGCGCTTACCCTGCTTGACAGACTGATTAAACAGTTGACATATACATCAAAAAGGTGCAAAATAAACAGTTAGAAAGGGAGGCGTTAAAAATGAAAAAAGTGCTTATTGCCGTTGACCTTCAAAAGGACTTTGTGGACGGCGCTCTCGGCACACCCGAGGCCGTTGCCATAATCCCTGCGGCAGCGGAAAAAATCAGGAATTTTGACGGCATAATCTTTGTGACTCTCGATACGCATTCTGATGATTATCTCTGCACGTCGGAGGGCAAAAAACTGCCCGTTCCGCACTGCATAAAAGGAACGCCCGGCCGGCAACTTGACAGCAGCATTGCCGCAGCGCTCGAGGGGAAGAGCTATACCGTTATTGAGAAAAACACCTTCGGCGCCGTAAATCTGCCCGAAAAAATCAAAGAGGCCGTAGGCGATGAAGATTTTTCGGCGGAGTTTATAGGCCTTTGCACGGATATCTGCGTTGTCAGCAACGCCCTTATTGTGAAAGCCGCTTTCCCCGAGGCGCAGATAAGCGCGGATTCCGCCTGCTGCGCCGGGGTAACGCCCGCAAAGCACGAGGCGGCGCTCGAAACAATGAGAAGCTGTCAGATTGACGTTATATGACATAATGAGGTGATAATATGTTTGACGCTGTAAAAGTTAAAGACCAATGTGTTCAGTGGATAAGAGATTTCTTTGAGGAAAACGGAAAGGGCTGTAACGCGGTTATCGGGATATCCGGCGGCAAGGACAGCTCAATTGTTGCGGCGCTTTGTGTTGAAGCGCTCGGCAGGGACAGAGTTATCGGCGTGCTTATGCCTAACGGTGAGCAGAGCGACATTGATATGGCTCTTCTGCTTGTAAACCATCTCGGCATAAAGCATTTTATCGTAAATATCAAGGACGCTTACGACGGCGTTGTAGGAAGCATTCCGTTTGAGCTTTCGGAGCAGAGCAGAGTAAACCTTGCTCCGAGAATCAGAATGGCCACTCTTTATGCCGTTTCGCAGAGCCATAACGGTAGGGTAGCAAACACCTGCAACCTCTCCGAGGA
>DBWO01000021.1:7380-7669 GCA_002309055.1 Ruminococcaceae bacterium UBA1236
AAGGTGCCGTCGGACGGCCTTTGCGGTCAGACGGACGAGAAAAAACTCGGCTTCACCTATGAGGAGCTTGACCGCTACATCCGCATCGGCGTAATTGAGGACGATGAGAAAAAGGCGAAGATTGACCGCCTGCACAAGCTCAATCTTTTCAAACTGCAGCTCATGCCTGCGTTTGACCCCGGCATAACATACGAACATGGCGAATATTAATAAGGAGATACAGACTAATGAAATATGAACCTATTGTCGTTTCGCTTCTCGATACCGATCTTTACAAGTTCAATATGGA
>DBWO01000021.1:7702-7842 GCA_002309055.1 Ruminococcaceae bacterium UBA1236
CAGTATTATTTCAAGTGCCGCAACGAGGGCGTTAAATTCACCCCCGAAATGGTACGGGAGATAAACGAGCAGGTTGACCACCTCTGCACTCTCTCCTTTAAAAAAGAGGAGCTCGATTATCTGCGCTCCATACGTTTTAT
>DBWO01000021.1:7953-8081 GCA_002309055.1 Ruminococcaceae bacterium UBA1236
CAGTTTGAAATCTACCTGCTTGAGATAATCAACGAGGTTTATTTCAGAACGATGTTTGACTATGACACACTTCGTAAATCGGCAGAGGAGCGCCTTGACGCAAAAATAAAGGCGATGAACGACGGCAC
>DBWO01000021.1:8126-8285 GCA_002309055.1 Ruminococcaceae bacterium UBA1236
CCGCCGCCGTCTCTCCCGCGAGTGGGAGGACGAGGCGGTGAGAAGGTTCCTCACCGAAACGGATAAGTGCGTGGGCACCTCAAACGTTTACCTTGCCATGAAATATAACGCCACGCCCATCGGAACATACGCCCACGAATTTGTTCAGATGTATCAGGG
>DBWO01000021.1:8432-47795 GCA_002309055.1 Ruminococcaceae bacterium UBA1236
CCGTATGAGTGGGGCGAAAAGATTATAAAGCATTATGAAAAGTACGGAGTTGACCCCCGAACGAAGCTCCTGCTTTTCAGCGACAGCCTTGATTTTGACAGAGCGCAGAAGCTGTATGACTATTTCTGCGATAAAACGAAGGTATCCTTCGGCATAGGTACTTTTGTATCAAACGACACCTGCGAGAAAGCGCTGAATATCGTAATCAAGCTTCAGTATGTAAACGGCAGACCGGTTGCAAAGATTTCCGACGCCCCCGGCAAAGCGATGTGCCGCGACGAAGATTACCTTGAATATCTCAAGCGCTCGGTAGAGTTCAGACTGCAGAGAGAGAAATAAAACTGACGGCATCGCCGTCGCGAAATACGCTTCGCTCCGAGTGAGTTTTTGTTACGCTATAATTCGCCTTCCCCTTGAGGGGAAGGGGGACCGCTTGCGGTGGATGAGGTGTTGACTTGTAAGCAAGATGGAGTTTTGAGTGTGACACCTCATCAGTCACGGGTTAAATCCTTATGCCGTGACAGCTTCCCCTCAAGGGGAAGCCGTTAGTTTTCTACTCCGTAAATAAGGACGGGATTACCACATCCCGCCGGTAGGGGCGATTATCAATCGCCCGCAACAAGGATGTGCGAAGCATGGTAGGGCACGTATATATGCGTGCCGCAGAAAAACGAATAGAAAGGAAATAAAATGCTGACAGAAAAATATAACCCTAATTCATTAAGTGTAAGTGCCATCCTTGGACTGATCGACTCCAAAGATGTTGCGATACCTGAAATTCAGAGGCCGTTTGTGTGGAAGAAAACACAGGTGCGTGACCTGATGGATTCATTATACAAAGGATATCCGACAGGTTACCTTATTGTATGGAAGAATCCGAATGTTAAGCTGAAAGACGGCACATATTCTGCTGGCAAAAAGATTCTTATAGACGGGCAGCAAAGAGTTACTGCCCTTATGACTGCTATTGCAGGCGTTCCTGTTGTAAACAAGGATTATGTAGAGGAAAGAATTAAAATAGCATTTAATCCGTTTGAAGCATTGTCAAATGATAAAGATGCTGAGATATTTGCTGTTCAAGACCAAAGCCACTTAAAGAGCAAAAAGTGGATTACCGATATTTCCAAAGTATTTAAAAGTGATTTTTCTGTTTATTCTTTTATTCAAAAATACTGTGCAGATAACCCCGAAATGCAGCCGGAAACTCTTGACAAAATAATAACTAATCTCCGTGCTATAGGTAACAGGCTAATAGGTGTTATAGAATTGTCGGAAAACCTTGACATAGATGTGGTAACCGATATTTTCATTAGGATCAATTCCAAGGGTACTGCATTGAGTCAGGGCGATTTTGTTATGTCAAAAATTGCTGCTGACGAAACATATGGCGGCAATATGATGAGGAAGGCCATTGACTATTTTGCACACCTTGCAGTCGAACCGTCATTTTTCAACAAGATAGCAACAAAAGACACGGAGTTTGCGCAAAGCGAATATTTCAACAAACTCGCATGGCTGAAAGATGACCTGGAAACTGTTTATGACCCAGACTGCGATGATATTCTCAGAGTTGCTTTTATGCATATGTATCCCAGGGCAAAGCTTGCTGATCTTGTCAGCTTGCTTTCAGGCAGAGATTTTGAAACAAGAGATTTCAAAATAGAAATAACCGAAGAAACATACGCCAAGCTCAAAAAAGGCGTGCTCAATGTAATGAGCGAGTATAATTTCAAAAACTTTATGCTTGCCATAAAAAGCGCTGGGTTTATATCTGATAAATTGGTCAATTCACAGATGGCCCTTGACTTTGCATATGCACTCTATTTGATTCTGCAACAAAGGCAAGAAGTCTCTGTAGGCGAAGTGAAAAGAATAGTTCAGCGCTGGTATGTTTTGTCTGTTCTTACCGGCAGATACAGCGCGTCGCCGGAATCAAGATTTTATACTGATATAAAGCAGATTAATGAGATCGGCGTTGTTAAAACTCTTGAAAACATAGAAGCAGCAGTCCTTTCGGAAAACTTCTGGGATGTTGCTCTCGTTCAGAATCTATCATATACCTCTCCCAACAACCCTGTATATCTTGTATATCTTGCAGCGCAAGTGTGTAGCAATGATATGTCATTACTGTCAAATAACATTTCAGTAAAATACCTTATAGAACTTGCGGGTGATGTTCATCATATCTTCCCGAAGGAGTATTTGAAATCAAACGGGTACGAAAAAGGGATGTACAATCAGGTTGCAAACTTCGCATATCTTGACACTCAAGTAAATAAGTCAATCGGAAAGAAAGCTCCTTTTGATTATTTTACTGAAGCGTTAAGACAATGTGAAACAAAAGAAATAACCTGTGGCTCAATTACGGATATAGAACTCCTTAAAAATAACCTTGAAGCTAACTGCGTACCATTTGAGGTTTGCACAATGAATCACAATAATTATCCGGAATTCCTTGAATTAAGAAGAAAAATGATGGCAAAAAAGATTAAGGAGTATTACTATTCACTTTGATATTTCACTTGTTATTATCATCAAAAAAGCCGCCCGACGGGCGGCTTTTCTTTATCAAAATTCAATCAGAAATCAAAATACTTCTCTCTGTGCTTCTGTGTTCTCGGAGCAATGAGCTTGAGCACCTCAAGCGCTTCTTCCTTTTCCTGCGCGGTTCCGGTGGCGTACTGCTTCATAAGTCTTCCTTCCTCGCGGCAGACTTCATCGTGAAGCGGGAAGTAGTATTTAAGCAGGAATGTCGCGTATTTTGACAGGCGGTAGTCTCCCACAAGGCGGAAGTTTTCGTCAATCGTGTCAATCGCTACGCTGTAACGCTCTTTGATTGAGTTTATGAGAGCTTTTCTCTCGTTTTCGGGTGAGAAAACAAGAGTTGAGCAGACAAACGCGTTTCTGTTTGAGGGATTGGAGGAGTGACTGTCGGTGCTGCCCACAACGGGGTAATTAAAGCCCTTCGCTCTGTCCTCATAATATTTCTGAGTCTGGAAGCCGTTCTGCTCATAGTAGTTTTCGCCGCCGAGCACTTCAAAAGCGTCAAAATAGCCCTTTTCGGTCACATAGGTCCAGAATGCTTCGGGCACGTGATAAACGTCGCTTATCCAGGTCGGGTGCGGGAATATTCCCAGGCCGCCCGCCTTGCGGATTTCATTGTAAACCCACTTGAATACAGCTGCGGGCAGGGGATCGATGCCCTCGGGCACATCCTCCTCTTTCGCGAGCTCTTCCATTTTATCCTGCCACTCGGCAAGGGGCATATATTCGGGGCATTCACCGTAGAGCGAGCGGTATTTTTTATCCGTTCCTTTTTCTTCAATCGCAGGGCCGTCCGTCAGGGCGTTTATTGAGTATTCGCCGCCGAAATTAACGGTGTGGAAGTCGCTCTCCTTGCCGTGAACATCGGGCATATGAACCTCTTCGCCCGGCACAATCGTAAGGCCGTTCGGCACGTCTTTGTAAAACTCAATCGCCTCGAGCGAGGGGTAATATCTGTTGTGGTCCGAAACCACCATAAAATCAAGGCCGTGCTTTCTGTAATTCGCGCAGACAACAGCCGGGGCCTGGTTGCCGTCGGATCTTATCGTGTGCATATGCAGGTCGCCTCTTAAGGGGTATCTGCCGCAAAGGTCCTCCTCAACGCAGTAAACGGGGAACTGGATTATACGCCTGCCCTCGTCATTCATAAAGCGGATGAAATACATCTGCTCCTTTTCAAATGTGTGTCTGAGGGTGAAGCCGCCCTCTTCGTCGCAGGTAAGGCAGGTCTCTTTGAAATCGCCCGAAGCGGGGTAATCGTAGGGCTTGCCGCACTCAAGGGCGCAGATAAGGGTTTTGTACTGCTTTCCCTTTTCAAACACGGGTCTCGCGCCGAGCGGGCGGATGTGAATTTCCGCCGGCTTTCCCTTAACAAGCACCTTGGGAAAAACATCGTAGTTGAGTAAATCGTCTGTCATCTGAAAACCGCTGAACGGCATAAAAACACCTCCGGATATTTGTTGATTCAATTATAGTTTTTCCTCGCATTACAGTCAAGACAAAAGAGCGCGTATTATCAAAAAAATTATGTTGAGCGTGCATTTTTATTATGCTATAATATAAAGTGAGTTTTTCCGGGAGGAATATGGATTATGAAAAAATACGCAATGAAACTTCTGCCCTATGTTTCGGAAACCATCTGGGGCGGCAGACGGCTTATCGACGAATACAATGTTAAAACAGACAAGGCAAACGCCGCGGAGGGCTGGATGCTCTCCTGCCTTGAAAACGGTTACAGCACCGTTGCAAACGGCGAATACGCAGGCACTCCTCTGCCTGAGGTTTTAACGCAAAACCCCGGCTGGTGCGGCACAAACTGCGAAAGATTTGAAAAATTCCCGATTCTCATAAAATTCATTGACGCTATGGACGACCTCTCCGTGCAGGTGCATCCCACAGATGACTACTGCCGCAAAACGGGCAGGGGAAACAGCAAAACCGAATGCTGGTATATCATCGACTGCGATGAGGACGCGAAACTTGTGCTCGGCTTCAAGGATAAGATATCCAAAGAGGAATTCCGTGAGGCGGTTGAAAAGGGCATCCTCACCGATTATATCGACAGCGTAAAAGTGAAGCCCGGCGATTTCTTCTTTATCGAGGCGGGCACTCTGCACGCGATATGCAAGGGCGTGCTTCTTGCCGAGGTGCAGGAGAGCAGTGACACAACCTACAGGATTTTTGATTATAACAGAAAGGGCAAGGACGGCAAGCCCAGAGAGCTTCACGTTTCCGATGCTCTTGAAGTGACAAAGAGGGAAAAATACTCTCAGCCGGATTTCTCCGCTTTTAAGAAAGGCTTACCGGGAAAAGACCTTCTCGCAAAGTGCGACCTTTTCACTGTCTGCCACAATAAGATAAACGGCAGTGTTACCGACACGGCGGATGAAAAGAGCTTTGTCTCCCTTCTCATAATGGATGGGAGCGGCTCGCTTGACTGCTGCGGCGAAACGCTCGCGCTCACAAAGGGCGACAGTATTTTTATTCCGGGCGGAGCGGGCGAATACACCGTAACGGGTGAAATTGATATTCTTGAAACGAGACTTGACTAAATGACAGTTGCAGGCATTCAGAAATTAGGTGTGGATTTCGGCGGCAAATTCCTTTTCCGCAATGTCACATTCGATGTGAACGAAGGGGATTTTGTGGGCCTTATCGGTGCAAACGGCACCGGAAAAACCACGCTTTTCAAAATAATCACCGGAGAAATCGAGCCCACCGAGGGCGGCGTATTCATCTCCGGCGATACCCGTTTGGGTTACCTTGAGCAGCATGCCTGCAGCGGCTCATCCAAAACGGTTTACGAAGAAGCGCTCGGCGTTTTCGATTACCTCATTGAAATTGAGAAAGAGATTGAAGAGGTCTCAAAAGAGCTTGAAGCCGGCAGGGGAGACACCGCCGCGCTGATTGAAAGGCAGAGCTTTCTGCAGGAAAAATTCAACAGCGAAGAAGGGCTCACCTTCAGGAGCAAAACAAGGTCCGCGCTCCTCGGCCTCGGTTTTTCACAGGAGGATTTATCCCTCACCTGTGACAAGCTCAGCGGAGGTCAGCGCTCGAAGCTGAGTATGTGCAAGCTGCTTCTAAGCCGCGCGGATTTAATGCTTCTTGACGAGCCGACAAACCACCTCGACATAGCTGCCTCCGAGTGGCTCGAGAGCTTTTTGCAGAATTATAAAGGCACCGTCATTGTCATATCGCACGACCGTTATTTTCTTGACAAGGTGTGCAATAAAACCGTTGAAATCGCAAACGGAAAGGGCTACTGCACAAAAGGCAATTATTCCGAGTATCAGCGCCTTAAAGCCGCGCGCCTTGAGAGCGAGAGGCGGCAGTATGAAAATCAGCTTGAAGAGATAAAACGCATTGAGGGCATTATCGAGCAGCAGCGCTCATTTGCCCGTGAGAGAAACTTCATCACCGCCGAGAGCAAACGCAAAATGCTTGAAAAGAAAAAGGCGGAGCTTATTGAGCCCGAGCGCGACCCCGCCGAAATGCGTATCAAGTTTTCACCTGAATGCGAGAGCGGCAACGATGTGCTTTTTGTAAACGGACTGAGCAAATCTTTCGGCAATAAGCTTCTGTTTGAAAACGGCAGTTTTGAAATCCATAAGGGCGACAGAGCGTTTATAATCGGCGCAAACGGCTGCGGCAAAACAACGCTTTTCCGCATTCTTACCGGGAGCGTTGAGCCCGACAGCGGCGTTTTCTCCTTCGGCACGAGCGTTAAGGTCGCTTACTTCGACCAGAGCCTTGAGAGCTTAAAGGGCGGCAAAACCGCACTTAATGAGATATGGGATGAGCACCGCCTTATGAAAGAAACACAGGTCAGAAACTACCTTGCCGCCTTCCTTTTCAGGGGCAACGATGTTTTCAAAAATGTTGACTCATTAAGCGGCGGCGAAAAGGCGAAGCTCTGCCTGCTGAAGCTGATGCTTTCGGGCGCGAATGTACTGCTCCTTGACGAGCCGACCAATCACCTTGACATCGTTTCCCGTGAGATACTTGAAAATGCTCTCTCTGATTTTGAGGGCACGATAATCGCCGTGTCTCACGACAGATACTTTATAAACAAGCTGTCAACGGAAATATTCCGCCTCACGCAGAGCGGCTTTGAAAAGTTTGACGGCAGCTATGACGACTACTGCGCGAATGTGCTCCTTCAGCCGCAGAAAAAGAAAGAAAACAAGGAGCCGAAGGTTAATTCCTATAAGCTCAGAAAAGAGCGTGAGAGCGAAATAAACCGCCTTAAAGGCAAAATAAAACGCACCGAGGCGGAGATTGACGGGCTTGACGGCGAGGTCGCTTCTCTCAATGAGGAGCTTAAAACCCCGGAAGTATCGGCGGACTATGAGAGGATAATCGAAATCACCGCCGAAATTGAGGAAAAGAGCGCCCGCCAGGCGGAACTGATGGACGAATGGGAAGAGATGAGCTCAAGACTCAGCGAACTTTTAAGCGAGGAGACTGAATAATGAAACAGACAGAGATGTTCGGAAACGCAAAATGGATAGATTGCCCCGGCGGTGAAGAAGCGCCCATATTCCTGAAAAAGTTCAGCGCGAAAAAGGGAGAAAAGGCAGAAATCACAATCTGCGGCCTCGGTTTTTTCGAGCTTAAAATAAACGGAGTGCGTGTCAGTGAGGATTTGCTCGTGCCCGCCGCGTCAAACTATTCCGTGCGCGATATGTCCGTGTGGAGCTACCCCCTGTATGACGAGCTCGGTTTCCGCACTTACTGCATGAAATACGACCTTGCCTCCTATCTTGAGGACGGCGAAAACACCCTTTCCGTAATGCTCGGCACGGGCTACTACCACCAGTATATGAGAGACGCCGAAGGCAATGTGGGTTACGGCACTCCCAAGCTTTGTTTCATAATTCGCAAGCAGAGCGGCGATGTTGTCTCCGATTCATCCGTCCTCTGTCACAAAGGGTATTTCAAACGCTGCAATCTCTATTACGGCGAGTTTCAGGATCTTACCGCCGTGCCGGATGAGAGCGACTTTTCGCCGAGCCGCGAAATTGAAACGCCCGACACCGAGTTTGAGTATAATATTGCTCCGCCCGACAGGGTGATTGAAACTTTAACCGACATCCGCTTTATGTATTCGGACGGCGGCTACGACTATTACGATATCGGCGTAAACACCGTCGGCAGAGCCGTGCTGACCAGCCCCTTGAGAGGCGCGTATATAAACGTTGATTACGCCGAGGAAATCGGCGGCGGGGAATATTTCGGCATCCACTTTGATAAGGACGGCCGGTACAGGGATGAATTCATCACCGACGGCAGCGGCAGGGAATATCACTCTCTCTTTTCCTGGCAGGGATTCAGATATATAAGAGTCAAAGACGGCGCGAGGCCCGTGAGAATAGATGTTATTCACTCGGACTGCCCGGTCACCTCGGAGTTTGAGTGCAGTAGCAAAAACCTTAACGATTTGTACAGACTGTTTGTACACACTCAGCTTTGCAATATGCATTCGGGCGTGCCGTCGGACTGCCCTCACAGAGAGCGTCTCGGCTATACGGGCGACGGTCAGCTTTGTTGCGAGGCGGCAATGATGATGCTTGATTCAAAAGAATTTTACCGCAAGTGGCTTTATGATATTGCCGATTGCCAGGCGAAAAACAGCGGTCACATTCAGCACACCGCGCCTCCTATGGGCGGCGGAGGCGGCCCGTGCGGATGGGGCGGCGCGATAGTTGAAGTGCCTTACAGATTTTATAAGGCATACGGCGACAGGGAACTGCTTGACGAATTCTTCCCCAAAATGCTTTTCTTCTTCGACTACCTCGAGTCAAGGACCGATTTCGGCCTTGTCGCAAGAGAAGAGGAGGGCGGATGGTGCCTGGGAGACTGGCTGCCCCCGAAAGAAATTCAGGTGCCGGAGACCTTTGTCAATTCCTGCCTCTATGTCGGCTTTATGAAACGAGTTATCGAAATTGCCTCAATTCTCGGCAGAGAGGAAGAGGTGAAAGACCTGCCCGGCAGAATCGAGCGTGTTACCGCGGCAATAAACGCCGCGTATTACAGCCATCAGCAGAGGGCTTACTGCGGTGATGTTGACGGCGCTTCCTCGCTTGCTCTCGCCGCGGGAATCGGCAACGAGAGAGTAAGAGACAAGGTTATCGGAAAATATAAAAACCTCGGCATGTATGACACGGGCATAATCGCCACCGAAGCGCTCACCGGCTATCTGTTCTCCATAGGTGAGGAAGAGCTCGCGACAGAGCTTATGGCAAGCGACAAGGAGGTTTCTTTTGCCCACATGGTCAGAAGCGGAGCCACAACCCTTTGGGAAAACTGGAACGGCCGCTCTTCACGCAACCACCCTATGTTCGGCGCAGTCGCGAAGTACCTGTTCAAATCGCTTCTCGGCATCGATCAGCCGGAGGACAGCGCGGGCTATGAGAAGGTTGTTATTTCGCCGAGGACCGTTCCTCAGCTTGAATATGCGAGAGGCAAAATCACCACCGTAAAGGGTGAAATCCGCGTCTCTTATGAGAAAAAGGGCGGCAGAGTTGAATTCACCGTTTACGCCGACCAGTCAATCAACGCGAGGTTTGTTTACGGCGGCACGGACGAAGCATTCAGAGGAGAAAAGACTTTCTCCTGCGAAATAAAGGGGTAAGATATGAAATACGGAATTATAGGTACAGGCTGGATTTCCCGCTCATTTATTGACGGCGCGCGCCTTGCGTGTGACGCCGAAATAACGGCTGTCTATTCAAGGACCGCCGAAAGAGGCAGGGACTTCGCGCTCGAAAACAACATCCCCGAGGTCTATACAGACCTTGAGAAATTCGCGAAGGGCGATTTTGACGCGGTTTATATCGCGAGCCCGAACGCCTTTCACGCAAAGTATTCTCTGTTTATGCTCGAAAGCGGAAAGCACGTTATCTGCGAAAAGCCACTCGCCGTAACGCCGGATGAAATTGAGGCCTGCGCGGCAAAGGCAAGGGAAAAGGGCCTTATCTATATGGAGGCGATAATGTATATGCATTCGCCCGACAGAGAGGCTTTGAGAAGCGCTATGAGCGAGCTCGGCGAGGTTACATCCGCGCACTTTGATTTTTCACAGTTTTCGTCAAAATATCCCGCCTACGCAAGGGGTGAGATTCCCAACATTTTCAATCCGAAACTCGCGACGGGCTGCCTTATGGACCTCGGAGTTTACTGCGTTTATCCGGCGCTTGATTTATTCGGCCTGCCCGGCAAAATCAGTGCGGACGCCGTCTTTATGCGAACGGGCGCGGACGGCAGCGGCCTTGCGTCATTCAATTACGGCGACAAGCTTGTAACGCTCACTTATTCAAAGACGGGGCAGGACAGATGCGGCTCTCAGATCTGCGGCGACAGGGGCACGGTCACGGTAGGCTCAATCTCAAAGCTGCAGGAAATGGAGATAACCCCGAACGGCGGCGCTTCCTCTGCCCTTTGCCCGGAGCGGAGCAAAGAGGAGATTATGGGCTTCGAAGCTTATGAGTTTGAAAAATTCATTCAAAACCCGGATGATGAAAAATACGCTCTCTGCTCACGTATGTCGCTCGAGGTGAGCAGAGTAATGAAACAAATCAGAGAAATCTGCGGTATCAGATTTGACTGAAGGAGGAAACAAAATGCTTGAATATTACGCTCAGCATCCGCTTTACGCGGCGCTTGTGATTGCCCTGGCGCTCCTTGCGCTCTTTGTGCTTGTCAAAGCTTTCAAGGCAAGCTCACGCCGAAGCAAAAAGGTGAACGCCATTATTGAAAAAATGAAAGAGGAAAACGAGCTTCTCAACAAGTATTCCATTCTCACGGAGGATTTGATAAGCTCATCCGACAGCGCCGAGCTTTTCAGAGGCATAGGCGTGGGCCTTCAGAAGCGCGTTTCAGACAAGGCCGATATGATGGCGGAGTTTGATTCCCTCGGCGCGGAGCAGAAATATATATACGCTGTGTATACCTTCATTCAGGACGCGGAGGAGGGTATGAGCAACTTCTTCAGCACCAGCACAAAGCCCCTCACCTCAACCGCCGCCGAAGCAGTTGAAGCCGTCGTCTCCGCAGGCGATTTCAAAGAGGCGTTTATTGCCGAATACAATGCGACAGATGAGGATAACGAAGCCGTTTCCTATAATCCCGATGAAATGGCAAAATGGGATGAAAAAGCGGCGCCGTCAATTGCCGACGGCACCGTTTGCAGAGTTTTCGGTGAATACATAAAGCAGAACGCATCTGCGTTTATTCCCCGATAATTTCTTTGTAAATATCGCCTTTTTTAAGGCCGCTTTCCTTAGCCGCTTTTTTTGCGGCTTCGGTTTTGCTTTCACCGCCCTTGACGAGCTCAAGGGCGTATTTTATTGCCTGCTCGCGCGTCATAACGGTTTCTTCGCTGTGATCGGCGCCTTTGAGAATCAGCACAAACTCGCCCTTCGGATTGTCATCCGTAAACATCTTTGACGCTTTTTCAAGAGTTGTGATAATCACTTCCTCGTGAATTTTCGTGAGCTCTCTTGTTATCGCGATTTCCCTGTTGCCTATGAGATCAAGCATTTCGCAGAGCGTTTTTGACAGGCGGTGAGGCGCTTCGTGAAAAATAACCGTACGCTCCTCGCTCGCGAGCGACTCGAAAAGCTCCGCTCTCTCTTTTTTATCGGAGGGAGGGAAGCCCTCGAATATAAACCGCCTTGAAGGCATACCGGATATCGCGAGCGCAGTTGTGAAAGCGCAGGGGCCCGGCACGGAAACAACCGTTATTCCGCTCTCTCTGCAAAGCTTCACAAGGTCCTCGCCCGGGTCGGATATCGCCGGCATTCCGGCGTCCGTAACAAGGGCGCAGTTTTCCCCCGACAGTATTCTTTCGGCTATTTTGCCGCCGTTCTCTTCCTTGTTGTGCTCGTGATAGCTCACAAGCGGTTTTCTGATTTCAAACCTGTTGAGGAGCTTGAGGGTCACTCTCGTGTCCTCCGCGGCAATAAAATCACAGTTTTCAAGTGTTTCGAGCGCCCTTCCGGAGATATCGCCGAGATTGCCGATAGGGGTGCCCACAACAAAAAGTTTTCCGCTCATTCGCTTTCTCTCCTGTTTTCGAGAAGATAGTCCTTATATATTTCCTTCATTCTTTCGGAATATTCTCCGTTTCCGTCATATACGTGAAGCTCGGGGTCAATGAACATACCGGGTTTTCCGCCTTTTTTGCCTTCAACCAGAGCGAGCCACGGAGCCTTGCCGTCTGTCTTTGAAACAAATTTCATTCTTTTCGGCTCAATGCCCGCGTCTCTCATATATCCGAAAAGCTCGCAAAGCCGCTCGGGTCTTATGCACATACAGAGCCGCCCTCCGAAATTAAGAAGCTTAGCGGCGCTCACGCACGCGTCAGAGAGAGTGCACATCGTGCCGTGACGCGCTATTTTATCCGCGCCCGATTCGCTTATTATGCCCGAGCCCTCCGCCGTGTAGGGCGGATTCATCGTCACAAGGCCGTAAAAACCAAAGGGGAGTTTTCCCTTGAGGTCGCGAAGGTCGGCGTTTACAACTTCAATCCTGTCCTCAAGCGAATTGAACTTCACCGCCTCTTCAATCTGCCTTGCGCCTTTTTCCTGTATCTCAACGGCGGTTATTCTGCCCGTTTTGCCCTTGCACCAGATAAGCGGTATTATTCCGCAGCCGGAGCCGAGGTCGCAGCATACTGTGCGCGCCCCGGGCGAGGCGAAATGAGCGAGCAGCACGGCGTCTGTGCCGAATGTGTGCTCATCCGACACGAAGCAGGTTATTCCCGAGCCGAGATATTCTTTTCTGAATTCCTGCGTAAAACCGCCGCCTTTCCTTTTTCTTCAGCGATTATTGTATCATCAATCGGCATAAAAGTAAATACAATAAAAATATTGCTTTTTAATTAAAATTGTTATAAAATAATTCTATTATTGACGCAATGGGGTGATTTTATGAGCGCGACAAACAAACTCGGCAAAGGAATGAAGTTTCTCAGCGTTATTCTGGGCTCTCTTCTTATGGGCTTTATGTGGCGCGCAAGGGGCTCGCACGGCTTCGGCTCATTCTGGGGCATAGTTGCCGTCGGCGGCATTTTCACCCTGCTCATTTTCGCTTTTTACGGCAACAGAGCCAAAATGAAATATGAGCTTATGCCTATGGGCGCAATTATGATGGGCATCACCGTGCCTGCCTGGGGCTGTGTCATAAGTATGCCGGGCGGCATTTTCGGCAGTACCGTGCCTTTTTCGGCAATCGAAAAAGTTTCGGGCAGCGGCTCACAGGTCTATGCGCAGATAGGTCAGGGCAGGGGAACAATAATGATGCTTCTGCTCGGTTTTTCACTCATCTGCCTTTACGGTATTTTTGCCGGCTCCTTTTTCTCGGAGAAAGAGTATAAGATTAAACACTATCTCGTGTTTATCGCGGTTTTCTTCGCGGTTGAGATTCTCGCGAAAACAACATTCGCGCACAACATTATGAACGTGCTAGCTCCCGAGGTTACGGACGGCTTTAATCGCGGCCTCGCGGACGCAGGTGTTACGGACACCTTGAGACACTTCTATCTGTTTGAGCTTCTAAAAGGAGGCACGGCAAAGGGCATTCCTTTCGGCAGGTGCTATTTTGAGTGCATTGAGCATATCGCATACACAGCCGCCGCTCTCGCCCTGTTAATCACCGCTCTCGCTGTTTTCAGGGACAAAAACGTCTTTGCCGTTTCGCTTTTAATAAACGTTTTCTCCGCTATAGCAATCACCGCTGCGGATTATTTCCAGATTTGCAATTACGAATCAAGCTTCCTTTCGAAGCTGAATATTCCCGCCTCTCTGAGAATCACAAGTTGGGGGCTTTGGGAATTTGCAACCGGCCTTATTCTCGGCTTCGGTATTATGCTTACGCTTGCCGTTCTGCCCGAAAAGTATTCCTCGGGCAAAAAGTACAGGAGCGAGCCGTACATTGACAATAAGGTAATGCGCTTTATCCTTAATTTCCTGCTCTGGGGCTTCGTGTTTGTTGTTGTTCCCGTCAGGACTCTCGCCCTCAGAGTCGCGAGAATGCTTGAGGATTACGGCCGCATTCAGGATGAGGATGTTCCCGGCATTGCCGCTACGGCGGTTCTTTCGGTGATTATCTGCGTTTTCCTTTTCATAACCCTGAAAAAGAATATCCTCGGCAAAAATTTGCCCGTGCCGTTTAAGCTCAAATCATTTGAGTTCGCGCGTATTTATCTACTCATTCTCTCTCTTTATTACGGCGCAGTCTATTTCTTCACCCTTGACGCGAGCATACCCGCGTTTATCCGCAGAACAATAACATCCCCGTCACATCACGCGGACATGACAGGGATTGAATACTTCTTTATTTATCTTGCGGCGTTTGCGCTCTTTGAAATTATCTACATTCCCGTTAAAAAACGGCTTTCCTCACATCATTGACGCTTTCCGCTATATAGTCGGCTCCGGCTTTTATGAGCTCATCGGCTCCTCCGTAGCCGTAGGCGGCGCCTATGCTCTTGACCCCGGCCTGTTTGGCGCCGTCAATGTCAAGATATCTGTCGCCCACCATCACGGCCCTGTCCGGGTTTATGCCGAGCGTTTCAACGGCCTGTGAAATGAGCTGAAATTTGTTTTTCTTCACCTTGTCGTCTTCGGGGCAGGATACAAGGTCGATATATCCGGCAAGGCCGAGTCTGTCGATTATCATCCTCACAAATTTTCCCGGCTTTGATGATGCGATGACTACCTTTATGCCGCTCTCGTGCAGGTCCTTTATAAGCTCCTCAATGCCCTCGTAAAGGTCAAGCTCAAACATCGCGCCCGCCGTGTAGCATTCGCGGTATTTCGCGATGGCCGTATATATATCCTCGTCTTTTTCGAGGCTGAACATTTTTTTGAATGAGTCGTAGAGAGGCGGGCCCACAAAATAGCGGTGCTCCTTTTCGGAGAGAGGCGGCAGGCCGAAATAAGCCGCGGCGTAATCCGCGCATTTAGCTATGCCCCTGCCTGTATCCGCGAAAGTGCCGTCAAAGTCAAACAGCACGGCGTCAAATTTTTTATCCATAATTCTATGCTCCTTCCGGGCAGATTATAACACAGTTTACAATCCATTTCAAGAAAGGTGTTTTATATGAACTATCCGTTTTCAGCAGGCATATCCTCCCTTAAGCCCTCGGCTATAAGAGAGATACTCAAAAACTCCGGGGACTCAATTCCTCTTTCCGCGGGCAACCCCGCGCCGGACGCATTCCCCGTTGACGCGGTGAGAAAGATTGCCGCCGAAGTGCTTGAGGAAGATCCCATTCTTGCCCTGCAGTACGGCATCACGGAGGGCTACGCTCCGCTGATTGAAGAGGTGACAAAAATCTGTCACGAACATTACGGCGTGGGCGGCGAGAACGACGGCCTTATCATCGTGAGCGGCGCTCAGCAGGTGATGAACCTTATGAGCCACGTTTTCATCAATAACGGTGACACCGTAATATGCGAGGAGCCCGCTTTTATCGGCGCTCTCAACTGCTTCAGAGCATTCGGCGCAAAGCTCGCGGGCGTACCGCTTGAAGGCGACGGGATGAATATCGACATTCTCGAAGAAAAACTCAGAACAGAGAAAAATGTGAGATTTATTTATACAATACCCAATTTCCAGAATCCCGCCGGCTCAACAATGTCACTCGAAAAGAGGAAAAAGGTTTATGAGCTCGCCAAAAAGTACGGCGTAGTTATCCTCGAGGATAACCCCTACGGCGACCTGAGAGTTTCGGGCGGGGACGTGCCCGCAATCAAGAGCTTTGACGATGACGGAGTTGTTGTTTATTCCGGCTCCTTCTCCAAGATTATCGCTCCCGGCGTCAGAGTCGGTTTTGTGCTCGCTCCCAAAGAGATAATCGCGAAGATGACCGTTGTAAAGCAGACCCAGGATGTTCACACACCGATGCTTACACAGCTCATCGTTTACAGATGGCTTAAAGAAGGCAATCTTCTTCCCCATATCGCCAAAATCAGAGAGATATACCGCCGCAAGCTCAACCTTATGTGCGACACGATGGATGAGTATATGAAGCCCTATCTCACTTATCAGCGCCCCGAGGGCGGCCTGTTTGTATGGGCAAAGATGAACGAGGGCATAGATATGCTTTCATTCGTAAAGGCGGCATCCGCAAACGGTGTTTCGGTTGTGCCCGGCAACGCGTTTCTTACGGACACCTCCGCCCCGTGCGATTATATCCGCCTTAATTTCTCAACCCCCACGGATGAAGGAATAGTTGAGGGCATAAAGCTTCTCGCGAAAACAGCCTGGGAAATGAAAGGATAAAGCAATGGAAAATACAGTTAAACCCGAGCGCAGGCCCGTTGTGCTCAGCGCGATTCAGCCGACTTCGATACCGACCATAGGTAATTATTTCGGCGCTTTAAAAAACTGGAAGAGTATGAGCGAGGATAACGACTGCCTGTTTGCCGTTGCGGATCTGCACGCTCTTACCGTGCACCCCGAGCCCGCAAAACTCAGGCAGCAGATACTTGAGATGTACGCCACCCTCCTCGCAATCGGTCTCTCTCCCGAAAAGAATATAATATTCATTCAGAGTATGGTGCCGGCTCACGCCGAGCTTGCCTGGATACTCGACTGCTACACAATGTTCGGCGAAGCGCAGAGAATGACGCAGTTCAAGGACAAATCGCAGAAGCACGCCGATAATGTCAATGTCGGCCTCTTTGCCTATCCCGTGCTTATGGCGGCGGATATCCTGCTCTATCAGGCGGATTATGTTCCCGTGGGCGCCGATCAGAAGCAGCATCTTGAGATTGCCCGCGATATCGCGGACAGGTTCAATAACCTCCGCGGCGAAACCTTCAAGCTCCCCGAGCCCTATATCGGCAAAATCGGCGCGAAAGTAATGAGCCTGCAGGACCCCACTCAGAAGATGAGCAAGAGTGACGTGAATCCGAGAGCGTCCGTTTTCCTTTTCGATTCGCCCGACCTCATTATGAAAAAGTTCAAGTCCGCCGTTACCGACTCCGAGGCGTGTGTAAAATACGCCGACGGCAAGGACGGCATAAACAACCTTATGTCAATCTATTCCTGCTGCACCGGCCTTGACTTTGCCGCCATCGAAAAAGAATTCGAGGGTAGGGGATACGGTGATTTCAAGGTTAAAGTCGCCGAGGCAGTAATCGAGGAAATAAGGCCCGTGCAGGAAGAGTATGCCCGCCTTATGAAGGACAAAGCGTTCCTTATGCAGACAGCCGATGAAGGCGCGCAGAGAGCTTCGCGCATCGCTTACCGCACCCTGCAGAAGGCAAAGAAAAAGGTCGGACTTCTTGTTGACAGATGATTTTATACGCGAAATATACGCTTTTGCGTGAAAATATGCAAGAAAATTCAATAATTTGCACGAAATTATGAATATTATTCGGAAAACACTTGATTTTTATGAATATTTATTGTATAATCCGTGCATAATCATACAGAAAGAAGGCAAATCAAATGAAAGAGATAAAGAAAGTTGTTCTCGCTTATTCCGGCGGTCTTGACACCTCCATAATCATCCCCTGGCTCAAAGAGAATTACAATAACTGCGAAGTCATCGCCGTATCCGGCGACGTGGGGCAGGGCACCGAGCTTGACGGCCTTGAGGAAAAGGCAATCAAGACAGGCGCTTCAAAGCTCTATATCGAGGACCTCAAAGATGAGTTTGTAAATAACTATGTTTTCCCCACCCTCAAGGCGGGCGCGAAATATGAAAAACTCTATCTCCTCGGCACCGCTTTCGCGCGTCCCATCATCGCGAAGCGCCTTGTTGAGATAGCGAAGAAAGAGGGCGCCGATGCCATCTGCCATGGCTGCACCGGCAAGGGCAACGACCAGGTGAGATTTGAGCTCGCCATCAAGGCATTCGCACCCGAGATGCAGATTATCGCCCCCTGGAGAATCTGGGATCTCAAATCACGTGAGGAAGAGATTGACTACGCCGAGGCGCACAACATTCCTCTTAAGATAAACCGTGAGACCAACTACTCCAAGGATAAGAATCTGTGGCATCTGAGCCACGAGGGCCTCGACCTTGAGGACCCCGCTAATGAGCCGCAGTATCAGAAGCCCGGTTTCCTTGAGATGAGCGTCGCTCCCGAGCAGGCTCCCGACGAGGATACCTACATCACAATTCACTTTGAAAAGGGCGTGCCCACCGCTGTTGACGGCAAAGAAATGGGCGGCGTTGAGCTTATCGAATACCTCAACGACATCGGCGGCAAAAACGGCATCGGCCTTGACGACATAGTTGAAAACCGCCTTGTCGGTATGAAGTCAAGAGGCGTTTATGAGAATCCGGCGGGCGCCATCCTCTTCAAGGCGCACGATGTGCTTGAAACCCTCTGCCTTGACAGAGACACAATGCACTACAAGGAGATAGTTGCCCATCAGTTTGCCGAGCTCGTTTATTTCGGCAAGTGGTACACCCCTCTCAGAGAGGCTCTCTCCGCTTTTGTTGACAGCACACAGCAGACAGTTACCGGCGATGTTAAACTTAAGCTCTACAAGGGCAATATCATCAACGCCGGCGTCACCTCTCCCTACACCCTTTACAGCGAAGATTTCGCAACCTTCGATGCGGACGAGGTTTATGACCAGAAGGATTCCGCGGGCTTCATCAATCTTTTCGGCCTTCCTCTCAAGGTCAAGGCGATTCTTGACGCGGAAAGAAACAAATAATCAGCTTTTGAACGGAGCATTTTTATGAAACTTTGGGCAGGTCGCTTCTCAAAAGAAGCCGATAAAAGGACCAATGATTTTAATTCATCAATAGCCACGGACTCGCGTATGTATGTGCAGGATATCGACGGCAGCATAGCTCACGCCACGATGCTTGCCGCGCAGGGCATCATTTCCGCCGAGGACGGCCTCGCTATCGCGACAGAGCTCGCGAAGATAAAGGACGAAATAACCGGAGGCACCCTGCTGATTGACCCCAACGCCGAGGATATTCACACATTCATAGAGCAGACCCTCACCGAGAGGATAGGGGACGCGGGCAAGCGCCTTCACACGGGCAGGAGCAGAAACGACCAGGTCGCACTCGATATCCGCCTCTATCTCAGAAATGAGTGTGATGCGCTTATCGCCCTGCTTAAGGAATTATCCGCGTCGCTTACCGCGAAGGGTGAGGAGTACGCCGATGCGATTATGCCCGGCTACACCCACCTTCAGAGGGCTCAGCCCATCACCTTCAAGGCGCATCTGCTTGCCTACACCGAGATGCTCAAAAGAGACATCGGCAGGGTAGAGGACGCGAAAAAGAGGATGAATTCCTCGCCCCTCGGCTCGGGCGCACTCGCAGGTACTACATACCCCATCGACAGAGGGATGACCGCCTCGCTCCTCGGCTTTGACAGCTACACCGCGAGCACCCTTGACGGCGTTTCGGACAGGGACTTCTGCATTGAGCTCGCATCCGCGCTCTCTCTTATTATGGTGCATCTATCGCGCCTGAGCGAGGAAATAGTGCTCTGGTGTTCGTGGGAGTTCAAATTCATTGAGCTTGATGACGCCTTTTCAACCGGCTCGAGCATAATGCCTCAGAAGAAAAACCCGGATATCACCGAGCTTGTCAGGGGCAAGAGCGGCAGAGTCTTCGGCGACCTTATGACCCTGCTCACAGTTATGAAGGGCCTTCCTCTCGCTTATAATAAAGATATGCAGGAGGATAAGGATGCGATTTTCGATGCCTTCGACACTGTTAAAATCTGCCTTACCACCCTTGTGCCTATGATAGACACCATGAAGGTGCTTCCCGAAAATATGAGAAAAGCGGCTGCCGGCGGATTTATAAACGCCACGGACTGCGCCGACTATCTCGTTTCAAAGGGCCTGCCTTTCAGGGACGCCTACAAGGCAACGGGCGAAGTCGTTGCCCTGTGCATAAAAACGGGCAACACCCTTGAATCGCTCCCGATTGAGGAATATAAAAATATATGCTCTCTCTTCGATGAAAATGTTTACGAAGCAATCAAACTTGAAAACTGCGTGAAACGCAGAGGAATGTAAAATAAACGCCCCTCAGGGATAACCTGCGGGGCGATTTGTATCTGTACTCTATAAAGAAATATATTTAAGCACTGCGAAAATCAAGGGTTCTCGCAACATAAGAAAACAACGTCCGGTAAATCAGCTCCCGGAGGCACATAATCCGGTCATCCTGCAGCGCCATTCTGTGGTCAACTTCGGATTTGATATCTTCAAGCTCTTCGGGTGACGCTTCGGAAAGGAAATAGTCCTCAAGCCCGCGGATGGTGGAATTTTGGACATCAGAAAGCGCCCCACCTTCGGTGAGACGCTCATCGGCTTTTATCCCTTGTAATGTTCCTTCATTATTACGCCCAGAATTAGCTGCTCCGCTTCGTAAGGCGTCGGCTTTTTGTCCAGCTTCATCAGAGCTTCGATAACCTTGTCCATCGTTTCCTTGTCCTGCGTAAAGTGCCGTATCAGAAGGCGCTTGTCCTTTACTATTCCAAGTCCGTCCAAAAGTCCCAAGTAATTCCTGCTCTCTTTGGTCGTCATCTCGCTCATACTTTTCTTCAGCCTCCTTGAAGCTTGTGCTTTCAGTCAGTTTGAGAAGCGCGTCGTCGCCTTTCTTCCAATATTCATATTTGCCATTATACGGATTATACATAATGCGGCGAGCGCCTTTTTTTATTATACCGGGTGCTTCCCACTTGTCTCTTTCTTTGATGTACTCATTATATGATATATTCAGCAAAGATTCAAGTGTAAAATTATCTGGTTTTTCAAGCATCTGTTCGACCCCGGCGCATATGATGTTGAGCAGTAAATAATCATTAAACCGCAACGCCACTCGATAATACGGGTGGCGTTAATCTTTTTATATAAAATTGTTGTAATTGAGCATATAAATATGTTACAATATTTTTCAAAGAAACAGACGGGGGAATGGTCATGAAAATCTTTAAAAAGAGTTTATCAATCCTGCTTTCTCTGCTGATGCTTACGGGTGCGTTGGCAGTCGGAATGAGTGTGTCGGCGGAGGAAAGTTATTCCGCAGGGGCTGTCATTGAATACGGCACCTATCCTCAGAGCAGAGTTGAGCAGACGGCTGCTCTCGCTTCGGCCGCGGAAAAAGCGGTCTGGAAGAGCTACGGCTATTACAGCGGCACAGGAGTTTATTATGACGGCAATATGAGCGCCGGCGATTTTGCGGAATATGCCGATTTCGTTCTTGACGGTGTCAAATACCGCGCCGTGCGTTTCTCCGCTTACCGTCCGTATTTGACCGGTTTTGGCAGATTTGCAGAGAATTCCTATGTTGATGACAACGGATACGAGCTCAATACAGTTTATTATTTCAGATATGAGCCCATTCAGTGGAAGGTTCTTGACCCCGACACCGGCTTTGTGGTGAGCGCGAAACATATTGACGCCCGTGCATTCAACAATTATCTGACGAAATCCGGGGCTGATTTTTACGGTGACAGCGGCTGTGAAAACTTTGCCAACGATTATGATACAAGCAGCATAAAGACCTGGCTCAATGCGGATTTTTATGACACTGCATTTACGGCGGATCAGAAAAATAATATTGCCCCGGACGGATCTCTCGGCAGCGTTTTCCTGCTTTCCAAAGATGAAAACGCCGATTACACTTTAATAATTTCGGAGCCCGCCGGCACGGCATATGCCGAGTGTCAGGGTCTTCACAATTATCCAAGCCGCGGAGGCGTATTCCGCTGGACAAGAACTCCCACCGCTGTTTCCGAATTTCCGTATACCGTTTCCGATTCCGGCACATTTACCACGGGCGATTCGGCAAACTACAGCAGCTTCGGAGTCTGCCCGGCAATGAGGCTCAGCACAATCAAAAACGACACGGCTGTCTCTTGCAGTTCCGATGCCCATATTCCCGGCGCTTTTGGATATTTTGACGAAGACAGCCATAAAGCCGTATGCCAAAGCTGCGGTGAAGGAGTAGTTGCTCCTCATACCTGGAATGAACCCGAATGGGATTGGACCGATCCGGAGAAACCGACATATTCAACATCCTGCCCGGCTTGCGGAGCAGAAAAGAGCGGCGAAGCGGACTATGCCTGGTATGATCCTCACGCCGTTACGCTCGACAGCGATGCCTATATCGATTATTATGCCCGCGTTACGTTCGGTTCGCAAACCTATGAAGGGACTTATCACCGCGTGTTTGAGGGCTCTATGGTCACGGCCAGGAAAATGGCGTTTAATTCATATATAAACGGCAAGAAGCAGGAGGCCGCCGCGCTTGCGCTTGAAACCGACGGTCAGATCTGCGCGCAGGCAATTGCGGATGCTCAGGCTCAGCTTGCCACGCTCGAATACAATGCAGATAAATCCTATGAGGAAAACTGTGCGGCGGCGGACGGAATAATCTCCGCTCTTGCAGACAGGCTCGAGGAGATTCGCACCGTTTATAATGCTGTCTTTGTTGCCGACGGCAAAATTGTCGAGGAGGTTCCTTACACCATCGAAACCCAGAGCATCACCGCCCCCGATGTTCCGAAGAAAGAAGGCTATACCGGAAAGTGGGAGGACTACACACTCGTCAAGAACGGTATTACGGTCAACGCGGTTTATTCCCCCGTAACGCCCGATGATCCGGACAACCCCGACAATCCCGACAGTCCCGATTTCAGCGGTCTCAAAATAAAGAACTATAATTCAACTCTTTCGGTTGATTACAAGTCGACAGTAATATTCCACACAACAATGGAAGCTCCCGAAGGATATGAAATCGTTTGGAGCAACGGCGCCAAGGGCTCCGAATGCAAGCTGAATAATGTGACAGACAAAGAGTACAAGGTATCTGCAAAGACGGTAAACAAAACCACGGGTGAAACCGAGGCTGAAACCGAAGAAGTAACCGTAACCGTCAACACCGGATTCTTTGCTAAGATAATTGCTTTCTTCAGAAACCTGTTCGGGTCACTTCCTACATATGAAGATTTTAAAAAGAAATAAACAAAATGCTCAAATGCCGTCCGGTTTAATCCGGGCGGCAATCATTTCAACCAAAACATAAATATATTCAGAGCTTGCGGAAAAGACAAATACAAACAAATCCTCTTAATATCACACAAATAAAAATAAATGTATTCAGCAATAATCAAGGGCTCACGGTTAATAATACCGCGAGCCCTTAAACTTATTTTGTCTTTTTATTTTTCGTTTAAGTGCGGAAGCGGGTTTCGCAATTAAGATGAAAACGGCATTTTCTCCGACCGAAGACAGTATGAAGATACGGCGAGGGAGGAAAAATGCCGAAAAAAGACAAATAATACACATTCCGCTTAACGCCGCACCGGAAATTAAATATTGCAATAATCAAGGGCTCACGGTTTATAAATACCGCAAGCCCTTAAACTCATTTTGTCTTTTTGTTTTTCGCTTAAGTGCGGAATCCCGGATTAGAAGGACTGTGCTTTGTCGCCGTAGCCTACGAAGCAGTCGTGGTTGATTGTTGACCAGAGCACCCATACATCGGCGCCGTTCATGAAGTAGGAGTCATCAATAAGCTGGTCGGATGCCGCCGCTCTGCGGAAGCCGGCAACTTTAAGGCCCTGAACAAAGATGTTCGCCTGCTCTTCACTCTTGAAGGTGATGCGGTTTCTGGTTTTGAGCTCGGTACGGGGAGCTGTGTACTTGGTAAGCTGACCCTTTACAAAGCCTGTTGCCCACCAGTAAGTGTCATAAGGCCTTGTGAATACTCTTGTGTATGAACCCTTGCCGCCCTTGCAGTAGTAGCAGTCAAGCTGCATCTTGAGCCAGTCTTCCTTGTCGGCAACATAAAAGTGGTTTATATCACCGGTGTTGCCCTTGTACTGATCAAGTCCGCAGGTGTAGATACCGATTTCCGCGCCGATGAGAAGGAAGCCGTACTGACCCTTCCAGAACTGCATCATGTAGTTCTTATTGTTATACTGGAAGCGGATACGGATCTGATCGATGAACATGCCGGCGATGGGAGCCCACTTGTCGTAAACTTCGTTGTAGCCAACGTTCTTCTGCCAGCAGTCCTTGTCATCGCAGTAATAATATCCGTCGGATGACCAGCGGTAACCGAGCAGTGACTGTTCTGCATCTTCGCCTATGGCGTTGGGTACAAGGCCGCCGCTGTTGGCGGTGTCGCCGCTCTTCTTGGTGGTAGCTTTTGTGGTGCCTGCCTTAGTGGTTGCAGCGGGTGCTTTTGTTGTGGCGGGCGCCTTGGTGGTGCCGCCGAACATACTTCTTCTTGTGGTGGTTGTGGCGGCGTTTGCGATTGTGGAGGCAATCTGCCTTGCTGTTGTGGCAATGGAATTGCCGGCCACGGTCTGTGCGTTTACGGTTGAATCGGCTGCCGCGGCGTCGGTTGCGTCGGAAGCAGCGGTTTCGCCGCCGGGAACAACCGTGTCGTTATAGACATAAGAGGGGATGCTTTCCTCTGCTGCGGATTCGCTTTCATCTTCAACGCTGAGGTAGGAAACGTTTTCGGGCTCGGAAGCAGCTCTGTTTCTGAGCACGGGTACTGCCGCAATCGCTCCGCCTAATACAAGAACGGCGCAAACTGCGATGATTACAATCTTGGTCTTACTCATACTGATTACTCCTTAGTACTTAGTTTATATAATAAATCTTATTATTGACCGATTTATCTTACGTCCTGCCACACGAGGATAACGTCTCTGCCGAATCTCTTGCAGGTGTCCTTAACCGTGGGGTTGAAGGTTTCAACGCTTCTGAAGCCGTTGTTGTTGAGCGCCTGCTCAAAGAGACTTGCCTGGGTGTCATCCTTAAAGGTGATTCTCGAGAGAATCCTGAGCACGGATGAATCGTTTCTGTTTTTAAGCTGCCCGTCAACATAGCCGGTCTGCCACCAGTGAAGCGAATACTTTCTGGTGAGCTGAGGGCGGTAAACGCCGTCGTCAAATTCATCCCAGAGCACTGTCATTTCCATATTGAGCCAGTCGCTCTCTGCCGCGCAGTTGTAATGACCGATTGCGGAGGTTGTGCCTGCCGCTCTCGTGTATATGCCTACCTCGCCGCCGACGGTGCCGATATCGCCCGAAATGTACTGACCTTTCCAGAGCTGAATCATGTACTGCTTGTTGTCGTAGTTGAATTTGATACGCGTGGTGTCAATGCTGAAGTCGATGAGCTTTGCGCCCGCGTCATAAAGCACGTTGTAGCCGAACTTCCTCTGTGTGCAGTTCGGGTCCGTGTCGTCGTTGTAAATGAAGCCCTTGGGGCCGATAACCTGATAACCTAAGCTGTGAAGGCCCGAGAAGTACATATCCTTCGGAAGCTCCGCAGTTGAAACCGTGGTGCCTGCGCCCGGCGCCTTGCCGTGAGAGAGGTCGTCCTCATTCTGCACGGGCACTGTCACGTTATCGATAACCGCAACCTCCGTAGTGTTGCCGTCCGGGTTGGTTATAACGCTGACGGGCACCGTTGTGGGCACACCCCTTGTGGTGGTTATTATGTTCCTCGTTGTGGGCGCGGCTGTTGCCGGACTTGCCGTAGTTATTACAGGCGCGGCTGTTGAAATGATATAGGGAGCGGTGGTAGTGGAGGGGAGTGTGGTAATTTCATCCTCCGTGAATGTGCCTATATCATAGCTGTTTTCTGTGCCGTAGTCAGAGGGTATGACCGCAATCTCTTTAGCGCTGTTCTTTGCTTTGATGCCTATAACGGCAACAATAGCCACAAGACCGAGCGCCACAATTGATGTGACTATGGCGGGGATATTAATCCTTTTCATGAGCAACTTCCTTTCTTTCCCGAAAATATATGTAAAAAATAATTGTCTGTGGTGGAGATGGCGGTAATCGAAACCGCGTCCGAAAGACCTCTGCAGGGACTTTCTACGAGTGTATTTTACCTTTTGGCGTTCCCTCTGCCGCACGCCGGTAAACGGGCTTGCGGTTTCAGTAGGCGAATTGTTCATGACGGGCTATCCGTCATCACCCGTGCACGTTCACTGCTGATCGACGCCTGTTGCAGAGCCGCAGTACTCACTGCACAGACGGCTGCTTAATTAAGCAGCGATTGAAACTGTAGTGTTGTCGTTTAAATTTAAAATTGCGGATTTTATATAGCAGCCCCGCCCTGCTACTCGCTTATCCGGGCTCGGATCCCCCGTCGAAATCCTTTCATCCCCATATGTTTATTTGAGCAGTGAGCGCTGGATATTTCTTTCCGCGTCCTTCCTGGCTGCAGCCTCGCGCTTGTCATAGAGCTTTTTGCCCTTGCAAAGACCTACTTCGATTTTCGCCCTGCCGTTTTTAAAGTAAACGCTCAGGGGCACAATCGTGAGGCCCTCCTGCTTGACCTTTGCATACAGGTTTTTGATTTCGCGCTTATGCATAAGCAGGCGCTTGACTCTCATAGGGTCGCGGTTGAATATGTTGCCCTGCTCATAAGGGCTTATGTGCATGCCGTTAACGAATATCTCTCCGCCGTTTATCGAGCACCAGGCGTCCTTGAGGTTGAGCTTTCCCTGCCTTATGGATTTTACCTCGGTGCCGAACAGCTCAATGCCGGCCTCGTACTTTTCGAGCACAAAGAATTCGTGGTATGCTTTTTTGTTTTGTGCCACGGGCTTTATGCCCTCGTTTTTTGCCATTTAGCATCCTTTCAATGATATGTGTTTATTAATGCTCATATTGTTGCATTAATTTTTATTTAGTTCTCTTTTTTGCGTAAAAATCGCGCTTTGCTTTCTTTTCGTCCGCTTCTCTCTTTGCCGCCGCCGCTCTTTTCGCTTTCACGTTTGCGAGCGGTTTTGTCTTTTTGGGCGCTTTCTTTTTAGCCGCTTTGTTTTCAAGCTCGTCATTCTTTTTGTAAAGCACGATAACGCCGCCGATAATCTGTATCACTTCGCTCCCGGTCTTTTCGGAGAGTTTGTCGGCAAATTCGCGCGGGCTTTCGGGAGCAGAGTCAAGGAGCACCTTGATTTTTATGAGTTCCTTGGTCTTGAACGCGTCTAGCGTCTGATTTACAACGCCGTCCGACATGCCGCCTTTGCCTATCTGAAATTCGGGTTCAAGGCTGTTTGCCTGAGCTCTGAACTGAGCTCTCTCTTTGCTTGTCATATCTGTTCTCCGATCTTTCCGGCAAGTTCTCTGATTGCTCTGCCTCTGTGGCTGATGGCATCCTTTTCTTCAGCGGTCAGCTGAGCCATGCTTTTTGTGAAGCCATAGTCCTCAGGCATAAACACGGGGTCGTAGCCGAAGCCGCCGTTTCCGATGCTCTCAAAGCCGATTCTGCCTTTGCATTCGCCTTTTGCGTATATCACTCTGCCGTCGGGGTAGCAGCAGCAGATTTCACTCACGAAGGCCGCGCCTCTTTTTTCATCCGGCACGCCTTCAAGATTTTTGAGGAGCTTTGCGATGTTTGCCTCATCGTTGCCGTGCCCGCCCGCGTATCTCGCGGAATAGACGCCCGGTTCACCGCCGAGATAATCGACCGTAAGGCCCGAGTCGTCCGCTATGCAGGGCATGCCGCTTTCTCTGCAGCCGCTCTCCGCCTTAAGCAGGGCGTTCTCCTTAAAGGTTGTGCCCGTTTCCTCAACGTCTGTCAGCTCAATGCCGAGCTCGCTGTCAAGGTGCACTTTTATGCCCAGAGGGGAAAGAATTCTGTATAGCTCATCGCGCTTTTTTGCGTTATGGGTTGCAATGATGTAATCCATCTCAGTCTTCCTTATCGTCTTCTTCTCTTTCCTCAAATAAGCTCTCCGCAAAATCCATCGGATCGAAGGGCCTCAGGTCGTCAATACCTTCGCCGACGCCTATGAATTTGACGGGTACTTTAAGGTCGTTCTTTATCGCGAGCACAACGCCGCCTTTAGCGGTGCCGTCGAGCTTTGTGAGTATGATGCCGGTGATTTCGGCGCAGTCGAGGAATTCCTTCGCCTGGTTAACCGCGTTCTGGCCGGTAGTCGCGTCAAGCACAAGCAGTATCTCTCTGTCCGCGTAGGGGAGGAGCTTATCCATAACCCTGTAAATCTTATTGAGCTCGTCCATAAGATTTTTCTTGTTGTGGAGTCTGCCTGCCGTGTCGCAGATGATGATGTCCGCGTTTCTCGCCTTGCCTGCCTCTATGGTGTCAAAAACCACTGCGGCCGGGTCCGCGCCCTCTTTGTGTTTAACGATGTCAACACCTGCTCTGTCCGCCCATATTTCAAGCTGGTCGATAGCGGCGGCCCTGAAGGTGTCCGCGGCGCCGAGGATAACCTTTTTGCCCTCGGATTTGAACATCGCCGCCATCTTGCCGATTGAGGTGGTCTTGCCCACGCCGTTAACACCGATAACGAGTATCACGGAGGGCACCGTTATCATATCAACCTCAACTCCTCCGGAGAGGATGTTGGCAACGATATTTTTGATTTCTTTCTTAACGTCTTTCGCCTTGTGAAGACTCTTCTTGAAAACAGCGTCTCTCAGGCGCGAAACTATCTCTTCGGAGGTGGTGACGCCAACATCCGACATTATGAGTATCTCTTCAAGGTCATCGTAAAACTCGTCATCAATCTCGTTTTTGCCGTAGAGGGCGGAGTTGATGGCGCCGGACATACTGTCACGCGTTTTTTTGAGGCCTTTGTTGAGTTTATTGAAAAATCCCATCGGGTTACTGCTCCTTGGAGTTTTTGATTATGTTGTCAAGCGTTCTGCGCATTGACGAATCGGTTTCCAGCATTTCGGCAACCTTGCCGATAGCGTAGTGAATAGCTGTCCTGTCTCTGCCGCCGAAATATTCGCTTATTTCCTGCTGTGTAAGGTCCGTGCACTCTTTGACCGCGAAGATGGCCATCTGCCTGGCGTTGGCTGTTTTGGCATCCTTTTTCTTTGACACGATGTCTTCTTTAGCTATGCCGTAGGTGCGCGCGGTTTCCGCTATAAGCTTGTTGACAAGCTCGGAAACGGGCAGACCTTCGCTCACTATATCCTTGATGGCGCTCTGCGCAACGGCGATTGTCACGTTGCCGCCCTCAAGGTTTACGAGAGCGTGAATTTTCTTTACAACGCCCTCAAGCTGTCTGATGTTTGTCTTGACTCTCTCGGCGATAAACTCGGTGATTTCGCCGGGCAGGTCAAGGCCCAGGTGGTTTGCCTTACGCTGAAGGATTGCCACTCTGGTCTCAAAATCGGGCGGCTGGATATCCGCTATGAGGCCCTGCTCAAATCTTGTTCTGAGTCTCTCGTCAAGCACGGCGATATCCTTGGGCTTCGCATCCGATATAAGCACAATCTGCTTGTTGTCATCAACAAGAGCGTTGAAGGTGTGGAAGAATTCCTCCTGGGTGGACTGCTTGCCCGCTATGAACTGAATATCGTCCACCAGCAGCACATCACAGCTCCTGAACTTTTCGTGAATGGCGTTCATATCCTTTTTTCTGATGCCTTCAACGATGAGGTTAACGAATTCCTCGCCCCTCGTGAATATGATTTTAGCGTCGGGATTTCTCTCGAGTATCATATTTCTGATGGCGCACAGAAGGTGGGTCTTGCCAAGGCCCGATGAGCCGTAAATGAACAGGGGGTTAATCGAAACAACCGGGTCCTCCGCAACCGCCTTTGCCGCGGCATAGGCGAATTTGTTGGAGGGGCCTACAACGAAGGTGTCAAAAGTGTTTTCCTCCGCTCCGTAGCCGAAACCGTCGTTTGACGATGTGTCGCTCACGTCCACTATGGATTCGGGATCCACCATAATGATTTCGGGCTCAAAGCCGAGCACGTTTCTGAACGCGTCCGCGAGCTCGTTGCCAAACTGCTTTTCAATTGTGGTTTTTTTGAATTCGCTGACCGCGAGAACTACTTTTTCACCGTCAAAATCGGTAATCTCAATCGGCGCGAACCAGACATTAAAGATAACGTCGTTGAGCGAGCGGCGAAGTTCCTCGCGAACGAGATTCCACATTTCGTTCAATGATTCCATTGCTATACTCCTGACATGTCAATAGTTTGAGTGAGCAATTCAAATTATTATCATCCCGGGGTGTAAAAACGGAGCGCCGCACAAAGCCGTAATGCGGATATTACTCCATATTAATTATTATCCAAAGAAATATAACACAATTCAGCGCGTTTTTCAAGTGTAAAACGCAAAATTATGCTGCCGGATTTGCAAAAAAATCCGTCGGAATCACTGAAAATAAAAAAAGGTTGACTTTTATGTGCATTTTGTAATATAATATGCAAACTGAGGGCTCATGGCTCTCAAAAATGTTATCGAGATTGCTCCGCTATCCGCGGCGCAATTCCATAAAGTTACTGTGAATGGAGGTTAGACACATGAAAAGAACTTATCAGCCCAAGAAGCGTCATCGCAAGATGGAGCACGGCTTCCGCAAGAGAATGGCCGACAGAAACGGCCGCAAGGTGCTTGCTCGCCGCAGAGCCAAGGGCAGGAAACAGCTCAGCTATTGAGCCACGGCAGTATGTCCGCTGTCACAACCTTAAAACAGAACACCGAGTTTCACCGGGTTTACGGCAGGGGAAAGAGCGTGAGTTCGCCCGTGCTCGTTACCTATGCCCTTAAGAGTAGAAATTCCGTCTGCAGAGTCGGCATCACCGCCTCAAAAAAGCTCGGCAACGCGGTTGTCAGAAACCGCTGCCGCAGAGTAATCAGGGCGGCCTATTCATCGCTCGCGCCCGAATGCGGCGCAGGGTGGGACATTGTTTTTGTTGCAAGGTACAAAACAAGAAGTCAGAAGATGCAGTCTGTTGCCTCCGTTATGGAGCGCCAGCTCATCGAACTGGGCGTGATTGAAAACGATTCCGGGGAGATTTCGTCATGAAGAAACTTCTTCTTTCACTTATCCGGTTTTATCGTAAACGTATTTCCCCGCATTTCCCGCCCATGTGCAGGTATTATCCGACCTGCTCTCAGTACGCAATCGAGGCGATAGAAGTTCACGGCGCCCTCAAGGGCTCACTTCTCGCCGTGCTGAGACTTATGAGATGCAATATTCTCTTTCCCGGCGGATACGATCCGGTTCCGCCCAAGAAACACAAACACCCGGAGGAAAAGAAATGACCGGACTCTATCAATTTTTAGGTGTACCTTTCGGATACATTCTGAGCTTCCTCTACAACACCGTTGCGTTCGGAAATTACGCGGTAGCGATTATTCTCCTTACGCTCATCGCGAGGGTGCTTATGCTGCCCACCACCGTGCACCAGCAAAAGGGCATGGCCAAAACTCAGCGTATCCAGGCAAAGGTCCGCAAGATTCAGGAAAAATATGCCGGCGACCAGAGAAAGATTCAGGAAGAGACACAGGCTCTTTATTCGAGAGAGGGTTATAACCCCATGAATGCCGGCTGCGCACCCATGCTCGTCCAGTTTATACTGCTTTTCGGGCTTATCGGCGCTATTTACTATCCTTTGAAGAATTTCCTTCACATTCCCGAAGCGGAAATCAGCATTCTTACCGAGGCCGTTAAAAATATCGGAGCCACCACAATGTCCAAGAGCACACATCTGAGCGAACTGCTTGTTATTGAAAACATCTCCCAGCTCAAGGATCTCGAGGGCGTTTCGGCTGAAACCTACAAAGCTATCGAAAGTGTTGATTTCTCATTTTTCGGTCTGTTTTCGCTCGGTGATGTCCCCATGAACCACAAGGGTCAATTGCACATCATCTGGCTCATTCCCGTTCTCTCCACACTCTCCACACTGGGCACGAGCCTCTACTCCTTCTTCAGGCAGAAGCAGACCAACACACCGGCAGCTGCCAACAAGTCAATGGGATGCATGACATTCGGTATGGCTGCCCTCACTGTTTATTTCGTTATCTACTATCCCGCAGGTATAGGCATTTACTGGATTGCTTCCGGTTTGTTCGGCCTTATTACCACAATAATCATCGGAAAGCTGTATTCTCCCAACAAAGTGCTTGCGAAGCTCATGGTTGACGAAACCGTTGAACGCCGCTCAAGAGAAAACAGCCTGAAACTTGTTGCATCCGAAAAAGAAAAAAATAATCAGTAAATTCAGGTGGTGAACTCCTTGAAAACCATAGAAATCACAGCTTCCGCTCCCACAGTTGAGGAAGCAAGGCAGTCCGCCGTTGAGCAGCTCAACGCTCCAGAAGAGGCAGAGGTAAAAATCGAAATCGTCTCTGAGGGCAAGAGCAAGGTGCTCGGTCTTTTCGGCGGCAGCCCCGCGCTTGTCAAGGCCTACTACGAGGTAGAGGACGACAAGTTTGAAAAAGCAAGAAACTATGTTGACACCATTCTCAGAAGTCTCGGTGTTGAAAAATCCGAAATCAATTTTGCCGTTGAGGGCGAGGATGTAAGAATAAGCGTATCCTGCGAAGAGGATTACGGCTCGGTTATCGGCAGAAGAGGCGAAACCCTCGACGCCATCCAGTATCTTGTCCGCCTTGTTATCAACCGCGAAAACGATGAATTCAAGCACGTTTCCGTTAACGTCGGCAACTATCGCGAAAAGAGAGAGGCAACTCTCAAAGCTCTCGCGAAGAAGAATGCCGCAAGAGTAAGAAAATACGGCAGAAACGTTGTGCTTGAGCCTATGAACCCCTATGAGCGCAGAATCATCCACACAACCATTCAGGAGATTGAGGGCGTTACCTCACATTCCGTAGGCAGTGACGATGAGCGCAAGGTTGTTATCACTCTTGAGGAGGGCGTTAAGCCCCTTCAGGGCGGTTACCAGGGCGGCAGAGGCCGCGGCGGTAACGGCGGCAGAGGCGGAAGAAACAGGGGCGGTTATACCCCCAAAGAGACCGCTTCATCCGACGGCGAATCAGCACCCAGAGCTCCCAAGAAGGATTTCGAGGGATCGCTCTACGGCAAAATCGAAGTCAACAAAGACTGACGGCTTTCGCAGTTAAGCGAAAAAAAAACGTATAATTAAAGTTAAAGGGCTTGCAGCGGATTGTAACTGCGAGCCCTTATTTGTTAACAAGTACCGGTGTCGGCACATACCGCAAATAAGATAATAAATATATCCGTTTTCAGCATTTTTCCTCCCTCGCCGTACCTTCGTACTGTCTTCGGTCGGAGAAAAAGCTGTTTTCATCTTAACTGCAAAAGCCCCGGCGCAGTTAAGCGAAAAACAAACGTATAATTAAAGTTAAAGGGCTTGTATGTGGTTTTACATACAAGCCCTTGAATTTCTTATTATAACCTTGATGTGTATTTATACCCGTTTGCTTTCAGCCATTTTTCTCTTTCGTGATAGTCGGGCATAACTTTGAGTATTTCATCATAAAAACGCTTTGAATGGTTCATTTCTTTGAGATGGCACAGCTCGTGCACAATCACGCTGTCCGCGATTTCCTCGGGCAGAAAAGCCAGCAGAGCGCTGAAGTTGAGGTTGCCTTTTGATGAGCAGCTTCCCCAGCGCGTTTTCGGGGTTCTCACACCGATTCTATTATATTTCACCCCGATGAGAGCGGCGTAGTATTCCGCTTTCTTCGGCACCGTTTCGGCGGTCTTCTTCTTTGCGTATTCAAGCTCTTCGGCAGTGTATTTCGGCAGATCTTCACTGCCCCTGTTTCTGTATCTCTCAAGTACATTTTCTATTTTATCGGCACTGTTCTCAACAAACTTTTCAATATCCTTATAAGACGCGGAAAACGGCGCTCTGACGGTCACTTTGCCGTCGGGGCGCACTTCTATCGCTATGCTTTTTCTGTCGCTTCTTATTATGTCCGGATTAAATCTCATTATTCTTCTTCGGCTCTCCGCCGAAAACTTCCTTTCCGAAACTCTTGTCTTTGTCAAAGAAATAAACCGTGCCGCCGTCTGTTCCGCTTATTGCGGATAGCTCGCCGTCCCTGCAGATGAGCGCCGCGCCGTTTTCGAGCGCGAAACCGCTGTATGCTCTGCCGCGCACTGCCTGCTCATATGAGCCCCATCTGCCGCTCTCAAAGTGAGGACAGGATGAAAAGGGGATAATTCCTACCGCGTCAACAAACATAAACGCGCCGTCCTCGCCGCAGTCGTCATACCCTTCGGTAAACCAGCACATCATGCCGGATGAAGTGCCGCCGAGCACTTTTCCGCCGCAATACGCCTTTCTGAGCATTTCGTCGGCGCCCGTGCGCTTCCACACGTCCATAAGGAATTTAAGATTGCCGCCGCCGACAAAGATGATGTCCGCTTCGTCAATTGCCTTTTGCGCTTCATCCTTTGTGAGTTTTTCGTCTGTCAGGCGAAGAAAAGATGTTTCGCACCCGTGAGTTATGAAAAACTCCGCCTCCTCAAGGTCGCTGTCAGGCTCATCCCTGCGCGCGGTCGGCAAAATGAGCACACGCGGGTTTTCCTTGCCTGTGAACTCAATGAATTTATTGTATATGCATGCGGAGTCGCCGAAGCATTCTCCGCCGCCGAGACCGATTATTACGCCCATAAAATTCTTCGCTTTCGTTTTTATATCTTAACTATTTTATCACAGGCATTTTTTAATGTAAATCTTTTTATTGTATTCCGCGGCACCCGGTGATAAAATGATTAATACAGGCGGTGATAATATGTACAGGCAGAAATTGTGCCTTAATCTTTCGGACAGTTATTCGCTCGGTCTCTTTGATCAGATAAAGGTCATAAGGGACGCGGGCTTTGAAGAGATTTTTATCTGCGCCGGCAGCCGGGATATGCCGGTTGCTGAGCTCGTGCGCTCGGCGCGGGATGAGGGCGTTTTTGTGCAGTCGCTTCACGCGCCTTTCGGCAGATGTGACGTTATGTGGGATGAAAGCGGCGATAAGGGCGATGAGGCGCTGGATGAGCTGCTTTATTTCACCGACATTTGCGCCCGGCTTGAAATTCCCGTTATGGTTTCTCACGCTTTTATCGGCTTCAACACAGGCAGAGTGCCCACACAGGCGGGCCTTGAAAGATACGGTAAAATAGCGCGCAGGGCAAGTGAACTGGGCATAAAAGTCGCTTTTGAAAACACGGAAGGTCTTGAGTTTCTTGACACTCTGCTGACAGGCCTTTCGGGAGAAAAATCAGTCGGCTTCTGCTGGGACAGCGGGCACGAGCAGTGCTACAACTACGGCAGGGATTTGCTTGCGCTTTACGGGGATAAACTTGTCTGCACGCATCTGAATGACAATCTCGGCATAAGCGATTACGGCGGCAATACAATATTTACGGATGACCTTCATCTTCTCCCGTTTGACGGTATTATCAACTGGCGCGAAAAGGCGGAAAAGCTCAATGCGTGCGGCTTTGACGGCACGCTGACTTTTGAGCTTAAACGCAGATGCTTTGACGGAAGATATGATAATGCGAAATATGAAAAAATGACACCGGAGGAGTTTATCGCCGAAGCTTATGCAAGGGCATGCAGGTTTGCCGCAATGAAATTAACTTCTTGATTTCATTGTGTTTTTGTAGTAATATTCATTTGTTATTTATTTCATTATTACGGGAGGAACCGATATGGATTTTTCAGAATTCATTTACAAAGCGCAGGCGTTTCTTGTGGCGCTGTTTATGACTCTTATCCCTTACAAAGGCGTTGAGGCGCCTGTTATGAAGGCGGCGCAGGATAACTGCCTTCTCAATGTGTCAATGATTTCCGACACTCACGTTGAGGCGGATTACCCCTTCCGCACCGGCTTTATGAAGCAGGGCTTCAGCCGTATGTCAAATGCGGTAACTCCCGTTGACGCGGTTGTTATCTGCGGCGACCTCACAAACTACGCCGATGAGCCCTCGCTTGCAAAAATATATGATGTTGTAAAGAATTACTGCCCCGGTCAGGCGGTTGTCGTTGCCGGAAACCACGATATAGGCCATGCGGGCGACAGGGATAAAACCGACATCACAAGAGAAGAAGCCCTCGCTAATGTGATTAAATATCACAACGAGTTTTACGGCGACAACTGTGAATCCAATTATTACAGCCTCGAGGTAAATGGTTATAAATTCATTGTGCTCGGCGACGAGGTTATCGACGGCGGACACTGGGACGCAGTCAGTATGACTCAGGAGCAGCTCGATTTCCTTGACAGCGAGCTTGCGCAGGGTACGGCAGAGGGCAAACCCGTTTTTGTCTGCTGCCACTGGCCGTTTGACGGCATAAACGGCGAGGACACTGTCTGGGACGGCAGCGGCATCGAAGAGAGCGAGTTCGCATATCAGGTCAAAGGCATAATGGAAAAATATCAGAATGTTTTCTACATCAGCGGTCATATGCACGGCGGTATAAGAAGTGAAAAAGTGGGCGAGGATTACAATATGCCCATGGCGGAAACCGTAAACGGCGTCACTTACATCAGCCTGCCCTGCTACGGTATTGTCAACTGGTACGGCATCACCTGGTCCGGAACCGGCGCGCAGATGGAAGTCTATGCGGATAAGGTGATT
This sequence comes from Ruminococcaceae bacterium UBA1236, assembly GCA_002309055.1. Classification (GTDB taxonomy): domain Bacteria; phylum Bacillota; class Clostridia; order Oscillospirales; family Acutalibacteraceae; genus CAG-177. Next base: position 44,311 of record DBWO01000021.1, read on the forward strand.
GTCAGACCCATAAACTACCTCACAGGCAAGTGGTACACAAATTCCGCTTATTCATTTGACCTTGTATAAAAATATATTTCATTAATATTCAGGCGGCGGTCTGCTCAAGGAGCGGCCGCCGTTTTTCTGCGCGAAATTCACAAAGTGTTTACATTTGCATTATTGACAAAATGGCGAGTATGGTATATTATATCCTCAAGAATTAGCACTCGGGTGTTAAGAGTGCTAAAACTGGCACTCAACAAAGAGAGGAGGAATAAAGATGCCGGAGCAGACAGAAAAAACCGAGCTCAGTGAGCGTAAAAAACAGATACTCGCGCACGTTGTTGAGCTTTATATCAAAACGGGCGAGCCCGTCGGCTCAAAGGGCCTCATAAGCGCAACGGGTATGTCGGTTTCATCCGCCACCGTGCGAAACGAGATGAACGAGCTTGACTCGCTCGGCTATCTTGAGCAGCCGCACACATCGGCGGGCAGGATTCCTTCTCAGAAGGGTTACCGCTACTATGTTGATCACCTTATGAAAAACAGGGAGATTGACGAGCTCACAAAGCGGCTTATAGACGCGGGCATTTCTTCCGCAGTCGGCGATCCCGAAAAGCTGATTTCAAAATCGCGCGAGGTGCTCGCGAATCTCACAAAATGCGCCACTGTTTCAACGGCGCCTGTCGGCGAGATGACTTTAATCCGCAAGATAGAGATTGTGCCGGTCGGCACCTATTCGGCGATGATGGTGCTTCTCACGTCAAACGGCATTCTCAAAAGCCGCCTTTGCAGGACGGATTCCGAGATTAACGCGGGTATTCTTGAAAGCTTCTATAATATTGTGGATTCCTTCATCCTCGAAAAACCCGCTCTTGAAATCACTCCCGCTTATATCCAGACCCTTGCCGCGGCAGTTGAAGGCGATTATTTCACAATGCTTCCTCTGCTCGCCGCTGTAAGCGAGCTTGCTGACAGCGTAGGAGACTCCCGCCTTATTCTCGGCGGCAGTTCAAACCTTTTAAGCTTCAAGGATTACGGCGCGAGCGCGGTGGCGCTGCTTGAGTTTCTCGGCAAGCGCGAGCCGCTTACGGATGTCATAAGCTCATCAAAAGGCAGCCTCGATATCCACATCGGCTCGGAGAATAAATATAAGCAGCTTGAAAACTCCAGCGTTATAGTTTCAAAGTATTCCGTCAAGGGCGACGATACGGGCACAATCAGCGTTATCGGCCCCACAAGAATGGATTATGAAACGATAATCCCCAGCATTAAATATATGACGGATCTGGTCGGCAGGCTCATCAGCCAGGCTCTTGAGGAATAGCGAGGTATTGCAATGAAAGATAAAAAAGAAAAAACAGCGCCCGAAGAGCAGGAGGAGATTCTCGAAGAGGATAAAACTCCCGAAGAAGCTCAGGAGGGCGAAAAATCCAGGGAAGAAGAGCTTGAGGCTCAGATAAAGGATAAGGACGATAAGTATTTAAGGCTCTGCGCGGAATACGATAATTTCCGCAAACGCTCGCAGAAAGAGAAGGCGGATATCTACTCCACCTCAAAAGCGGAGGTTTTGGAGCAGATTCTTCCAATTCTCGACAATTTTGAGAGAGCGGCGCAGAATGCCGACGCCGATTTTGATTCTTACAAAAAAGGCATTGAGCTCATATTCGGACAGTTTCTCAAAGTGCTCGAAAAATTCGGCGTTGAGAGCTTCGGTGAGGAGGGCGAAACCTTCGACCCCAACCTTCACACGGCGGTTATGGCTGTCACGGACGACAGCTTAGGCGAAAACACCATTGCTCAGGTTTTCAGCAAGGGCTACCGGCTCGGGGATAAAATCATCCGCGAGGCCGCGGTCAAAGTTGCTAACACATAAATAAGTAATTTACCTTCAGAGGAGGAATAAATATGTCAAAAGTTATCGGTATTGATTTAGGTACCACAAATTCATGCGTTGCAGTTATCGAGGGCGGCGAGCCCATAGTTATCGCAAACGCAGAAGGCTCCAGAACTACCCCGTCGGTAGTGGCGTTCGGCAAGAACGGCGAAAGAATGGTCGGTCAGGTTGCAAAAAGGCAGGCAATAACCAACCCCGACAAAACTGTTTCTTCAATCAAGAGGCAGATGGGTTCCGACTACAAGGTTGATATTGACGGCAAGAAGTACACCCCGCAGGAGATTTCCGCAATGATTCTTCAGAAGCTGAAGACAGACGCGGAGGCATATCTCGGCGAAAAGGTGAACGAGGCGGTTATCACCGTGCCCGCATATTTCACGGACTCTCAGAGACAGGCCACCAAGGACGCAGGCAAGATTGCCGGCCTTGATGTAAAGAGAATTATCAACGAGCCCACAGCCGCGGCTCTCGCCTACGGCGTTGATAAAGAGACCGAGCAGAAGGTTATGGTCTTCGACCTCGGCGGCGGCACCTTTGATGTTTCCATCATCGATATGGGTGACGGCATCCAGGAAGTGCTTGCAACAGCAGGTAACAACCGCCTTGGCGGCGACGACTTTGACCAGAGAATTATCGACTGGCTTGTTGATGAATTTAAGAAGGATCAGGGCTTTGACCTCAGAAGTGACAAGATGGCAATGCAGCGCCTTAAGGAAGCCGCGGAGAAAGCGAAGATTGAGCTTTCGGGCGTTACCTCGTCCTCAATCAGCCTTCCTTATATCACAGCCGATGCGACAGGCCCCAAGCATCTTGAAACCACTCTCACAAGAGCGAAGTTCAATGAGCTTACCGCGGACCTCGTTGAGGCCACAATGGGCCCCGTTCGCCAGGCGATGAGCGACTCCGGCCTCAAAAACAGCGAAATCAACAAGGTTCTTATGGTCGGCGGTTCTTCCCGTATACCGGCGGTTCAAGAGGCGGTTAAAAACTTTATGGGTTCTGAGCCGTTTAAGGGCATTAACCCCGATGAGTGTGTAGCCCTCGGCGCAGCACTCCAGGCAGGTGTTCTCGGCGGAGATGTTAAAGGCCTCTTACTCCTTGATGTTACACCGCTTTCCCTCGGTATCGAGACTATGGGCGGAGTATCAACTAAGGTTATCGAGCGCAACACCACTATACCTACAAAGAAGAGCCAGATATTCTCAACCGCCGCCGACGGGCAGACTTCGGTTGAAGTTCATGTTCTTCAGGGCGAAAGAGAGTTTGCCAAGGATAATAAAACGCTTGGCGTATTCCACCTCGACGGTATCGCTCCGGCTCCGCGCGGTATACCCCAGATAGAAGTTACTTTTGATATTGATGCAAANNCAAAAGACCTCGGCACAGGAAAAGAAAACAATATAACAATTACCTCTAACACCAATATGTCCAAAGATGACATTGATAAGGCGGTTAAAGAGGCTGAGGCTTATGCGGCAGAGGATAAAAAGCGCCGTGAGGCAGTTGATATCAGAAACGGCGCCGACCAGATGATTTACCAGACCGAAAAGACAATAAGCGATTTAGGCGATAAACTATCTGACGATGAAAAGGCTAAGATAAACAC
>DBWO01000021.1:47812-48027 GCA_002309055.1 Ruminococcaceae bacterium UBA1236
GATATTGAGGCTATTAAGGCTAAGCAGGAAGAGCTTCAAAAAGAGCTTTATGCCATAAGCGAAAAGGTATACAAGGCGGCTCAGGAGGCTCAAGCACAGGCTGGCGGCGCACCGCAGGGCGACGGAAACACTGCCGGCGGCGATAATGTTTATGAAGCCGACTACACCGATGTTGACGAAAACAATAAATAATAGCATTTAAGGCAAAACGGGTA
>DBWO01000007.1:0-7509 GCA_002309055.1 Ruminococcaceae bacterium UBA1236
TCATCCATCTGGGTTGAGAAGGACGAACGCAAAGTCAACGCAAAGAGCCTCCTCGGCGTGCTTTCACTCGGCATCATGGGCGACACTTCCATCCGCATCATCGCTTCCGGCGCTGACGAAGAGCAGGCAGTCAATGAGCTCGTAACGCTCGTTGAAACAGGTTTTGCCGAGTAATACCGGCAAAGCCCCAATTTAACAGCATTTTAAGGCCTTATCGGGTAATTTTTGCCCGATAGGGCTTTTTTGCGCCTTTTTCTCTTGCAAAATTCCCCCGATATGGTAAAATAACAATATATACGCACATACACGCATTCCGAATTAAGGGAGGAGAAATTTATGGCCGAAGAATTCATGGGCGCCGATTTCCTGCTTGACAGCGAACCCGCCCGTAAAATGTATGAGGCGGCAAAGGATATGCCGATATTTGACTGGCACTGCCACCTGTCCCCCGCGGAAATCTGTGAAAACACCGAGCCGCTTGATATTTCTCAGCTCTGGCTCGGCGGCGACCATTACAAATGGCGCGCGATGCGCTCGTGCGGAATAAGCGAAAAATACATAACGGGCGATTCGTCCGGCAAAGAGAAATTCCTCGCCTTCGCCTCCTGTATGCCCTCGCTCATCGGAAACCCGATGTATCACTGGTGCCATCTTGAGCTGCGCCGCTATTTCGGCATTGATGATACCCTGAACGCGGATACTGCCGAGGATATATGGAACAGGGCAAACGCCGCAATAAAGGGCGGCGGATTCACCCCGCGCGAACTGATTGAGAAATCAAACGTCACTCATCTGTGCACAACGGACGACCCGGCGGATACCCTTGAATATCACGCTCTGCTTAAAGACGAAAGCGGCTTTAAGTGCAGTGTGCTCCCCGCCTTCAGGCCCGATAAGGCCCTCTCTTTGGACCTTCCTTCATTCGTCCCCTGGCTCCGCGCGATGGAAAATACAGCCGGCAGGCAGATAAACTCATTTGAAACCCTGTGCGAAGTGCTCGCGGAAAGGATTGAGTTTTTCGCCTCCCTCGGCTGCAGAGCGAGCGACCACGCCTTCTCCTATGTTCCGTGCGAAGAGGCGGGAGCGGACGAACTGAACGCCGTTTTCCAGAAGGCGAAATCGGGAGCGAAACCCGGCGCGCTTGAAACGGACAAATACAAAACAGCGCTTCTGCGCTTCCTCGCGGCGGAATACGCAAAAAGGGGCTGGGGCATGGAGCTTCACATAGGCCCCATCCGCAACAACAGCACCCGCATATTCAAAACCGTGGGCCCCGACGCCGGCTGCGACTCAATTGACGACAATATGATTGCCGCGAAGCTCTCGGCGTTCCTCGACTCGCTTGACAGAAGCGGCAATCTGCCCCGCACAATTCTCTTTACCCTTAACCCCAAAGACAATTACGTGCTCGGCTCAATGATAGGCAATTTCCAGACGGACGAAGCCGAGAGCAAGATTCAGTTCGGCTCCGCCTGGTGGTTCAATGACAATATAGACGGCATGACAGAGCAGATGAAGGCGCTCGCGAATCTCGGCGCTTTCGGCAAATTCATAGGCATGGTGACGGATTCCCGCTCATTCCTCAGCTACCCGAGGCACGAGTATTTCCGCCGCATTATGTGCAACTTCCTCGGCGGTCTTGTCGAAAAAGGCCTTTATCCTTATGAAGAAAACGCTCTTTGCGCCATAGCGAAGGACGTTTCATATAACAACGCAATCAAATATTTCGGAATAAAGTGAGGTAACAACATGGCAAAGTACATTATGGCGCTCGACCAGGGCACCACAAGCTCAAGAGCAATCATCTTTGACAAGAGCGGCAACATCATCGGCAAGGCGCAGAATGAATTTGAGCAGATTTATCCGCACGCCGGCTGGGTTGAGCACGATCCCCTCGCCATCCTTTACAGCCAGTTTCAGTCTGTTTCGCAGTGCCTTATTGACGCGAACGTCGAGCCCGGCGAAATAGCGGGCATAGGCATCACAAATCAGCGCGAAACCACAATTCTCTGGGACAGGCAGACCGGCAAGCCCGTTTACAATGCCATCGTGTGGCAGTGCCGCCGTACGGCAGATTACTGCGAAAAGCTCAAGGCAGACGGCCTTGAGGACTATATAAAAGAGCACACGGGTCTTCTTATAGACGCTTATTTCTCCGGCACCAAAATCAAGTGGATTCTTGACAATGTGCCCGAGGCGCAGGCGCTCGCCAAAGAGGGCAGACTGCTTTTCGGCACGGTTGAAACCTGGATTATATGGAACCTCACGGGCGGCAGCGTTCACGTGACGGACTACTCCAACGCGTCAAGAACAATGCTGTTTGACGTTGACAAGCTCTGCTGGGATGAATTCCTCTGCGAAAAGATGGGCATCCCCATGAGCATTCTGCCCGAGCCCGTGCCTTCAAGCAAGGTTTACGGCAGAGTGGGCAGGGGCATCCTCGGCCTTGAGGCGTTTGAGGGCATACCCATAAGCGGCGCAATCGGCGACCAGCCCGCGGCCCTTTTCGGCCAGGCGTGCTTTAACCCCGGCCAGGCAAAGAACACCTACGGCACCGGCTGCTTCCTGCTTATGAACACAGGCGAAACAAGAGTAAGAAGCAAAAACAACCTGCTCACGGGCGTTGCCTGGGGCATAGGCGACAAGGTTGAATATTCAATTGAGGGCTCCGCTTTCAACGCAGGCTCCGTTATCAAATGGCTGCGCGACGAGCTCCAGATTATAAACTCCGCAAAGCGCTGTGACGAGCTCGCAGAGAGCGTGCCGGACGCAAACGGCATTTACTTTGTGCCCGCTTTCACGGGTCTGGGCGCCCCCTACTGGGATATGTACGCCAGAGGCTGCATCGTTGGCCTTACAAGAGGCGTAAACAGGGCTCACGTAGCGAGAGCCGTGCTCGAGGCAATCACCTATCAGATGACCGACCTGCTCGAGGCGATGAAGTCCGACAGCGGCATAGATTTCACGGAGCTCAGGGTTGACGGCGGCGCGTCCGTAAGCGACATTATGCTTCAGATTCAGGCGGATATGATACGCTGCAACGTTAACAGACCCAAGACGGTTGAGACCACCGCGCTCGGCGCCGCCTACCTCGCGGGCCTCGCGGTCGGCTTCTGGGAGAGCAAGGAGGAAATCGAGAAAAACAGGCAGGTTGAGAGGATATTCACTCCTCAGATGCCTCAGGAAAAGAGAGACGAAATTTACGCCGGCTGGAAGAGAGCGGTTGAATGCTCCAAGGGCTGGGCAAAATAATTTCTCCGAAATATCACGTAAAACTTAAGGTAAAAGTGCATAAATAAACACCGCCCGGCTTTGTATAATTTTACTAAATTATATAGTCGGGCGCGTAATTTTCTAAAAAATAATTGATAAACCGTTGACATTATATTATAATAAGGCGGTAAATAGCCGACTTCCGGCGCAAAACACATTTTAAGTTGCTCACAGCTTAAAAGGAGGAAAACAAAATGTCCATCTCAAAGAAACTGCTAAGCATCTTCCTTTGCGTTACAATGCTCATCGGCGTTGCCGCCGTTGGCCTTTACGCAACTGCAGAAGACGCGCAAAACAGCCTCGCAATCCCCACTTATGCGGAGCTTGAGAGAAAGTACGGAAGTAATCCGTTCACCTATTACGCTCTCAGATTCAAAGACTCCAACGGCAATTTTGTTGCCAAGGATGCCCAGCTTAAGGTCGGAGCGAATTATACTCTTGAGCTCTATTTCATGAGCAGTGAAACAATTTACGGTTTAACTTACATCACCTACGCTGTCGACCCCGCCCTGTTCACTTACAGCAAGAGCGACGGCGAAACTCTGATAGGCGCGGACGGCACCTCAAACGCCACAAAACCCGCTTTTGCAAAAGACGGCACGGCGCACGCCGAAATCGTGAGCTCAACCGGCATTGCCGCGGCAGACGTAGCGGCATGGGGCGGCGGCAGACTTACACCCGTATCCACTAACGCCACGGGAACATTTAAAGGAAACGGCGACGATGCAACAACGCCCTATTTCTCAAAGACCGTTACTGTCAAAGACAGCGCTTTCAAGGGCACTGCGGCTGTTGACACTTCCTTCTTCCAGAATGTTCAGGCTAAGTATACCGGCGGCACAAGCGCCATCGGCAAAATCGCCTATGTAAGCAAGAGCAATTATCCCACCATCACAAACTTTATTGTTGACGGCATTTACAATTTCACCACCGACAAGAAATTCACCGTTTCTTTCTCGAACGCTGACGGCACCGAGACTTACAGCAGCGAAGAATACAGCTACGGCGAAACAATCGCCATCCCCTCGGTTGACGGCGTAAGCGCGTGGGAGTGCGATGGCGAGCTTGCCGCAGAAGGCATGACCGCCTCCAAGGATATGGCTTTCAAAGCCGTTTCCGGCGAAACACCCGTAAACATTACGCTCAACGTTTCAAACGGCACAATTGACGGCGAAGCAAGCAAGACCGTTACCCCCACAATCGGCGAAGGCAGCCTTGACCTGAGCGCCTATGTTCCCGTTGCAGCCGACGGATACAACGCTGAATTTGCCGGCTGGAAAGACGAAAACGGCAACGTTTACACGGATTCCTATCCCATCACCTCTCTTGCCGATGTCACCCTCACCGCTTTCTGGGCGGGCGGCATTGACATCCTGCTTCAGTGCTATGTTCTCGATCCCGGAGCCACCGACGCGAGCAAGGGCACATGGGAATATAAAGTGCTTGACACATATTACGGCGATTACGGCGCAGGCGTTACGGCGCAGGACTACAAAAACATGATAGCGCTGTGCAAGAGCCATGAGGATGAAATCCAGGAGCTTTCCGGCATAGCAAACTTCGGCGACAGCAGCGGTAACTCCTACGGCTTCAAACTTATGTACGGCCTCAACGGTCAGTGGTACGATACAATCAACACCGATGTTCCTTCCGGCAATCACCTTTCATGCTTCGGCCTTCAGTACGACAGCGGCCTGAGCATCAAATCACTTAACTCCAGCGGCTTCAACGGCAACTACTACAAGTTCGGCAACAACATTTCCGAGCTCGTTCTCTACACCGCCGTTGTATTCACGGCTGACTACTATGTGCCCGCAAGAGACGGCGAAGGCAATATCAAAGAAAGCGAAACCGGCGCATTCGGCAAAGAGTGGAACAACGTTCAGAGCATACAGGTTCCCTATGTCTCACTTTGCAAGGGCTACACAAACAGCACAACCGGCATGACCCTCGCTTCAACCATTCAGGTTTCACAGAGCATCCCCGGCGCGACAATAGACCTGGGCGATGTTGATTTCCTTAAATACGATGTTGTAAACAAGAATAAGGACGGCGCGCAGTACCCCGATTCCGGCAGCGTGGCTCAGCCCAGACTTATGCTCAACCTCAGAGATAAGGATGACGAAGGCTCCGTTACACAGCATTTCTCGGTTTACAGCGATATTGAGGACAGAGTTTACCGCATCGGTCTTTACACAGACAGAAACGGCGGCACTTCCTCAAGATATATTTCCTATAATGAGCTTCATTACGGCGACAAGATCAAGCTTTCAAGTTTCGGCGACATCAATACCGAAGCGCAGGTTATAGCGGGCAGTGAAAACGGCAAGTTCGCGTTTGACGGCCTCTATGATGACGGCGCGCCCGCCGACAACCGCGGATACAAGCTCGACCAGGTATTCCTCAAGGCGGGCGGCTCCGTTCCCGATGAGCCCGGTACTCCCGATGAGCCCGGCACTCCCGATACTCCGGACACTCCCGATGAACCCGATGAGCCTGTTCAGGAAGAGCAGCTTGCGAAGCCCGGAGAGAATGACACCATAATTGATGAAAACACCGAGATTATAATCGACGAGGAATTCATCAACAACAATGTAAAAGTTGTTGAAGGCAACAGCTACTTCTACTTCTTCACCAGCTGGCTTCCCAAGGAGTACAAGGTTAACCTCTATTACCTTGACAGCAACTCCGAGTGGGTCAAGGCGGTAACAAAATCCTTCTCAGGCAGCAGAATCGTAACCTACAAAGACTTTGTTGATGACGAGCTCTTCGCGGTTATCGAGAATAACTGCCCCGAGCAGATTTCCCCCATCAAGAACGCTCTTTCCGTAAGCTCTGAATTAACCGAAAACGGTAACCCCTCATCCACCAACATCTACGCTTACACAGCGGAGGACGGCGAAGGCGGCGAGCTGAGCGTTTATATCCACTATGTCAAAGGCGTAAGAGCCGCGTTTGTTGATTTCAACAACGGCGTAAACGACCTCGGCGAAGTTAACGAAGACAAAGTCGGCGAAGGCCTGCGCTATCACGCGGAGCCCGCGCTCAAATACGGCGTTGTGCTTTATGACCCGGCTTATGATCCCGAAACCTCAACAGAAGCCGAACCCAAGTTCAATTCCTGGATTGACGGTTTCGCGCCCGACTCAATGTCAGCCGCTTCAGGCGACGGCAAGGATCTTAAAGCGGAAACAACCGAAAGACCCTACCGCAACTGCGAATTCACCGGCTTCAAGGTTTACTATGTTGACGGCATCTATCTCAACTTTGAGGATCTTCCCGCCCAGTCCGAGTGGAAAGAGGGCTACAACGACAGAAACGAAACAGGAGCACAGCGTCTTTACACCACCACCATCCTTCAGATGCAGTGGATGAACGATAAAGACTTCTTCTTCAGAGTTTATGACGACCAGAGCTGCATCAGCTGGGCGCTCGGCAAAAACTTCAAGACCTACTACTGGAAACCCGTAGGCGGAAAAGGCACAAAGGCAATCCCCTGCACCAAGTCAGAGATTATCCACTGCCAGGATCCCGAGAACACCATCAATATTCTCTTCCTTCCCAAGAGTGATGTGGACGGTTCATTCTACTTCTATCATCTGAGCATAGGCAAGGAATTCCTTAACCTTCTCACAATCTCGCAGTACATACCGATAATTATTGACCTTCTCAAGAGCGGCATGATAAGCCAGCTTCTGGGTTAAGCAGGTCCGATAATAAATCCGACGTAATAAGGAGGTAAAAACAATGGCATACAAGATCAGTGACGAATGCATCTCCTGCGGCGCTTGCGCAGCAGAATGCCCCGTAGAAGCTATCTCCGAGGGCGACGGCAAGTATGTAATCGACGCAGACACCTGCATCGAGTGCGGCGCTTGCGCAGACACCTGCCCCGTATCAGCTCCTGCAGCAGAATAATTCAAAACACAACAAAAGCGGGTCGCCCAAACGGCGGCCCGCTTTCCCTTATAAAGGCAATCAATAAAAAACAAGGGCTCGTATGTAAATTTGCATACAAGCCCTTTACCTTTAATTNNAAATGCATAGGGGGTTTTGCAGTTAAAATGAAAACGCCGTTTTTACGAGTGAAGACAGTATATAGATACGGCGAGGGCGGAAAAACGCCGAAAACGGACAAATATAAACTATTCCGAATAATGCAGTTGTTTGCGATTAAACATAACAAAAATCAAGGGCTTGCATGTAAAACTGCATACAAGCCCTTTACCTTTAATT
>DBWO01000007.1:7521-8796 GCA_002309055.1 Ruminococcaceae bacterium UBA1236
AAATGCATAGGGGGTTTTGCAGTTAAGATGAAAACGCCGTTTTTACGAGCGAAGACAGTATACGGATACGGCGAGCGAGTAAAGGCGGCGAAAAAAGACAAATAAATAAATTCCGAATAACGCAATACTAAATTGTTTATTATTGTATAAATCAAGGGCTCACGGTTGAAACCAACCGCAAGCCCTTAAAACTATTTTGTCTTTTTGGTTTTCGCTTAAATGCAAAACCCGTAGAGAATTACCAGGTGACGGTAGGCAACGAACCGAACAATCCTCTGAAGAAAGCAATGATCTTCGCGAAGAATCCGGTGTTAACCTTAACGTTTTCAACCTGGCTCTCATTGACGAGCTTGCCGCCTTTAACGGCCTTTGCCTGAACGCTGAAGCCGGAGGTAACTGTTGACATCTCAAAGGTGTCGCCCGTTCCGGCTCTGCTGCCGTTTACAAACCACTGTATCTCGGCGTCGCCCGGGATATTCTCCTTGCTTACGGAGAATTTAACGGTTGCTTTGTAATCAACGGTGGCCGAGCGGTGGCTCGTGTTGTTTATCTTAAGGGCGGTGTGAACCTTCGGGATAACCTGGGTGTCGAGCGTTTTGCCGCATTCCGTGCAGACATATTCTTTGCTGCCCTCGTCGGTAACGGTGGGCTCTGTTACGGTGCGCCATTCGCCCTTGTGGCCGAGAGCGGCGATTTCGGTTGATTTTTCCTGCTTTGCGAAAAGTTCGTTCTCAAACTCCGCGGTATAATCGTTTTTGCCCGGGTTTTCGCAGTCGGGGTCGGTTGTTACACAGGACGCCTGAACGGTTTCCTTTATCACGTGAGTTTCGTCGTTCGCGCACACAGCCGTTGCGGTGCAGGCGCTGTTGTCGCTGCTCCATTCATAGGAGGGCTCGCCGTAGGCGTGACCCGTGGCTTCAATCACTGTGCCCTCGTCAATCTTATCGTGGCAGAGAGTGCATTCCCGGTGCTTTTCGCCCGCTTCTTCGCAGGCGGCCTCTTTGTCAATAACCCACTCGTAATTGTGCTCGAGAGCGGGAATTTCGGTGTGTTCATCAATCTTATTGTGGCAGAAAGCGCATTCCTGATGCTTTTCGCCGGGGACTCCGCACTCGGGCTCTTTGTCGGTAACCCACTCATAATTGTGGTCGATTACGGGTATTTCGGTGCCCTCGTCTGTTTTCGCCTGACACATTGTGCATTCCCTGTGCTTTTCACCCGCAAGTATGCAGGTGGGCTCTCTGTCGACAACCCATTCGTAATTGTGCTCGAGAG
>DBWO01000007.1:8893-22906 GCA_002309055.1 Ruminococcaceae bacterium UBA1236
GGAATTTCGGTGTGTTCATCAATCTTGTTGTGGCAGAGCGTGCATTCCCGGTGCTTTTCACCCGCTTCTTCGCAGGCGGCCTCTTTGTCAATAACCCACTCGTAATTGTGATCGAGAGCGGGGATTTCGGTGTGTTCATCAATCTTATTGTGGCAGAGCGTGCATTCCCGGTGCTTTTCGCCTGCCGCCGCACAGGTGGCTTCGCTGTCGATAACCCACTCGTAATTGTGATCGAGAGCGGGAATCACGGTGTTCTCGTCTGTTTTCGCGTGGCACACGGTGCATTCTCTGTGCTTTTCGCCCGCCGCTGCGCAGGTGGCCTCTCTGTCGGTAACCCACTCATAATTGTGCTCGCCCTGAATAACGGATTTGTCATATTTGGAGCAAGTCTTGCAGATTCTTACGGTCTCGATGCCTTCAAGGCAGGTGCCTTCGCCCTCTTTTATTGTATCCCAGTCGTGCGATGAGCAGAAGGTGAATGTTTCGGTATGATTTGCGAAGGTATCCTCATAAAATACGGTCTGATTGCTCGTTGTAACATAAACCGTGCCGTCAATCTGCTTGAGGCCGAGCACTCTGTAAAATTTATCGGGGAAGAGATTGGCGCTCGGGGTGAAAACAACGGTGTCGGAGCCCGTTGCGGTGTCGTAAGCGTGAACATTTGAAGGCGTGTTGTAAAGGATTGTGCTGCCCATGGCGATAATCTTGGGAAGGACGGGATAGGCATATACAAGCAGTCCGTCGGGAACGGTGAACTTCTTGTCGATAAACACCTTTTCGGTCTCCGCGCCCGCGGGAGTCCTCTGCACGATGGCGTATTTATCGCCGGCCGAGGCGGATTCCTTCACATAGTAGTAATTGCCGTCTATGAACACTATCTGGGCTTTGCTGTCCTTTGAGAAATAATTCTCATACTTTGTTGAGGTAACGTTATGGTCAAAGTCCGTGGCGTTTTCGTGATTCGCGGAAAACTTTGAATAGGAAACCATAAAGTTCTCGTGGCTCACGTTGCCGGTAACATCCCATACGGGGTCATCCCACGAAACGTCGGTGTAGTAGGGCGTGCCGTCAAGGTAAACCTTGTTCCAGGCGTGAACGAGAGAATCGGAGCTCACATATTCGCTCTTTATTCCGAGCTCGCCGAGCATCCAGGAATAAGCGAAGGTGTAGCCGTCGCACACCGCTCTTCTTACGGCGAGAGCGCCGTAGGCGATGTATGAATCATCGGGCACGGTATGGTTGAGAACATTCCTGTTGTCATATTCGCAGTAAACAACAAGTCTGTCGTGAAGCAGAAGGCATTTTTCGATATCCGAAAGGCCCGAATCCTTTACGCCGTAAATAAGCTTTTCAACAGCTTCCTCGCACTGCTTGTATTTCGCGAGGTTTGCGCTCGGGTTGCCCTTAAGATTAAGCTGAGCAATCATGCTGTGCGAGCTGGTGATAGAATATGCCTGTCTGCCGGCGAAGAGCTTGGGGTCCGTCTGAAGCATATTCTTTAAAACTGCCTTGTTGGAGTCGTTGCTGGGTATACCGAGGTCATAGAGGTAAATGGGGATGCTGTCGGTAGCCGCCTGCACCTTCTCGTTATAAAGCGCATCAAACATTCTCTGCCTGACGGCTTCCCAGTCATACTCATCCTGCGGGGTGATTGCGGATTCGCCGTAAGCTATGCTTGATGCGTCCGCTTTTTCTCCCGAGGCGGAAAACGCCTCAAGGGTGAAGCCCGGCAGAATCATCACCGTGCAAAGTAAAACCGCAACAACTGCGCTGAGTAATTTCTTCATTTTTTCACGCTCCTTGCTTTCTGAAAAACTTTGGGTTTAAAAACGGTCATAGTTATACATTATTATATTATCACAAAAATATGTATAAACTCAATAGTTTTTTTAAATGGTTTTGACAAAATTCAATTGCTATGAGGCTCCGCATAGTATATAATAATAAAAGACACACGGAAACGGATGTGATGAGATGCTTCAGTTTATAACCGGCCCGTCGGGCACGGGCAAATCGAAAAGAATAAGAGACAGGATAAAAAGCCTCGTTGAAAGCGGGGAGGATAAGCTCACCCTTATTGTGCCCGAGCAGTTTTCCTTCACCTGTCACAAGGATATGCTCGCTCTCGTGGGCGCGCGCGATATGCAGAAAATCGATGTGCTCCCCTTCACAAAGCTGAGCGAGAAGCTCATAGGCAGGCCCGCGCTTTACGAAAGGCGCCGCCTGAGCGACACATCCGCCTGCGTGCTGATGAGCCTCGCGCTTAAAAAGGTGAAGGACGATCTTGTGATTTACGGCAGAACGGCGGGCAGGCCCTCAAGCGTAAAGGAGTTTCTCTCGCTCTCGGGCGAGCTCAAGCAGAATCTCATAACCCCGGATATGCTCACCGCGGCGGCGGAAAAAATGAGCCCCTGTCTTTTAAAAGCGAAGCTCACCGACATCGCACTTATAATGAAAACATATAACGAAAAGGTCGAGGGCGGCTACTTTGACCCCGAGGACCTCATGACGGAGCTTGCGGGGTGCGAAGGGCTTGACGCCTATATGAACGGCCGCTATGTGTTCATTGACTCCTTCAGGGGCTTTACGGCGGGCGAATACGCCGTGATAGAGCGCATGCTTGTTTCGGCGAAAGAGGTCTGCGTGGCCCTTTGCTCCGACGGCCCTGACGGCGAAAACGACATCACCGATTTCTTCGCGAAAACCAAGAATACCGCCTCGCGTATTTCGCGCCTCGCAGAGAAAAACGGAATAGAAAAAGCGGAAGATATCGCGCTTAAGGCGGAGGATTCGGAGCGTGTTCTGCCCGAATTCAGGCACCTTGAAAAGGTTCTGCGCTCACCCGTACCGGCCGTGTTTGAAGGGGAATGCGGAGCAATCACGCTCTGCAAGGCGTCAAACACCTATCTTGAGTGCGAATATGTCGCCGCGACAATCAAAAAGCTGATAAGGGAGCAGGGTATGCGCCGCAGGGATATCGCCGTTATCGCGCGCAATATCGAGCCCTACCGCGTTCCCCTGACCTCGGCTCTGAAAAAATACGGCATCAGAATATTTGAGGACTACCGCAAGGCGGTGGACGTTTCACCCGTTATGAATCTTGTGAGCGCCGCCGTGAGAGCGTGCGCCGACTCGCTCGGCAACGAGTCGCTTATGCGATATATAAAAACGGGCCTCACGGGGCTTGACACGCAGGAGATTTCCCTGCTTGAAAACTACTGCTACACCTGGCAGATAAGCGGCAAAAAGTGGCTCAGCGACTGGACTCAGAACCCCGACGGCTTCACCGACCCCGAATATACGGATGAGGCGGCGCTTAAGGAGCAGCTCGATGAACTGAACGCCCTTCGCGTTAAGGTTATCACTCCGGTAAACGCGCTCAAAGAAACTCTTTCGGGCGGAATTAACGGCAGAGAGGCGGCCGCAGCTGTCTGGAAATTCATAAGCGGCATAAAGCTTTCGGAGAATGTAAAGGCCGCGGCCTCCCGCCTTGTTGAGGACGGCGAGGAAGGCGCCGTGCTCGAAATGAGAAGGACCTGGAAGCTGCTTGCCGATATGCTCGACGAACTTGCAGCTCTGCTTGAAAACGAAAAGGTGACCGCATCGTCGCTCGCCGATATAATCGACCTTATGCTCTCGTGCAAAACGGTCGGAAGCATACCGCAGGGGCTTGACGACATCACAATCGGCTCGGCGGACAGAATAAGGCTTTCATCCCCCCGCGCGGTGTTTGTGATAGGAGCAAACGAGGGCGTTTTCCCGCCCGATGTGCGCCTCGTTTCATCACTCACGCTCAAAGACAGGAAAAGACTCGAGGAATTCGATATAAACCTCAGCGACTCGGGCGAATGGCGCATCGCGGAGGAAAATCTCATTGCCTACAGCGCCCTTTGCGCCGCGCGCGAAAAGCTGTATGTCACCTGCGCCTGCGCGGGCAGGAGCAGCAATGAGCTGGTGCCGGGCGAATTCTACAAGAAAATAAAGGACTGCTTCCCCCTTTGCGCGGAGCTTGACGCGGGCTCTCTGGGCGGCGAATACTACTCCGAGAGCAAACAGCCGGCGTTTGAGCAGTTTGCCGCGAGCGCGCCGGGAGAATTCAGGGAAACGATGCAGGAATATTTCACCGCGGACAGCGATTATTCCGGCAGAATAGTCTCTCTGCAGAGGGCTCACGGCGGCAGGGATTTCAGCATAATGAACCCGGACATCGCCGGCGGGCTTTTCGGCAGGACTATGTTTATCTCGCCCTCGAAAATCGAGCAGTACTATAAATGCGCGTTTTCATATTTCTGCAAATACGGCATCAAGGCCGTGCCGCGCAGGCAGGCGGATTTTGACCCGATTCAGATAGGCAACGTCTCTCACAAGGTGCTCGAGGTTCTTCTTAAGGAAAATACGCGCGATGAGCTTATGTCGATGAGCTCAGAGGTTCTGCGAAGCAAAATCGGCGCGATTATGGACGACTATTATGTAACGGTGCTAGGCAATCCCGATGACAAGCGCCTTGAATACCTTTACTCAAGGATAGGCGACAGCCTGTTTGAGGTGGCAAAGAGGCTGATTTACGAGTTTTCCGTGAGCAGCTTCACGCCCGTTGATTTTGAGCTTCAGGTGGGGCCGGACGGCGAGGTGCCGCCCTACAGGCCCGAGGGCTCGGAAAACCTGAATATCATAGGAAAAATTGACAGGGTCGATATATGCGAGGACGGCGGCAACACCTATGTGCGCATTGTGGACTATAAGACGGGCGGCAAGGAATTCAGCATAAACAAGGCCGTTTACGGGCTTGACCTTCAGATGCTCGTTTATCTCTTTACCCTGTGGCAGAACGGCGGCGCGAAATACGGCGAAAACATTGTGCCCGCCGGCATACTCTATTTCAGGGCGAACGCCGACGCGGTCCCGGTCAAACTCGGCGCATCCGAGGAAGAAATAGAAACGGCAAGGATAAAAAGCGGCAAAATGGCCGGTATGGTGCTCAAGGACGAGCACGTTATGAATCTGATGGAAAAGGGCGCCCCGGGAATCATTCTGCCCGCGGGAGTCGGCAGTAAATCCTTCACAGGCACATCAATCAATCTCAAAGGCTTTGCCGCGCTCAAAAAGCGCACCGATAAGCTCATCAATGAAATGGCGTCGCTGCTCAGAAGCGGCAGTATAGGGGCAACGCCCTGCCCCACGGCGGATTTGTCAAACTACGATTCGCCGTGCAGATACTGCGATTTCAGGTGCGTCTGCGGCTATGAGGAGGATATTCCCGTAAGGGCTCTGCCGAAGGAGAATAAAGACGAAATAATCGAAAATCTCGAGAACGGAGGTGACGGACTTGTCGATAAAGTGGAATGACGCTCAGAAACACGCCATAGAGGGCAGAGACGGCACCATGCTTGTCAGCGCCGCCGCGGGCTCCGGCAAGACCGCCGTGCTCGTTGAAAGAGTTATCCGCCGCCTTACGGAAGGCGAAAACCCCTGCGGGATTGAGGATCTGCTCATCGTCACCTTCACAAACGCCGCGGCAAACCAGATGAAGGAGAAAATAGTATCCGCCCTTCAGAAGAAAATCGCGGAGGACCCCTCAAACAAGGCGCTTCGCAAGGCGGTGTTTATGCTCCCCTACGCGAATATAAGCACGATAGACTCCTTCTGCAACGCGCTTGTAAGGGACAGTTATCACACGCTCGGCATTTCGCCCGATTTTCAGATACTTGACAACAGCAGGAAGGATATGCTCGAGCAGAAGGCGGTTATGGATGTCATAAACCGTTTTCACGCCGAGAGGGAGGAAGAATTCCGCTATCTCAACCGCCTGCTCAACAAATCCAGAAGCGACGAGGAAATTATCAAAACAGTCAAGAAGCTTTACACAATTTCAAGGGCGCACACCTTCCCGGGCGAGTATCTTGAAAACCTGCTGAAGGACTATGAGGAAGCTACGCCGGTAAGCGAAACCGCGCAGGGAAAACAGGCGCTTGAAGGCGCGAAGAAATACTGCGAAGGCGTGCTCGCCGTCGTTGACAGGTGCATTAATATATGCATGTCAAACCCCAATTGCGAAAACACCCTTGTCGTTTTTGAAGACGATAAAATCAAATTTGAGGGCCTGCTTGATAAGGTTTACACTCTTGAATGGGATACCGTGCACGAGGCGTTTTCGGGCCTTAAGCTCAAAGGTTTCACGAGCAAAAAGAAAATTGACCCCGATCTCAAAGCGCTTTTGCAGTCGCTCAGAAATTATTCGACAAAAGACGCCTCAAATTCCGTATTCAAAAAGCTCGCTCTCTTCAGGTTTTCCGAAGAAGATTACATGGAATCGACCCGGATAATCGCGCCCGCCGTGAAAACACTGATTGACACCGTTTTTGCCTACGGCGAAACCCTGCGCGCTTACAAGGACGAGATTAACTCCTACACCTTTGACGACATAATGCATTTTGCCCTCTCCCTGCTTGTCAGAAGCGAAAACGGAAAGCCCGTGAGGACGGAGCTTGCCGCGCAGCTGAGCGAAAACTACGAGGAAATCCTCGTGGACGAATATCAGGATGTAAACAAGGCGCAGGACAGCATCTTTGCCGCCCTTTCAAAGGATAACACCAACCGCTTTATGGTAGGCGACGTGAAGCAGAGCATTTACGGCTTCCGCAAGGCGATGCCGGAAATCTTCACCTCCATGAGAAAAGAAATGGCGGATTATGACGGCGTCACCTACCCCGCGAGAGTTGACCTTTCCGCAAACTACCGCTCGAGAAAGGGCGTAACCGACACGGTCAATTTCATCTTTTCCCAGCTTATGACCGAGCAGACGGGCGGCGTTGACTATGATGAGAGGGAAAAGCTCATCCCCGAAGCGAAATACCCCGAATCAGACGAGCCCTGCACGGAGGTTTATCTGCTCGAAACAGATGAGAAGGACGCTCAGGCGGCATTTGCCGCAAACTATATCAGAAACGCCGTTGAAAACGAAATGCAGATATCTGACGGCGAGAAAATGCGCCCCGCGAGATACGGCGACTTCTGCATTCTCGCCAGGGACAATAAATCCGCGAAAACTTTCAGCGAAGTTTTCAGAAACGCGCGCGTGCCCCTGATAGTTGACGCCGGCAGCAACCTGCTTGAAACGCCCGAGGTCAGCTTCCTTGTGTCGCTGCTGAAAGTGATTGACAACCCCCTGCTCGACGTGCCCCTCACCGCCGTTATGCTTTCGCCCGTTTACGGCTTCACAACGGACGAAATAAGCGAAATGCGCATAGGCCTGAGGAAGGGCTCAATCTACCGCTGTCTTTGCAAGAGCGCGGAATCGGGCAGCGAAAAGGCCGCAAAATTTATAAAGGAGCTCGAAAAGCTCAGGCGCATAGCGGTCAATCTGCCCGCGAGCGAATTCACCGAGAGAATAATTGAGGAAACGGGCTACAGGGCGATAGTTTCCGCTATGGAAAACAGCGAAAACCGCCTCGCCTTCGTCGAGAAATTCCTGGGTCTTGCGCAAAGCTATGAGTCAAGCGGAGTAAAGGGCATTTCCGCCTTTGTGAGATTCCTTGACAGCGCCGGGCAAAACGGCACATCCATTGAGGTGAGCTCAAACCTCACCGATATTTCAGACGCCGTGACGATGTCCACCATACATAAGAGCAAGGGCCTTGAATACCCGGTTGTTTTGCTTTGCAGATGCGAAAAGGAATATAACAACCAGAGCACTAAGGACCGCCTGATTGTGGCGGAAAACAGCGGCATAGGCCTCAAATACTCTCTGGACGGCGTCACAAGCGAAAACTTCCGCAGGGAGTGCGTTGAAAACGAAATAAAGCTCAAAGAGAGGTCGGAGGAGCTCAGAGTGCTTTACGTCGCTCTCACCAGAGCAAAGGAAAAGCTCATCATAACGGCATCGGATAAAGACTGGACGAGTGCCCTTAAAAAAAGCGCCGGCTGCGTTGCGCAGGGCATTAACCCCTCCCCCGTCGCGGTTGCCGGAATGAACAGTTATTCGCAGGTTATCCTCACCGCACTGCTCAAGCACCCGGACGCTCACGTTCTGAGAAATCTCGTTAATATGAGCCCCTCCGTCTGCGAAAAGTGCGACAGCAGAATCATTTTTGAAATCCTGAAGGACAGCCCCGAAGACGAGGGCACCTATGAAGCGCCGCAGGAGCATTTTGAGGCGGATCCCGCTCTGCTCTCGCGCGTAAGCGAAAAGCTCGCCTACGCCTATCCCTATGATGAGCTCGGCAATGTTATAGCCAAACGCATCGCCTCCGACTTTGAGGACGAGGGCTTCGATATGACCTATTTTGCCTCCGAGGTGCCGGGCTTTGTCAGCAAAGGCGGCCTCACCCCCGCTCAGAAGGGCACGGCGACCCACCGCTTCATGCAGTACGCCGATTACCGCAAGGCGGCGAAAGACCCCGGGAGCGAGCTTGAGCGGCTCGTCAGCGAATACCTGCTCACGCCCGAAGAGGCGGCAGGTGTTGACAGGGACAGCATCAGAAAATTCTTCACCTCCTCGATTGCGGACAGAATTTTCGCCCTGCCCGAAGACAAAGTTTTCAAGGAATACGCCTTCACGGTGTCCCTTCCCCTTTCCGAAGTTTATCCCGGTATCTCCGGTGATACGGCAAAGGACGAGGTGATTATCATTGAGGGCGTTGCGGACCTCGCTTTCATTGAGGACGGCAAACTCGTGATTGTTGACTATAAGACGGACAGAGCGAATTCCCTCGCCGAGCTCGCCGTGAGATACGCCCCGCAGCTCACAACCTACCGCAAGTGCCTCTCGCAGGCCTTCGGTATGGAGGTTAAGGAAACGCTGATTTATTCATTCCGCCTCGGCGCGCAGATAGAGATAAAATAATTGTTTTATTTGCGATGAAAATATGCTATAATTGTTTTTATGGTGATGAATAATGAGTAAATACGGCCTTAAGATATCTCTGTGCGCCCTGGCTCTCAACATCGCGCTTTTTGCCGTGAAGCTTTATGTGGGCATCAGCTCGGGCTGCCTCGCCGTTTACTGCGACGGCATAAACAACCTTGCCGATTCCCTCTCGTGCGCCGTTGCCGTTTTCGGCTTTGCCATGGCGCGCAGGCTCGGCGAAAGGGAAAATCTGCGCACACAGAGCCTTATATCATTTGTAATGGGGCTTGTCGTTGCCCTGACCGGCGCATACTTTGCTTATCAGGGCCTCGAAAAACTGATGTACCCCACCCTTGTTTCATTCTATATGCATTACGCCGTGCTGATTTTTGTCACGGCGCTTGTGAAGCTCGCAATGGGCTTTATGTTCAGCCGCGCAGACCGCCGCCACCCCTCACCCGTTTACAGGGCAATGCGGCTTGACAGCTTTATGGACTGCGGCGTTACGCTTTGCGCCCTCATCAGCTTCGGCCTTTCCGAAAAGCTGAATTTCGCGCTCGACGGCATCATCTCCGTTGCCATAGGCGTGTTTGTGGCGGTCAGCGCCGTTAAAACGGTTATCACTCAGACAAAGTTTTTAATAAATGACTAAGGAGCCCGTAAAATGAGCAAAAAAGAAAAGGTTAAAAAAACAGGTAAACAGAGGTTCAAAAGCTTCCTCAAGGTTATCGGCATCATATTGCTTGTGATAGCCGTTATATGCGCGGTTATCGCCGTTATCAACGCCATAGGCAACCGCTCAAACAGGAATTTCATCAAGACCATTCCCGCGGTTGAATACGAGAATCAGCTTGAGCCTGCGCTTGACAAGGACGGTTACTACACCTTTGTGACCGACAGCAATCTCAAGGTGATGCAGCTGACCGACATACATATCGGCGGAGGCATTCTCAGCGTTAAGAAGGACAATCTCGCAATCAACGCCGTTGCCGCGATGGTATCCGCCGAAAAGCCGGACCTCGTAATCGTGACGGGCGACGTCGCCTACCCCGTGCCCTTCCAGTCGCTCACCTTCAACAACAAGACGGGCGCCGTCATTTTCGCGGAGCTCATGGAGAAGCTCGGCGTTTACTGGGCGCTCTCCTTCGGCAACCACGATACGGAGCTTTACTCCTTCTACACAAGAGAAGAAATCTGCGACCTCTACACGGGCGGCGATTATCCGCACTGCCTGCTTCAGGCGGGCCCCGAGGATGTTTCGGGCGTTGGCAACTACGTTATCAACGTTAAAAACACCGCGGGCAATATCACCCAGAGCTTCTTTATGCTTGACTCCCACTCATACACCGACAACGACTATTTCGGCGCTCTGTGGAGATATGACACCATCCACGAGGACCAGGTGAAATGGTATGAGGACACCCTCAAAGCGCTCACAGAGGAAAACGGCGGCGTCGCTCCCGAATCCCTCGCTTTCTTCCATATTCCCCTGCCCGAATTCAAAGACGCCTACATTGAGTGGTCCGATAACGGCTTCAAGGACACCGACAGCGTGCAGTATGTGCGCGGCTACGCGGGCGAGCACAAGGGCGTTATTTACAGCAGCGCTCACAACTACGGCTTCTTTGACAAGGTGAAGGAGCTCGGCTCGACCAAAGAGATATTCTGCGGCCACGACCACCTCAACAACCTCGCTCTCGACTATAACGGCATACGCATGACATACGGCTACTCGGTTGACTACCTCGCCTATGTCGGCATTATGAAGCTCGGCCTTCAGCGCGGCTGCACAATAATCGACGTGAAACCCGACGGCACGCACGAGGTAACGCTCGAAAACTACTACCAGGATAAGTATCAGCCCGTCTCGGCGAAAGAACAGGTTGCGATGGAGCAGATGTATGATGACGCCGGCGTGCTGGCGACCGACTGACGGATTGCCGTACCGGGCGAAAAACAAAAAGACAAATAATAACAAAAGGGCTTGCAGTCGATTGTTACTGCAAGCCCTTGATTCTTGTAATGGTTATATTATATTCCGCATTATGCGGGAATGCATGGTTGTTTCGCTCCGGTTATATAAATTCGGTAATTGTCCCCGGGGCCCCCGAAAAGTCCGGAAAGACTTTTTGGGGAGGGGTTGAACCGGCGAAGCGCGTCCGGTGGACGATAAAGCGAGACGGTGAAATGAGCAAACAGGGAGAATTGCGAAGTGAGCCAACGAGCAAGGCGACCTTTGTTTGCGAGGGCAAAACAGCGGAGCGGATGAGAGCTCGCGTGAACAAAGGATTACAAGACGCGGGCGCGATTAAGCGTAGCTTGTGACGACGACGTAGGGAATGGCGTCCCGACATTCCGATGTGCCGCAAGGCGCATTAAATGTTTTTTATGCTCCGCATATCCCGGGGCGGCAAGGATGAATCCTTGCCCTACAACAGCGGGTTACAATAAACAAAGATATATATTTGGAGCGAAGCGACCCGAAACATTTCCGCAAGGAAATATTTCATACGCTGCAAGGCGTATTCCATCTGTTTTATGCATAAAACTGCTCAGGTTGCATAATTATGCACGATTTTAACAAATTCTTTCATTATCGTTTATTTTGCATTCACACCGAATTCATATTTGAGGATTATATATTAATTGTACTCAGAGAGAGCCGCAACTCTCTGTGTACCAGCAATACCCCTCCTCAATTCAACCCCAATGTCAAAGCCCCGCTCCATTCAGGGAGCGGGGCTTTGGCATATCCATATTATTATCTTTTCCGCTTATTTGTACATCGGGCCGTATGCCTGACAGGCTCTGAAGTCCGCGCCCTCGAGGTCTTTGGTGCCGAACGCGCCCCAGCAGGCCGGGCGGAAAATCTTTTCGTCGGGCACATTGTGAAGGGCTACGGGGATTCTCAGCATCGAGGCCATCGTGATGAGGTCCGCGCCGATGTGACCGTATGAGATGGCGCCGTGATTCGCGCCCCAGTTGTTCATAAGGTCATAGGCGGACTTGAACGGGCCTTCGCCGGTGCATCTGGGGGTAAACCAGGTGCAGGGCCAGGTGTAATCGGTCCTCTTCCAGAGGATGTCGGAAACTTCGTCCGGCAGGTTAACTGTCCAGCCCTCGGCAATCTGAAGCACGGGGCCCAGACCCTTTACGATGTTAAGGCGTATCATTGTGGCGGGCATCTCCGCTCTGGTGAGGAATCTGCTTGAATATCCGCCGCCTCTGAAATAGCCGTTGTCCGCGGCGCACCAGGTGGTGGCGCCGAGCATCTTTTCGGTATCTTCGGGTGTAACGTTATACCACTCTTTGATGAGTGCGTTGCCGTTTTCATCCTTCACTTCGCCGCAGGCATCAAGGCAGCAAGCGCCGGAGTTGATGAGGTGAATAAAGCCGTCGGCGTCTTTTGCTTTGCCTTCTATATCATAGCCGGTAACTCTCTTGACGCTTGAGCCGCTCCAGTAGGTGCGCACATCCGCGAACATCTGCGGTCTGTTTGTGAGAAGTTTCATAAGGAGCATGCTTGTGCCGTTGAGGGTGTCGTTTTCGGTTGCGAGCACATAGGGCTCTCTCACGCCCGTCCAGTCAAACGAGGTGTTGAGCAGCGCCTCGGCAAAGTCCGCGTTGGGGTAGTAGTCGGTCCACTGTCTCTGGCCCTGGAAGCCCGCGGCTATGGCGTTGTGGCCTGCCGCCTCTTCCTCTCTGCCGGCGGGCAGATTGCTGCTGCCGTTCATGAGGTCTTTTATGATGCACATCATCTTGACGGTGAATTCCCAGTCTTTCTCCTTCTGCTCGGGAGTCTTGCGCACGAAATCGGGGTTCTTGTCAAAGCCCTCTTTGCAGTTTTCCTTTGTCCAGGCGAGAGCTTTCCGGAATTCGGCCTCGTCATAGATGCCTTCTTCCATACGGCGGAGGATTTCCACCTCGTCAACGCTCTCAACTCTCATGCCGAGATACTCTTCAAAGAAATCGGGGTTGATTGTTGAGCCGGCTATGCCCATGCAGATTGAACCTATCTGCAGGTAGGATTTGCCTCTCATTGTCGCAACTGCGACTGCCGCTCTGCCGAAGCGCAGGAGCTTTTCTTTAACGTCGTCGGGCAGGGTGGTGTCATCTGCGTCCTGCACATCTTTGCCGTAAATGCCGAATGCGGGCAGGCCCTTCTGCGCGTGAGCCGCAAGCACGGCGGCAAGATAAACGGCGCCCGGTCTCTCGGTGGCGTTAAAGCCCCATACGCCCTTGATTGTGTTGGGATCCATATCCATTGTTTCGGAGCCGTAGCACCAGCAGGGGGTGACGGAAAGGGTGATGTCAACGCCCTCTTTCTTGAATTTTGCCGCGCAGGCGGCGGCCTCAGCGACACGGCCGATTGATGTGTCCGCGATAACGACCTTTACGGGCTCGCCGTTTGAGTAGCGGAGATTCTCCGTGAAGAGAGCGGCGGCGGTTTTTGCCATATTCATGGTCTGCTCCTCAAGGGATTCTCTTACCTTGAGAGGGCCTCTTCTTGCATCTATAATCGGTCTTATGCCGATTACGGGGTATTCGCCGATAAGTCTGCTTTTTGCCATAATGACAACTTCCTTTCCTTGTGATTTATGATACTGATTTTAAATATTTTTCGTAGGCCGTGTTCCAATCTTCTGTGTTTTCGGGAAGATATTCGGCCGTTTTTTCGCTTTTTCCGATTATTTCACGCGCCTGCTCAACAGATGAGACTGCGCCCTGTGAAATGAGCTGCACGGCGATGTTGCCGAGCACGGTTGCTTCAACGGGTCCTGCGATAACCTTTCTGCCCGTTGAGCACGCGGTCATACGCAGAAGGAGGGTGTCCTTCGTGCCGCCGCCGATAATGTTGATTTCGGGATAGCTTCTGCCCGTGCATTTTTCAAGCTTCGCGACTGTATCCTTATATTTCATCGCGAGACTCTCGTATATGCATCTCACTACCTCGCCCGTTGACTGCGGCACATACTGACCCGTGCGCGCGCAGTAATCTTTTATCCTCTGCGGGATGTTGCCGGGCGTATTGAAATCGGGGCAGTCCGGGTCTATGAAGCATCTGAAGGGTTCGGCCGCGAGCGCCTCTTTCTCAAGGTCCGCGAAGGAATAATCGTGACCGTGCCTGTTCCAGTGGCGTCTGCTCTCCTGAATGAGCCACAGACCGA
>DBWO01000007.1:22911-54905 GCA_002309055.1 Ruminococcaceae bacterium UBA1236
CTGCCGTAGCCGCCCTCGTTTGTGATGTTCATCGAGAATGTTTCGTCGTTTATGAGGGGCTCATCAAGCTCTGTGCCGAGCAGCGACCAGGTGCCGCTTGACATAAAGGCGAAATCCTTTTTTGACGAGGGCACGGCGGTAAGCGCGCTCTGCGTATCGTGGCCGCAGACGCTTATCACCTTTGTGCTTTCAATGCCGAGCTCCGCGCAGATTTCGGGCGAAAGGTCGCCGAGGACCGCGCCGGAGGGGCTTATGTCGCAAAGGAGCGAAGCGGGAATGCCGAGCTTTCCGAGCAAATCATCCGCCCAGGTCATCGTGCCCGCGTTCACCATCTGCGAGGTGGTCGCGATGGAATACTCCGAGGTCATTTTTCCCGTGAGCAGGTAGCCGAAAAGGTCCGGCATAAACAGCAGCTTTTCCGCTCTCTCAAGAATGTGGGGGCGGTATTTTTTGAGCGCATAGAGCTGATAAACGGTGTTAAGCTCAAGAAACTGTATGCCCGTCCTGCCGTAAAACTCTCTGTCCGGCACAAACTCCGCACACTCCTCAATAAGGCCCTTTGTGCGCGCGTCACGGTAGTGCACCGGGTTTTCGATAAGGTCGCCGTATTTGTCGATAAGGCCGAAGTCAACTCCCCAGGTGTCGATGCCGATGGAGTCAATTTCTCCCTCAAGCGCGGCCTTTGAAATGCCCTGCTTTATCTCGTGGAAAAGGCGCAGCACATCCCAGTAAAGCGTGCCGCCGACGATAACGGGGTCGTTTGTGAAACGGTGCACTTCTTTGGTGGTGATTTTTTCGCCGTCAAAGGTGCCGATTATCGCCCTGCCGCTCGATGCGCCGAGGTCAATGGCAAGAACTCTTTTAACCATCAATAACTACCCCTTTTTTGAGGATGATGTTTGCGTATATGGCGGTTTCGCCCGTGGCTATGACAGCGTAGGCCTTCTTTGCTCTTTCATAAAAAGCGAAGCGCTCCACAAGCTCAAACTCTCTGTCGCCCTCGGCGGCGGAAACGGTCTTTTTGTATTCGCTCCAGATGGGAGGGGTTTCGCCGTCGCCGTTATTGTCCATAAGGGCAACGGGGGCTTTAACATAAGTGTCGAGGGGCAGCAGTTCAAGCACCGCCGCGAGCACTTCATTCGCGCCGTGGCCGTCAAGGCGCACAAGGCGCTGAGCTACGGACGCCGCGGGGAAATTGCCGTCGCCGATGACTATTTCGTCGCCGTGGCCCATTTCCATAAGGATTTTGAGCAGTTCGGGAGAAAGGATTGAGGGTATTTTCTTAAGCATAAGGCACCTCCGGAATATTGATTAGAAATCGGCAGAGCCGGTTGTTCTCGGATAGGGGATAGCGTCTCTGATGTTTGAAACGCCCGTGAGATACATAACGAGGCGCTCAAAGCCGAGGCCGAAGCCGCTGTGTTTGACGCCGCCGTATTTGCGCAGGTCAAGATACCAGTCGTAGGCGCTGCGGTCAAGGCCGAGCTCGTCAATTCTCTTTTCAAGCAGGTCAAGGCGCTCCTCTCTCTGGCTGCCGCCGATGATTTCGCCTATGCCCATAACAAGGCAGTCGCACGCGGCAACGGTCTTGCCGTCATCGTTAAGGCGCATATAGAAGGCCTTGATTTCTTTCGGATAGTCCGTAACGAAAACGGGCTTTTTGAATATCTTTTCGGTGAGATAGCGCTCGTGCTCTGTCTGCAGGTCGCATCCCCAACTGACTTTGAAGTCAAACTCGTCGTTATGCTCCTCAAGCATTTTCACGGCGTCCGTGTAGGACACTCTGCCGAAATCGGAATTCGCAACGGCGGTAAGGCGCTCAATAAGCCCCTTGTCAACAAATTTGTTGAGGAATTCGAGCTCCTGCTGACAGTTTTCGAGCACGTACTTTATAACGTATTTGATCATCGCTTCCGCGACATCCATATCGTCCGCAAGGTCCGCGAAAGCCATCTCGGGTTCAATCATCCAGAATTCCGCCGCGTGGCGCTGAGTATAGGATTTTTCCGCTCTGAAGGTGGGGCCGAAGGTGTAAACCTTGCCGAAGGCGAGAGCCATTGTCTCCGCCTGAAGCTGACCGGAAACGGTGAGATAGGCGGGTTTCTTGAAGAAATCTTCCGTAAAGTCAACGGTGCCGTCCTCGTTTTTGGGCACATTCTCAAGGTCGAGAGTCGTCACCCTGAACATTTCGCCCGCGCCCTCGCAGTCCGAGCAGGAGATGAGGGGAGTGTGGGCATAGACAAAGCCGTTGTCAATGAAAAACTTGTGAATGGCGTAAGCGGCCGTTGAACGCACCTTGAATGTGGCGTTGAAAAGGTTGGTGCGCGGGCGCAGATGGGCGATGCTCCTGAGGAATTCCACCGTGTGGCCCTTTTTCTGAAGAGGATAGTCGGGCGATGAGGGGGCCTCAACGCTGATTTCGTCCGCGTTGATTTCAAAGGGCTGACCCGCGTCGGGAGTGAGAATCATCGTGCCCGTCACCTTGATGGCGGCGCCGACATTCACCTTGACGATGTCCTTGTAGTTTTCAAGTTTTTCGCTCTCAAAAACAATCTGTGCGCCTTTGAAGCAGCTGCCGTCGTTAATCTGCGCGAAGCCGATTGCCTTTGAATCCCTGATTGTCCTGACCCAGCCGTAAACCGTCACTTTTTTGCCGGCGTACTCATCGGGCGCTTCGTAAAAACGTTTGATTTCTGTTCTTTCCATATCTTTTACCTCCGGGGGTTTATACCGTAATTCTGTCACGGTTGAGCTCAACCGTTTTGCTTCCTATGCCGCTCACATTTGCGAGCTCGTCAACACTCATGAATCTGCCGTTTTCCTCGCGGTAGTCGATTATCGCCTGCGCTTTTGACTCGCCTATTTCGGCAAGGGTTGAAAGCTCCTCGAGGGTGGCGGTGTTGATGTTTATGATTCCGCCCTCTTCTTCATCGGGAAGGCCTCTTTCGATGATGACACCTTCCGTGAAAGTGACCGTCGCGGCGTCAACCGGCTTAAAGCGGGGGCTGTCCGCAAACTCAAAGGCGGCGAAAATCGCGGCGAGCAAAAAGGCGGCGGCTATGAGAAGCAGATGCTGTTTTTTCATATCAGAAATTAGAGCCGTTCCAGCCCCAATGATCGGTTTCTTCGTATTTAACGTAGATATTCGAAAGCTTTATACCGAGCTCTTCGTTGAGTATCTCGCAGATTGCTCCCGTGAGGCGGTCGTAAGCGGCGTCGGACGCCGAGCCGAACAGGCTGACATCGGCAAACGCGTAATCCTCATCGGCATTGCCCTTGAAACTCATGTAGGCTCCGTCTTCAAACGCGAGCATGAGCCACGCTTCGCTCTTGCCCGGGATAAGGGCGATTGCCTGACCGAGCTTTGATTTGAGCGCTTCCTTCTTTTCGTCATTTAATTTGACGCTTGTGGTTGTTTTGATGTATGGCATATTAAAATCCTCCCTGGATTATTATCAGTTTACTCTGAGGAAATCGCCGGGCTCAACAGCCGTGCCGAGCACGGAGCACTCCTCGTCCGTGTAGTTGACGCCGATTATCGCGCCGTTGTCGTATTCGGTGCAGAATACGCCGTCCTTCACCTCGTAGTGGTCGGTAATTCTCGCGTCTCTCAGGTCATTGAGCACCTGATGGGCGCGGGCGTAGAAATCCGCCGCCTCGTTAATGGTGTTGTCATAGTAGTAGGGGTCCGATTCACCGCTGCCGCCGATGGGTGTGTAATTCCATATATAATGCGGGCAGGCGCCGTATTCGATACAGCGGAGCATTGTCTCCTTGCCGTTTACGGTGGTGTTTATCGGCTCGCCCGAATAATCCGCGAAGCCGTGCAGAATTATCTGCACAAAGGGCACGGGCTCATAGGCGCCGCTCTTTGAGATGCCGGTAGTGACGGGCAGGTTGATAACGGAATCCGCGTTTTTGAGCATATAGAAATTGCCGGTGTCAACCATAATTGAATTGCCCGTTGAAAGCGGCGAAATGGTTGAGGCGATAATCTCGGAGCACTCCTGCCTCAGAACGCCGTTTTTGGAGAAATCGGAATAGAGCACGCTTCCCGCGTCGTTTATGCAGTAGCCGGTGAAGTCATGGTCCTTTGAGAATGAGAGGGCGCTGATGATAACACTCTTGAGGTCGCTTATCTTGCGCAGGAATCTCTCGCCCGTCTCGCCGCCCGACGCCTCTGTTACGGGGTCGGAGGGGATGTATGTGCCCTCGCCGCCGTAGATGTTGCCGGACACATTTTTGAGCCCCTTCGCCGCCGAGAGAAGGTCGGCGTTTATGTAGAGCCCCATTTTCTGCGTATTCATATAGTTATAGAGCTCGCTCAGGGCCTTGTCGCCGCCGAGTTTCGCTATGAAGCGGGCGCTCTTTATATCCTTCTGGTCCGCGCCGCCCGTGAGAGTGTTGCGGTAGTTAACGTTTATATTGTTTATGCCCTTGTTTTTCATTCGCTCAATCATATCGTATGCCTGACCGAAATCCGTGAGCACCTTGCTGTAATTGATTTTGGCAAAGGTCTTTTTCGTGACTCCGGTGAGGGTCACAAAGAAGGGCAGATAGTCCGAAACGTCCGTTGTCTTGATTGAAAGCACGCCGTTTCTTATAAGCTGCTCCCTTATCGCGGAAGCCATGCCGGCATAAGTGGCGTTGTTTGCCGAAAGGAAGCGGTAGCACACGGCAATTTCGTCAATGCACGCCGTCTTTGAAACGGAGAGGGTGCTGCCGTCGTAGGCGGCGGGGTAAATCCTGTAGGATGAATAAACTCTGTTGTAGCCGGTGAGGTCGGTCGCTTTCTCCGCCTTGATTGTAGCCGTGGCATCGCCTTTTTCCGCGAGGGCGACAAACGCGCCGCTGCCTTTTTTCGCGCCGAATGACGCGAGTATGGCGGAAGCGGAGGTTTCGCCGGGGGCTGTGAGGTCGGGACCGTAAACGGGAAATGAGAGCGACTCAAAGGATTCGTCATAAACCGAGGTTTTTATTATCGCGCCGCATCCGTCCGGCACAAAGAGGAAGTTGCCGTCGCTCATGTCGTTGTAAGCTCCGAAGAAGTTGAGAAGCTCTATTTCCTCTATGACGGCGTCCTTGTTGCCGGTGATGTTTTCGTAGTTGCAGTAGGCGGTCATGTTGCCGTCCGCGAGGGCTACGCGCAGCTTCACCCTGAAGCCGATATCTGTTTTGAGGGGAGTTTCTCTCGAGGCCTCCTCCTCGGTTGAATAAATATCGTAGGTGAAAAGTATGCCCGTTTCGGACACCTCGACTCTCGCCTTGCCGTAGGCGAGGGCATTGTCCTGGGAGTTGAGCACATAGATATCCGTGCCGCCGGATACTCTTATGGTGACAAGGCTCGATTTGCACTCCTCATCTATGCTGTCGCCCGCGTCATCAAGAATGGGGAGCGAGCTCCACAGCACGCCGGACGAGGTGTCGTAAATGCCGAATGAATAGGAGTCGCGGTCAAGCCGCAGCTCGATAAGACCGGATGAAGCGACTGTTTCGGAATAGGACTCCCTGCTGTCGGCATAGTGTAGCTCGGCCGCGTTTTGCGTGGGCGTTGTGACAACCATACGGCTGACAACGTTTGACAGGGTGCGCACACCCACCTCTTCCGCCCCGCAGGCGGAAAAGAGAAGGCACACCGCAAGCAGCAGTGCCGCGCAACGCAGAGCTTTTCCTTTTTTACGCTTCGTCTTTGTCATAGTAACTCTTGTCCTTAGGTACTTCGAATGTAAACCTGACACCGGCTTCCGTGTTTTCAACGCCGTAGTGGCAGGAGTGGTTTTCCATAATGCTCTTGACTATAGAGAGGCCGAGGCCGAACCTGTTTTCGCTTCTGCCGTGAGCCTTGTCCGCCCTGTAGAAGCTGTCCCAGATTTCGCCGATATCCTCTTCCGAAATGTTTTCGCCCGTGTTGAACACGGAAATTTCGGTGCTCTTGCCGAAATCGCGCGAGCTTATCACTATGCGCTTTTCGCCCGAGCAGTGTGAAATGGCGTTTGTTATATAGTTTCTTAAAACTATTTCAATCTTATCCTTCTGCGCGTAGCACATGAGGTCTTCGGGCACTTTGTTTATGACCTTGATGCCGGCGCTGTCCGTCTGGAGGGTGAGGTGCTCGAGCAGAGAACGCACGTCCTCGCCGATACAGTAGCTTTCGGGCTCGAAGGAGGCCGCCTTGCTTTCAAGCTTTGAGAGCTCGAGAAGCTCAAGCACGAGGTCATTCATCTTCTTGCTCTCCTCGTTGATTATGCCGCAGTATTCGCGGATAACCGCCGGGTCGCCGCTTATGCCCTCATAGAGACCCTCCGCGTAACCGGAGATGATGGCGATGGGGGTTTTAAGCTCGTGAGAAACGTTGCTGATGAATGACTTGCGCGCGTTATCAAGCGCGAGGCGCAGCTCAATGTCTTTTTCGAGCTGCTCGTTTTTATCCTTGAGGTCGTCAAGGGTGGTGTCAAGCGTGTTTGAGAGGATATTGATGCTCCGCCCGAGCTCGCCTATTTCGTCCGAGCCGTAGTCGTTGCACTTTCGCTCAAAGTTGAGCTGAGCCATATCCCTTGTGACGTTGTTCATCTCCTCAACGGGTTTGATAAACCTTGAAACGATGATGAAGAAAACAACGCCGAGAAGCGTTACGACCGCGATACTGAAAACAGAATAAACTCTGTCCGCCGTCTCAACAACGCTTTTAACGCTCGCGACCGCGTAGTAGATGTAGAGCTTTTCGCCCTCCTGCAGGTCGCCTACATAAACGAAATAATCCGCGCTCGTAGCGACTCTCTTTTTGATTTCGAGATTTTTAAGGCCGTAGGTCTTGCTGTTGCCGCTGTCCTGCATAGAGGAATACTGCGAGGAGGTAACGCCCGAGGACGAGAAACGCTCGCTGCTCAGAGCGGAGCCGGAGCCGACCGTCGTATAGACGAGGTAGCCCTCATCGCCGGTAATCTCTATATCCATATTGTGGTTTTTCGCCATGGCGAAAAGGTCGATGTAATAGGTTGTGGGGTCAGGCACAAGGGAATTCACCGCGTTCGCGATGTTTCTCATTTCGCGGTAAGTGCTGTTTGTGAAGGTGCGCATAAGCAGGGGATATGACAGCAGGTTAATAACTATAAGAAACACAGCGAGCACCGCGAGCAGCACGGCAAACAGCTTGACTCTGACCTTGCCGCTGACAAGTTTAACCGGAGATTTCAAGTTTTGTTCACCTCAATCTTGTAGCCCGCGCCGTAAACTGTTTTAAGGTGCGTGTTGCCCCATTCGCCGAGCTTTGTTCTCAGGCGGGCAACGTGAGAGTCAACCGTGCGGGAGTCGCCCGTGAAGTCAACGCCCCAGATGCTGTCAAGCAGATTGTCTCTTGAATAAATGCGCCCGGGCTTTGAAATGAGCTTAACGAGCACTTCGTATTCCTTGGCGGTAAGCTCAACCTCAGCCCCCGCGATTGTCACGGTGTGAGAGGGGAGATTTACCGAGAGACCGTCAACGGTGATTATCTCGCCGCTTGTGTCGTTTGCGGCAGCGGCGGAGCGCTTTAAGAGCGCCTCAATCCTTTTAACGAGCACTGTGGGGCTGAAGGGCTTTGTCACAAAGTCATCCGCGCCCGACTCAAACGAATGCAGCTCATCAAACTCCTGCGTGCGGGCAGTGAGCACGATGATGGGTACCCTGCTCTTTTCGCGGATTTTCGCCGTAACCTCCCAGCCGTCGAATTCGGGCATCATGATATCGCACACGACAAGGCTTATATCGTCGCACGCGTTGAATTTATCTATGGCGTCTTTGCCGTCAACCGCCTCAACGGTTTCGTAGCCGGACTTTTTAAGGAAATCGCAGACAAGCCTGCGTATGAGGGATTCGTCATCTGCTACAAGTATTCTGCCCACGGTTTCACCGCCTCTCATAAGGAAACATTACTCCAAAATAATTTTATATATTTTAACACAGTACATTATAATAAATCAATACTGAATTTAATAATAAGCGGCTCTTGCGCCGTAATGCGCTGTTAAGAAATTCTTAAGCAAAAGATAATGTGCCGCGTAGTTTTATCTTAATCGCCCGGGGTGTAAACTTAAAGCACAAACAGAAAGGAGCTTTTCATTATGCATCTCGGAAGTAAAATCGAAAATCTTAAAACGATGAGGGCCGCGGGCCTGCCCGTGCCGGAATTCACCGCCCTCCCGTTTGACTCTATCATTACGGACACCGAAAAACTGCACGCCGAAATAGACACCACCCGGTATCTCAAATCAAATGTCAGGAGCCCTCTTCTCAAGGCGATTGTGCGCGAATACGCAAACCTCTCTTTCGAGGCGGACGATAAAGACGGCCTTTACGCCGTGCGCTCATCCTGCGGAGTTGAGGACGGCGCGGACCACAGCTTCGCCGGCCAGTTTGATACCTACCTCAATGTGCCGGCAGACGAAATCAATGACCGCATCACGGACTGCCTCTGCTCGCTTTTCAATGAGAATGTAATAGAATATATGCTCAGAAACAAAATGGATCTCCACTCGCTCGGCATGAACGTGCTTGTGCAGAAAATGGTTGATTCCGATGTTTCGGGCGTGCTTTTCACGGCGAATCCGCAGGGAATTCTCAACGAGAGCGTGATTATCGCAGGCAGAGGTCTCGGCGAAAACGTGGTTTCGGACAGGATTGACACCACCGCCTACTACTACAACACAAGCGACAGGGTTTATTACTACGAGGGCGCGGAGGATTTGCTGCCGCGCGATACGGTTGAGGAGCTTATTTCGCTCTCCGAAAAAATCTGCGAGCTTTTCGGGCCCTGCCTCGATATTGAGTTTGCCGTAAAGGACGGCGTGTGCTTCATCCTTCAGGCGCGCCCCATCACAACGGTGAATGATAAACACCCGCTGATTTTTGACAACAGCAATATCGTTGAGAGCTACCCCGGGCTGAGTTTGCCGCTGACAGCTTCATTCGTGCACAGCGTGTATGAGGGCGTTTTCGGCAGCGCCGGCAGAAGGATTCTCAAAAACGAGAAGGAGCTTAACAAACTCCGCCCCGTTTTCGGCAACACCGTGGGCTGCGCCAACGGCAGAATTTACTACAAAATAAGCAACTGGTACGAGATTATCAACTGCCTGCCCTTCCGCAAAAAGTTTATGCCGATCTGGCAGGAACTTGTCGGAGTTAAATATAAGGACGCGTTTAAGCCCTCGGCCTCCGTTTCGCCTTTTTTCAGGGCGCAGATATGCTTTAACACCGTGAGGGAGCTTTTCGCCGCCCCGCGCAATATGAAAAAACTGCACGAAAAGTTTGACAGCATCAACCGCAAGGCTAAGGAAAAACTCAGCAGGGAAATGACACCCTCCGAAATATTTGAACTCTATGACCTGATAGAGAAAGAAATACTTTCCGACTGGGGCCTCACCCTTCTCAATGATATGTACGCGTTCCTCTTTACGGGCATTCTCAAGCACCGCCTCAGAAAGAAGATGCCGGAGAACGAATCCGCCGCGAACGCTTATATTTCGGGCATTACAAATATTGAGAGCATGCACCCCATTCGCGAGATGGTGAAGCTCGCCGCGGATAAGGATTCGCTCACCGGAGAGGAATTTGAGCGCCGCAAGGCAGAATACACCGAGCTTTTCGGCGACAGATGCCCCGAGGAATTAAAGCTGGAAACACCCACCTACCGCACCTGCCCGGAAATGCTCGATGAGAAAATCGACGAGTACAGGCAGGATAAGGAAAAGCTCGCTTCAATGCAGGCGAATATGCAGGCGCAGGTGCCCCACATAGCAAAGGACCCCGTCACCGCGTTTCTCAGCCGCAGGGCGAGCGCGGGAATTATGCACCGTGAAAAATCGCGCCTTAACAGGAGCCGCATTTTCGGCCTCGTGCGTGAGGCGGTGCTCCGCCTGGGAGAAGCATACTGCGAAAGCGGAATCATTGAGGAGAAAAACGATGTGTTTTATCTCACGCTCGAAGAGCTCAGGACTCTCGCGGAAAAACCCGCCCCGATGAAGGAAACGGTGAGAAGCCGCAAGAAGCAGTATTCGCTCTACGCCCTCCTGCCCGCCTATTCGCGTATTGTGTTCAGCGATAAGGAGTTTGACAAGAATCACCGCTCGGTAGGCACCTGCGAAATCGTGACCGACAAGGACGAGCTCAGCGGCATACCCTGCTCCGACGGCGAGGTCACGGGCGAGGCGCTTGTGGTTGAAAACGTGAGAAGCGTGAAAAACGCGCGCGATAAAATCCTTGTGACAAAGATGACCGACCCCGGATGGGTCTTCCTGCTCGCGAGCGCGAAGGGAGTTATAAGCGAAAAGGGCTCCCTGCTCTCGCACACGGCGATAATTTCAAGGGAGCTCGGCATACCGGCGGTAGTCGGAGTTGAAAACCTGATGACCGCGATTAAAACGGGCGACATCGTGAGCCTCAACGGCTCAACGGGCGAAATAAAAATCGTGAAACGCAATGACCCCGCCCCCGAAAGCGCGATAGCGTGAGAATAAATCCGCAGTTTATAAAAAAACCACCCGCATGACGGGTGGTTTTAATATATTTGTAAATAATTTATTCTTAAACAGACTCCGCGCATATAATTTTTTCGTATTTTTCCGCGAGGGATTTTGCGGTTTCGAGTGTGTCAAGGTCATTCGGCTTTTCGGGGTCGACGGTTGAGAGCCATTTTCTTTCAAACTCTGCGTAGCTTTTATAAAACGGACTTCCGAGGTAGATGTTACGCTCGCAATGCTGTTTTTTGGTCACGGTCGAAAACTTGCCGCGCTTCGGGAATTCGAGGGCGAGTTTCTCGAAGAAACTCTGCCAGCGTTTTGCGTAGTAAGTCTTTATGAGACCGCCCCACTCCTTCCAGGCGTAATCGTAATTCACCGTGGTTGCAAGCGGGCCCCAGACAGTGAGCTGTGTGAGCAGATTGAGCTCAAAGTTTTCTTTTTCCTTGTCGTTGAAGGCGGCCTCTCCCGCCTCTCTGAGATGTTCGTAGAGGGTGAGCTCGGGTCTTGTCTGAAGGAGCTCGTCGAGCTCGTCGCAGATTTTGAGGAAGGCGTTTGACGAGCGCTCGAATATTTTTACATCGCGCTTGTTGAAGCCTTCCATCGCGCTTTCGTAAAGCTCTGAGCAGCGGTTGCTGAGCACCTGCCTCGTGATGTCGCACACATCGTATCTGTAGCCGTCCGTGCAGGCGTTTTCCGCTTTGAGCAGGTTCTGAAGCGCGGAGAAAAGCACCTTGTTGTCGTATCTAATTTCCTTTACGTCATTCGGCGCGGTGTGGGTGTGCTCGGTGCACGGGCGCTGGCATATGACGGAGCCCGTCTCTCTGCCCGTGCATTTTTCGCTGTAGCACGAGGCGTAAAGCGCTTTAACAGCGTCTTTAAGGCATTGCTCATCGCTGCCGTAGCGGCGGCGCGCGTAATCGTCAAGCCAGGCGTCAAGGTCAATTTTATCGCCCTCGGTTAGCATCTGAAACGCGAGGTCATAATACAGCGGATTCTGGAAAATTCCTTCGGGGAAAAGGCCCGTGCCCACGCAGTTTTCGGCTTTCACATCGAGATAAGCGTTATCCGCGAGCGCCTTTATGCTGCCGTGCAGCGTGTTTCTGTCGCCGAAGGAGTGAATGTTGCCCAGGATGAAATCGTGGCCGAAAAACTCATCGGTTTTTTCGTGCTTTGAGCCGTCGATGTCGAGCACAAGCAGGCGGCCTTTGGGCACGGCTCTGATTATCTGCTCGCGCAGCGACCAGCTCTGCATAACCCATACGGAGTCGGGGTCAAAGTCGCTGTACATATTGTCAATCGCCCTGCCCACCTTGAAGAGGTAGTCTCTCGCTTTGATAACGGGTTCATTTTCGTGGAAGGGGTCGCAGGCGTAATAGTGAAACGCGCCGAAAAGCTGTTTCTGTTTTTCAAGCAGGGCCGTTCCGAATTTTCTGAAAACGGGGTCGGTCGGGTCAAGCTGATATGTCACCGGGAAGTTGCACCACGATTTTGCCATCGTGATGCGGATTTTTTTGTAGAGGCGCGAAATGCTCTTGGGCACCATGCCGGAGAAGCCCTGCTGAATGGGCGTCATACCGAGCTCTACCTCTCTGTCGATTATCTGCTTGCCGAGCTTCGCGCGGCTCTCGATGTATTTTACATCCGCAAGGCTGAAAAACGAGTCAAAATTCGTCATCAGCTGCCAGGGCCAGTAGGCGGGGCCGCTCAAGAATGAGAGGGCGCCTTTTTCGCTGTAGGTAAAGTCCCTCATGGTGTAGTACCACACGGCTTCGCTGCCCACAACGGAGAGCGGCATATTGATGCCGTTCATCGCCATGAAATCAATCTCTTTCTCCCACTTGTCCCATTTCCAGAAGGCGGCGGAATAGCCGAGCGTGCAGTAGTTGAGATAAGCTCTCTTCTGCTGAGGGATAACCTTGGTTATATGCCCTTCAAATAGGGGGGCTTCGCTCACTGAGATTTCGGTGTTGCCGCAGTGAGAGAGGTTCACTCCGCAGTATTTTTTAAGATAGGCATAGTAGCCCATTGCCATACTGATTTTGCAGTCCCCGCAGACAACTATTTTTCCGTTTTCGCAAAAAACATCATATGTGTTTTTGCCCTGCGCGGGCTCAATTTCGCGCAGTTCAAACATATCTGCGATTTCGGGAGTGTTTCTTCTTATGAGGTTTTCCAATGCAAAACCTCCTTTCGGAAATGTCACCATATTATAACTTATTGCCCCGTCAATAGCAAGGAATATGTGAATTTTTTTGTCTGTTTTTGATAAAGTACTTTACATAAATGCCGAAATAATATAAAATAATACGGAATGACAGCCGGGCCGAGGGTCCGGAGAGAAACGGAGGTCGGTTAACATGCAGCCGGTATTTAAGCGCATTCTGCTCAAGGTCAGCGGCGAGGTGCTCGCCGGAGAAAAGGGCACGGGCTACGATTACGACATAGTAAAGAGCGTATGCGAAAAAATAAAGGCGCTCTCCGACGCGGGAGTGCAGGTAGGCATAGTAGTAGGCGGCGGCAACTTCTGGAGAGGCAGAAGCAGCGGCGAGATGGACAGGACCAAAGCGGACCATATGGGTATGCTCGCAACGGTCATGAACGCCATTATGCTTCAGGATACCCTCATGCAGATGGGCGTTGACGCGAGAGTGCTTACCGCGGTCAATGTGGAGCCCTTCGCGGAATACTACATGAAGGACAGAGCCGTGAGATACCTCAGCGAAGGCAAGGTCTGCATCTTCGGCGCGGGCACGGGCAACCCCATGTTCTCAACCGACAGCGGTGCTGCTCTCAGGGCGGTTGAAACCGGCGCGGACGTAATACTCAAGGCCACAAATGTGGACGGCGTTTACGACAAGGACCCCAACAAGTTTGCCGATGCCGTCAAATACGACACGCTCACGCTCGACGAGGCGGTCGAAAAGAATCTCAAGGTTATGGACGCGGCGGCTTTCTCAATCTGCCGTGAAAACAATATGAAAATTCTCGTTTTCAATCTCAACGATTTTGACAACATCATCAGAGCCGTCGAGGGTGAAAACATAGGCACATTAGTCAGCTGATTAAAAGGAGGATAAATATGGATCTCGATACCTTATTCACAACCACAGAAGAAAAGATGGAAAAAACACAGTCAATCCTTAACGCCGATTATTCTCAGCTCAGAGCGGGCAGGGCAAACGCCGCCGTGCTTGACAAGATAAGAGTTGACTATTACGGCACACCCACCCCCATCAACCAGATGGCTCAGGTATCCGTGGCGGAGGCGAGAATTCTCAACATCCAGCCCTGGGACAAGAGCACCATCGGCGCTATCGAAAAGGCCATACTTGCCTCCGATATCGGCATCAACCCCCAGAATGACGGCAACACCATCCGCCTCATCTTCCCCGCTCTCACAGAGGAGCGCCGTAAAGAGCTGAGTAAGGATGTCCGCAAGATGGCGGAGGATTCCAGAGTTGCCATCCGCTCCATCAGAAGAGACGCTATTGAAAAGGCGAAGAAGATGGAGAAGGCCTCCGAGATAACCGAGGATGACCTTAAGGATGCCGAAAAAGAGATACAGGATATGACCGACAAGGCCATCAAGAACATTGACAAGACAGCGGACGAAAAAGAGAAGGAAATAATGACCCTTTAATCACA
The DNA here is from genome assembly GCA_002309055.1 of Ruminococcaceae bacterium UBA1236. Classification (GTDB taxonomy): domain Bacteria; phylum Bacillota; class Clostridia; order Oscillospirales; family Acutalibacteraceae; genus CAG-177. The sequence continues at coordinate 37,050 of DBWO01000007.1, forward strand.
GCATCCCGCCGCGGTCAGTTATCCTGCGGCGGGTGTTTTTTCGGAGAAATTATGACGCAGGAAGAGAAACAGGGCATAGTGCTCCCGAGGCACATAGGCATAATTATGGACGGCAACGGCAGATGGGCGAAGAGCAGAGGGCTCGAGCGCTCGGAGGGCCACAAAGCCGGCGCTAACGCCTTCCGCACGATATGCAATTACGGAGCGGACCTCGGAATAGAATATATGACCTTTTACGCATTCTCCACCGAAAACTGGAAGCGCCCGCCCAAAGAGGTGAGGGCCATAATGAAGCTTTTCAGGGATTATCTTGACGAAGCGAATTCCAGAGAGTCGGAGAATGAGAAGAGAGGTCTCAGATTTCATCTTATAGGCGAAAAGAGCGGGCTCCCGTCCGACATAGTCAGCAGGATGGAAAAGCTCGAGCGCGGCACCGCCGACAAAAAGGTGATGACCGTTAACCTGGCCATAAACTACGGGGGAAGAGATGAGATCCTTCACTCGGTGAAGGAAATTGCGAAAGAAATAAAGAGCGGAAAAATGAATCCCGGCAGCATTACCGAGGATGACATTTCATCCCGCCTTTTCACAGCGGGTCAGCCGGACCCCGACCTTATCATAAGGCCGAGCGGCGAATACCGGCTCTCAAACTTTATGATATGGCAGGCGGCATATTCGGAATTCTGGTATTCCGATATAATGTGGCCCGATTTTACCCCCGACGACCTTGACAGGGCAATACTTGACTATTGCCGCAGAAACAGGCGTTACGGCGGGGTATAAAAACAGACAAGGAAGTAACAATTATGCTTGTAAGAGTAATAGTCGGCGTTGTATGCGCCATTTTTGCCATAGGCCTGCTCGTTGGGATAGGCTACGGCTACGGGGCGTTTGTGAGCATAGTGATAGCCCTTTTCAGCGCGCTCTGCGTGCACGAAATCATGGGCGTGTCACAGTGCAAAAACAAGATTATGACAAGGGTGAATATGATTTTTGCCGCTTGCGTGCCCCTCTATATCGGCTTTGACCTTGAGAGATACATCAAGGTTGCGCCCGGCGTTATCACGGGCATCTATGTGCTCGCCGTGCTCATAATACTGCTCAAGTGTTATGATTACACCAAGTTTGAAAACGCCGCGATGGGTCTTTTCGCTTCAATCGCGATACCTGTTTCCGCCTCGTGCCTTACTTTCACCTACGAGTTTATGGATAAATACCCCTCGGTTTACAGCAAATCGAGCGAGGTTTTCGTGATACTCACGGCAATGTTCTGCGCGTGGCTTTGCGACACATTCGCCCTCTTCTCGGGCATGGCGTTCGGAAAGCATAAGCTCGCCCCCAACATCAGCCCCAAGAAAACCGTTGAGGGCGCGATAGGCGGCGTTGTGGGCACCACAGTTTCGTCGCTCATTTCCTGGGCGATATTCAACAAATGGTTTTTCCACTTCGACACAATCAAATGGTGGATGGTGCTCATCTTTGTGCCCGTTATCTGCATAATGGGTATGTGCGGCGATCTTGCCGCCTCCGTCATCAAGAGGAATTTCGGCGTGAAGGATTACGGCACGCTCTTCCCCGAGCACGGCGGCGCTATGGACAGAATAGATTCCTATCTTTTCTCCATGCCGGCAACATATATCATCGTAAGGCTTATGACGGAAGCATTTGTTAAATAACAGAAGGAATTGCAGAGAACGGATGCGGGCTCTGCTTTTTCCGATTTACAGTGACAAGAGGAAGTATAAAGAATGGTTAAAACACTGTGTATTCTCGGCGCCACCGGCTCTATAGGCGTGCAGGCGCTGGATGTGGCAAGGCTGAGGGGATATAAAATCACCGCTCTTACCGCAAACGGGAGAATCGACATTCTTGAAAATCAGATAAGAGAATTCAGCCCCGCCTACGCCGCCGTGGCAAACGAGGAGAAGGCGCGGGAGCTTAAAATAAAGGTGGCGGACACATCCGTAAAAGTGCTTTCGGGCAAGGAGGGTGTCAAAGAGTGCGCCGCCATGGGAGCGGACGCGGTGCTAAACGGCATCGTCGGCATCGCGGGCCTTGAGCCCACCCTTGCCGCAATTGACGCGGGCAGCACGCTTGCCCTCGCGAACAAGGAGAGCCTTGTGACGGGCGGAAAACTCGTTACGGACAGAGCCGCGGCAAAGGGCGTTGCCATTCTGCCGGTTGACTCCGAGCACAGCGCGGTTTTCCAGTCCCTTCAGGGATGCAGGGATAAAAAGCAGGTAAAGAAGCTCATCCTCACCGCTTCGGGCGGCCCGTTTTTCGGGAAAAAGAAGGACGAGCTTAAAGACATAACCCCCGAGCAGGCGCTCGCTCACCCGAACTGGTCAATGGGCGCAAAAATAACCATCGACTCTGCTACAATGATGAACAAGGGGCTCGAGATAATAGAGGCGGCGTGGCTTTTTGATATGGCGCCCGAAAAAATCGACGTGCTCGTGCACAGGCAGAGCATAGTGCATTCACTCGTTGAGTATGAGGATAATTCCGTTATCGCTCAGCTCGGCGTGCCCGATATGCGCATACCCATTCAGTACGCTCTCACTTATCCCGACAGGTTTGAGAGCCCGGCGGCGGAGCTTGACCTTGCCGCCTGCGCATCGCTCACCTTTGAAAAGCCGGATAATGACACATTCAGGTGCATGGATTACTGCAGACAGGCGCTTTCAAAGGGCGGGCTTTACCCTGCCGCAGTCAACGCCGCGAACGAGAAGGCAAACCTGCTTTTCCGTCAGGGCAAAATCGGCTTTACCGACATTCAGGAGAGTGTGGGCAGAGCCCTTGAAATGAATTTGCCCACGGGTGAATACACGCTTGAGGACGTGCTTGAGACAGACAGGGCCGTCAGGGAAGAGAGGTAACGCCGATGAGCTTTATTCAGACTTTATCAATAGGGACCGTATGGGGCAAAGTGTGGCCTTTCCTTGTTGCCATATTCTTTTTCGGTCTGCTCATATTTTTCCACGAGCTCGGTCACTTCATTTTTGCCAGGATATTCGGCGTCAAGGTAAACGAGTTTGCCATGGGCATGGGCCCCGCGATATTCAAATTCAAGAAAAAAGACACCACTTACGCCCTTCGCGTTTTCCCCATAGGCGGTTACTGCGCCATGGAGGGCGAAGACAGCGAGAGCGAGGATGAGGGCGCGTTTTGCAACAAGAAGGCGTGGCAAAGATTCATCATCGTCGCGGCGGGCGGCGTGGTCAACATCATAATGGGCATAATCATCGTTATGATTATGCTCGGCACATCCAACGACCTCATAGGCACTCCGAAAATCCATTCCTTCACCGAAGACGCCGTGAGCAATACGCAGGGCCTTCAGAAGGATGACGAGCTTTACAAAATCAACGGCAGAAAAGTTTATTCGGACTATGACGTTTCCTATTTTATGTCAACGGATGACGACGGCGTGTTTGACCTTGTAGTTAAAAGAAACGGCGAAAAGGTTAACCTCAACGGCATAAAATTCAAGACAGAGGAAACGGAGATTAACGGCGAAAAACGGCTTATAATAGTTTACGACTTCATCATAGTGGGCGTTGAGCCCTCGTTCAAGACGGTGATACCAAACGGCATAAAGACCTCGATTTCTTATGCCCGGCTCGTTTATGTGTCGCTCTTTGACCTGATAACGGGCAAATATCACGTGAGCGACCTGAGCGGACCGATAGGCACGGTGAACTATATCGCGGACGCGGCATCCGAAAGCGTAAAGGATACGGATTTCACCTTCCTCTATGTGCTTCTTGCGCTTATCGCGATAAACATAGGCCTTTTCAACCTGCTTCCTCTTCCCGCGCTTGACGGCGGCAGACTGCTTTTCATCCTCATTGAGATGATTGCGAGAAAGCCGGTGCCCCGCAAGTTTGAGGGATGGGTGCACGCGGTCGGCATGGTGCTGCTGCTCGCGCTTATGGCTTTTGTTTCATTCAGCGATATATGGAAACTGATAAAGGGATAATCATGGAAAGAAAAATCACAAAGAAAATTTGCGCGGGCGGTGTTTTCATCGGCGGGGGCAGCCCCGTAACGGTGCAGTCCATGCTGAATATACCCGCTTATGATATTGAGGGCAGCGTGCTTCAGGCAAAGGAGCTTGAAAAGGCGGGCTGCGATATCATCAGGGCGGCGGTGCCCCGGATTGAGGATGTGAAACTCATTGAGGCGCTCAAGGAAAACGTTTCCGTTCCGGTAGTGGCGGACATTCACTTTGATTATAAAATCGCTCTCGCCTGCGCGGACGCGGGTGTTGACAAAATCCGCATAAATCCCGGCAACATCGGCTCTGATGACAGAGTTAAGGCCGTTGCGGACAAATGCAGGGAAAAGAATATACCCATACGCATAGGCGTTAACTCCGGCTCGGTCGAAAAGAGCATACTCGCAAAATACGGCGCCCCCACGGCGCAGGCGCTCACCGAGAGCGCGCTTTACCACGCCTCGCTGCTTGAAAAGTTTGATTTTGACGATATCGTCATTTCGATAAAATCAAGCGATGTTATCACGATGATGCAGGCATACCGCCTTGTGAGCGAAAGGTGCTCCTATCCGCTTCACCTCGGAGTTACCGAGGCGGGCACATACGAGAGCGCCCTTATCAAATCATCAATCGGCATCGGCTCGCTCCTCGCGGAGGGGATAGGCGACACAATCAGGGTTTCGATGACCGACTCACCCGTTAAAGAAGTCGCCGCGGGCATAAACATTCTCAAAGCGCTCGGTCTGCGCAAAGGGCCGCAGATAGTTTCCTGCCCCACCTGCGGCAGGACGGCGATTTCCCTCATCGACCTCGCCAAAGAGGTTGAAAAGCGCCTTGAGGGCTGTGACAAAGATATTAAAGTTGCCGTTATGGGCTGTATAGTAAACGGCCCGGGCGAAGCGAGAGAGGCGGATATAGGCATTGCCGGCGGAAAGGGCGAAGCGCTCATTTTCCGCAAGGGCGAAATCATACGCAAGGTGCCCGAAAGCGAAGCCGTTGACGCGCTTATGAAAGAGATTGAAAATTTAGGATAATAAGAGATACAGGATAGGTTAGAAAATGTCTTCAAATGAACTGAAATTTTTTATAGGGGAGTTTCTCGGCGATGAGCAGAAAGCGCTCATTGACGGCGCTGTGACCGAGAGCATCAGCTTTGACGAGGATGCCCGGGTTTTCAGCGCTAAGGCGCGCTCGCCCCGTTACATAAAATTTGCCGACAAAGAGGCAATCGAAAAAGCGCTGACCGGATCGCTCGGTATCGGCGGGGCTCATCTTGACCTTGTTTTTCCCGGGCTCGAGCCGGATACGGCCGCTTTTGAGGATATACTTGCCGATATCAAGAGCAGAAATCCGCTTGTAAACGGTTTCTTTGACGGAGCGCATCTTGAGCTCACGGGCGAAAACCTCGTTATCACGGTTGAGAGCGGCAAAGCCCTGCTGCTTGAGCTCGGCATGGACAAAGAGGTCGAAAAAGCCCTGCTCCGCCTTTTTGATAAAAATATCAACGTTACAATCGAGGGCGATAACGGCGTTGTTTTTGATTCGCCCGAATATAAAGAGATGCAGAGCAAAAACGTTAAGATAGAGATGCCCGCGCTTTCCGGCGAGTCAAAGAAGAAAGCGGCGAAGCGGGAATATGACGACCTGCCCATCTCGCTCTCAAACGCAAGAGTGCTTTTCGGCCGCCCGATAAAAGGCAAGCCGGTACCCCTCTCGGGCATATCGATTGATGACGGCAACGTTACCGTCTGGGGTAAAGTGTTTGCCCTCGATATCAGGGATACCAAGGACGGCAAGCGCAAGATAATCAAATTCAACATAACCGATAAAACCAATTCCTTCACCGTGAAGGTGTTTGACACGAGCGAGGCCTGCGCCCTTCTGGCGGACAGCCTCAAAAACGGCCTCGTGATTCTCGTGAGGGGCCATATCGAATATGATGACTATATCAAGACCTTCTGCATAAAGGCGAATTCCATAGTGCAGATTGAGGAAATGGAAAAGACGGACGACAGCGAAGAAAAGCGCGTTGAACTTCACCTGCACACAAATATGTCGCAGATGGACGGCATCACAAGCGCGAAAGCTCTCGTAAACAGAGCGGCAAAATGGGGGCACAAGGCCATTGCCATAACGGACCACGGCGTGGTGCAGGCGTTCCCCGAGGCGGCCGCGGCGTCAAAAGACACGGACGTAAAAATCATCTACGGTATGGAGGGCTATCTTGTTGATGACTCCGTGACCGCCGTAAACGGCGGCAGGGATATGCCGCTTGACGGCACCTTCGTTGTGTTTGACGTTGAAACAACGGGCCTTCGCACGGGCTCAGACCGCCTTACGGAAATCGGCGCGGTCAAATATGTGGGAGGAGTTGAAAAGGGCTCTTTCCGCACCTTCGTTGACCCCGAAAGACCCATTCCCGAAAAAATCGTTGAGCTTACGGGCATTACCGACGATATGGTAGCGGGCGCTCCCAAAGAGGCGGAGGCGGTCAGGAAATTCTTTGAGTTCTGCACGCCGGACGCGGTGCTTGTTGCGCACAACGCCACCTTTGATACGGATGTTATGAAGGCCGTATGTGACAGAAACGGCATCGAATATAACTACACGCATATCGATACCCTGCTTATCGCCCAGGCGCTTCTCACGCCCAAAAAGAAGAATTACAAGCTCGACACCGTCGCCGCGGACCTCGGTCTGCCCGGCTTTGACCATCACAGGGCGGATGAGGACGCGAGGATACTCGGCCTTATTTTCGAGAAGCTTGTCACCCGCCTTGAAGCGATGGGAATTCGCAATATAAGCGAAATCAATGATAAGATTAAGCCCGACCCGAAGAAACTCAAGAGCTATCACATTATCCTGCTCGCGAAAAACCGGAAGGGTCTCAAGAATCTTTATCAGATGATCACCGCTTCAAACCTTCAGTATTTCCACAGGAATCCGCGCATACCCCTGAGCGAGCTCAAAAAGCACAGGGAGGGCATCATTGTCGGCTCGGCTTGCGAGGCGGGCCAGCTTTACAGGGCGGTGCTCGCCGGCAAGAGGCACGCCGACCTTGTTAAAATCGCGGAAAACTATGATTATCTCGAGATTCAGCCCAACGGCAACAACGCCTTTATGATTGAAAAGGGCGAGGTTTCCTCGGTTGAGGAGCTCGAGGACATCAACAGGGAGATAATTGCCCTTGCCAAAGAGCTCGGCAAGCCCGCAGTTGCAACGGGCGACGTGCATTTTATGGATAAAGAGGACGCCATATACCGCGAGATTATTATGAACTCGCAGGGCTTCTCGGATGCGGACAGACAGGCGCCCCTCTATTACAGAACGACCCGGGAAATGCTCGACGAATTCTCATATCTTGACGAGGAGACGGCGAAAGAGGTTGTTATTTACAATCCCGCGAAAATCGCGGATGAGTGCGAGGAGATTCTGCCCATCCCGAAGGGCACATATCCGCCGCACATCGACGGCTCGGATGAGGAGCTCAGGCGCATATGCAACGAGCGTATGACGGAGCTTTACGGCTCACCCCTGCCCGAATACATTGAAAAGCGCCTCAACAAGGAGCTTGACTCAATCATCAAAAACGGCTTCGCGGTGCTCTATATGATTGCCCAGAAGCTTGTGTATAATTCAATGGAGCACGGCTACTATGTAGGCTCAAGAGGCTCGGTCGGCTCATCATTCGTCGCTTTCGCGGCAGGTATATCCGAGGTTAACCCCCTCGCTCCGCACTACCTTTGCACCAAGTGCAAGCACAGCGAGTTTTTCCTCAAGGGCGAATACGGCTCCGGCTTTGATATGCCGCCCAAAAACTGCCCCGTCTGCGGAGAGCCGATGGTGAGAGACGGCCACGACATCCCCTTTGAAACCTTCCTCGGCTTCAAGGGCGACAAGTCACCCGATATCGACCTTAACTTCTCGAGCGAATATCAGTTTTACGCGCACAGATACACCGAGGAGCTTTTCGGCGAAACTCACGTTTTCAAGGCGGGCACGATAGGTACCGTCGCAGAGAAGACCGCCTTCGGATATGTTAAAAAATGGATGGAGGAGAGAGGCAGGGCGGATATAAACCCCGCCGAAATAGAGCGCCTCGCCGCGGGCTGTCAGGGAGTCAAGAGGACAACGGGCCAGCACCCGGGCGGAATGGTTGTTGTGCCGTCCGATATGGACGCGGAGGATTTCACCCCGATTCAGCATCCGGCGGACGACCCCGAATCCATTCACAGAACCACTCACTTCGATTTCCACTCGCTTCACGACACCATCCTGAAGCTTGATAATCTCGGTCACGAAGTTCCCACAATGTACAAGCACCTCGAGGATATGACGCATACTTCCGTTATGGACGCGGATGTGTGCGACCCGAAGCTTTACCAAATGCTCACAAGCCCCGAGCCGCTCGGAGTTACCGCGGAGGATATAGGCTGCCCCACCGGCACGCTCTCTCTGCCCGAGCTCGGCACACCCTTTGTGCTCGGCATGCTCACGGAGGCGAAGCCCTCGAACTTCTCGGATATGCTCCAGATTTCGGGCCTTTCCCACGGCACGGACGTGTGGCTGGGCAACGCGCAGGAGCTTATCAAAAACGGCACCTGCACCATATCCGATGTTATCGGCACGCGTGACAGCATTATGGTTTACCTCATTCACAAGGGAGTTGACGAATCCACTGCCTTCAAGATTATGGAAATAGTCAGAAAAGGCAACGCCACCAAACTGCTCACGGACGAGCATAAAGCGACTATGAGGGAAAACGGAGTGCCCGAGTGGTACCTTGACTCCTGCATGAAGATAAAATACATGTTCCCCAAAGCGCACGCCGCGGCTTACGTTATAGCCGCTATGCGTCTTGCGTGGTACAAGCTCTACTATCCGCTCGAGTATTACGCCACATACCTCACCGTCAGGGGAGGAGACCTTGAAATGGGCACCGTGCTTGACGGCAGGCAGGCGGTAAAATCCAGGATGAAAGAACTTGATTACAAAATCAAGACGAAGGACGCGAGCGCGAAAGAGGAGGATGTTTACACCTCCCTGCAGGTTATAAACGAGATGATGGCGAGAGGCGTTGAATTCCTGCCCGTTGACATCTACAAATCCCGCGCACGGGAATATGTGATTGAGGACGGCAAAATCCGTCTTCCCTTCAGCGCCGTGCCCGGCTGCGGTGAAAACGCCGCCGCCAGTATTCAGGACGCCGTTGACAGGGCAACCGAGAAATTCCTCTCAATCGAGGATTTCCGCCTTCAGACCGGCATCCAGCAGAGCGTTGTGGACGTGCTCGAAAGCTACGGCGCCTTCGCCTCCATGCCCAAATCAACGCAGATGAATCTGTTTGATTTTATATAATGGTATAATAAAGCAGAGGCTCCCGTTTGACGGGAGCCTCTGAAACATTATCTGAACGCATTAACCTTTTAATCTTATAAGAAAAAGAGGCTCACAGGAAACAAATCCTGCGAGCCTTTATCCTATTATTGTCTTTTTGTTTTTCGCCTTTTTTGCCCCGGAAGGATTATCCGGCGCTTTCTGCGCGGTGAAGCACAAGCGGCTCATCCCCGTCATTGACGCACGCGGCGGTGATTGCCACCTTCTGCGCGTTCGCGTCGGAGGGAATGTCAAACATCGAGTTCATAAGAGTCTGCTCAACTATCGAGCGCAGGCCTCTCGCGCCGGTCTTCTTTTCGATTGCCTTGTCGGCTATCGCCTCGAGCGAGGCGCTGTCAAACTCAAGCTCAACGCCGTCAAGCAGGAAAAGCTCCTGATACTGTTTGATGATGGCGTTTTTGGGCTCCGTGAGTATTCTGACAAGAGCGTCTCTGTCAAGGTCTTTAAGGGTGGTGATAACGGGCAGTCTGCCGACAAGCTCGGGGATAAGGCCGTATTTCACCACGTCCTGCTGCACGATTTTCGAGAGCAGGTTTTCGCGCTGAAATTCTTTCTTGCTCTTAACGTCCGCCTCAAAGCCGACGGCCGAGCCCGAAATTCTCTTTTCAATTATCTGCTCGATGCCGTCAAAGGCGCCGCCGCAGATAAAGAGAATGTTGGATGTGTCTATCTGAATGAACTCCTGCTGCGGGTGCTTTCTGCCGCCCTGCGGGGGCACATTCGCGACCGTGCCCTCAACGAGTTTAAGCAGCGCCTGCTGCACGCCCTCGCCGCTGACATCCCTTGTGATGGAAGGATTTTCGCTCTTGCGGGCGATTTTGTCAAGCTCGTCAATATATATTATGCCGCGCTCCGCCTGCTCGATGTCGTAATCCGCCGCCTGGATAAGGCGCAGAAGGATATTTTCAACGTCCTCGCCCACATAGCCCGCCTCGGTGAGGGTGGTGGCGTCCGTGATGGCAAAGGGCACATCGAGGATTTTGGCAAGAGTCTGCGCGAGCATCGTTTTACCGACACCCGTGGGGCCGAGGAGCAGCACATTTGATTTCTGAATCTCAACATCCGTGTCGCGCACTGCCATTATTCTCTTGTAGTGGTTGTAAACCGCAACGCTCAGCGTGATTTTTGCCTCGTCCTGGCCTATCACGTATTTGTCAAGCTCGGCTTTGATTTCGTGGGGCTTGGGCAGGGCGTCAAAGGACTTTGTCCTGCGCTCCGTTTCGGCCTGAAAAGCCTCTTTGTTAAGAATGTCGTTGCAAAGGCTGACGCATTCGTTGCAGATATATACTCCCTCGCCCTGAATGAGCTTTTCTACCTGCGCCTGCGTTTTGTGGCAGAACGAGCAGGAGGGAGTGCTGGTGCGTTTTTCGTCATCTCTCGGCATATGGAATCTCCCGTCCGGCAAAATGTGCCGTGATAGTTTATCTGTGGATTATAACCTTATCGACAAGGCCGTATTCTTTTGCCTCTTCGGCGGTCAGCCAGTTGTCTCTGTCGGTATCAAGAGCTATCTCGTCAATGCTCTTGCCGGTGTTTTCGGCAAGGATTGAGTTGAGCTTTTCCTTGGTCCTCTGAATGTGCTGAGCGGCAATCTGCATATCGGATGCCTGGCCCTGCATGCCGCCTAGCGGCTGATGAATCATAATCTCGCTGTTGGGCAGAGCGTATCTCTTGCCCTTCGCGCCGCTTGAAAGCAGGAACGCGCCCATTGAGGCAGCCATACCCATGCAGATGGTGGCAACATCGCACTTGATGTACTGAATGGTGTCATAGATGGCCATGCCCGCGGTAACGCTTCCGCCGGGGCTGTTGATATAAAGGCTGATGTCCTTGTCGGGATCCTGGCTCTCAAGGAAGAGGAGCTGGGCTACCACAACGCTTGCGGTGGCGTCATTGATTTCCTCGGAGAGAACTATGATTCTGTCGTTGAGCAAGCGCGAAAAAATGTCGTATGAGCGCTCGCCGCGGTTGGTCTGTTCAATAACATAGGGAACGAGTGGCATATCGTTTACCTCTTTTCATAATGTGCGGAAGGGGAGCGGATTATTCCGCGCTCTCTTCCTCTTTCTTTTCTTCTTCCGCCTTGGGGGCAACGGCTACAGCGTTGTCGATAACAAGCTTTGACGCCGCCTGAAGCTTAAGCTGCTCAGCAATAATTTCGGAGGAGATAACTTCCTTTACCTTCTCAACGTCGAGGCCGTAGTTCTCGGCCATCTTCGCGTATTCCTCTTCAATTTCGGAATCCTCAACGGCAATGTTCTCAAGCTCCGCAATCTTTTCGATGGCAAGCTGATACTTAACCTCGTTAACGGCTCTGTCTCTCATATTCGCCTTGAAAGCGTCAAGGTCCATACCCATATACATCAGGTATGTTTCAAGGTCAAGGCCCTGCTGAGCGACTCTGTTTGCAAAGTTCTGAACGCTTTCGTCCGCCTTGTTGTCATACATAACGTCGGGGATTTCGCCCTCAACATTGTCACAGAGAGCCGCCACAACGGCATCCTCAAAATCGTGCTGAGCGTGCTCCTCTTTGTGCGCCTTGAGGTCGGCCCTGATGCCTTCCTTCATATCGGCCACGGTATCGTAATCCTGGTCTTTGGCGAATTCGTCGTCAAGCTCGGGAAGCTCTTTAACCTTGATTTCCTTGAGCTTGATTTTGAAAACAGCGTCCTTGGAGGCGAGCTCCTCGGCGTAATTCTCGGGGAAGGTGACGTTGATGTCAAACTCTTCGCCGATGCTGTGGCCCACTATCTGCTCCTCAAAGCCGGGGATGAACTGGCCGCTGCCGAGAGTGAGGCTGTAATCCTCGCCCTTGCCGCCTTCGAAAGCAACGCCGTCAACAAAGCCTTCGAAATCGATAACGGTGATGTCGCCGTCAAGAGCGGCGCGGTTGTCAACGTCAACGATTCTTGAGCCTCTGTCAAGCATAAACTTGATTTCGGACTCGATGTCTTCGTCTGTTACGGTCACTTCCGCCTTGGGGGCCTCAAGGCCCTTGTACTGAGTGAGGGTGATTTCGGGCTTAACTGTTACGTTAACGGTGAAATCAACGCCTTCGGTAACGTTCATGTGCTTTATGTCAAGGTCTCTGGGCTGGTCAACGGGGGTGATGTCCGCCTCTTTGTAAGCGGCCTCAATCTCCTCGGGGAAGATTGCCTCAAGCGCTTCCTCATAGAAGAAATCGCTGCCGTAAAGTTTTTCAATCATCTGCCTGGGAGCTTTGCCCTTGCGGAAACCGGGAAGCTGAATGGACTTCCTGTTTTTGAGATATGCCTTTTGCACGGCCGCAGCAAAATCCTCGGGAGTAACCGATATCTCTATGGTGTAGGTGTTGGTGTCTGTTTTGTTTGCTGAAACTAAGCTCATTTTATTTTCCTCCAATGAGTATTATTTATTAATCTGTTTCGGGGATAAGCACGGGGCAGAAGCCCGTGTAATCGCCCGAGATGAGGCGGAATTCAATTCCGTCTTCGTTTGTGCCGTTAAATGCCGTTAAGTGGGAATATGAGTGAAGGTGGCCGTAATAGCACCTCTTTATGCCCTCTTCGGCAAGCACGGCGTATATCTCATCACATCTGCGCTCTTTGGTCAGGGGAGGGTAGTGCAGGAAAACGACGGGCTCAAGCCCCGTTTCCTTCGCGGCGGCAATGCTCGCCCTGAGCCTTCCCGCCTCGCGCAGAAGCACTTTTTTGTCCTCGTCTTTCTCCGCGTCAAAAAACCAGCCTCTCGTGCCGCACACGGCGATATTGCCGCATGTAAAAGCGTTGTTGTGTAATATGTTGAGTGTGCTGAGCGAATACTTCGCGAAGAATTCGTCCGCTTTTTTCTTTGTGGCCCACCAATAGTCGTGGTTGCCTTTCATAAGCAGCTTCCTGCCGGGCAGGGAGTCAAGGAATCTGAAATCCTCGAGCCCCTCCTCCATGGTCATGCACCAGGAAATGTCGCCCGGTATCACCACGGTGTCGGAATCTTTGACGAGCTTGCGCCAGTTTGCTTCAAGGCGTTTCTCGTAATCGTCCCAGCCGGTGAATATATTCATGTTTTTGCCTGTTGAAAGGGAAAGGTGGGTGTCCGCTATAGCATAGAGTGACATCTTGTGATTTCCTTATATGTTGAGCATATCGAAAACAACTTTGTCCATTTCGCTCTTTTCGCAGCAGCCGCCGAATCTTACGGGCTTGTCTCTGAGACCCGCGAGAGGGGCGGGGCATTCAAGGCCGCTTACCGCGGCGAGCTTTTCAACCATTTCAAACTCATCAAGGCCCGTCTGCTTTCCGTCAATCGCCTCAAGCACGGCGGCGCTGAATTTGAAGGGGCTTGCGGTGGAGGCGATTACCGTGGGGGCAGTGTCGCCCGTTTCCGCCCTGTATCTGTCGTAAACCGTTACGGCAACGCCCGTATGCGTGTCGCAAAGGTAGTCGTTTTCCTTGAATTTTTTCGCGATGGTCGCCTTTGTCGCTTCATCATCGCACCAGCCCGCGGCAAAGATTTCGCGGATTTTATCGAGCGTTTCGCCGTCAACCGTGTATTTGCCCTCGCTCGCGAGAAGCGACATCCATTCATTCACCTTTTCGCTGCCCGCAATGCTGTACAGAAGGCGCTCGAGGTTTGAGGAGATGAGAATATCCATCGAAGGCGAGATTGTGGTGTAAAACTGCCTGTTTCTGTTATATACGCCCGTTGTGAGGAATTCCGTGAGCACGGAGTTGCTGTTTGAGGCGCAGATGAGTTTCGCGACTGGCAGGCCCATTTCCTTGGCGTAATAGGCGGCGAGAATGTTGCCGAAATTGCCCGTGGGCACCACGAAATTGATTTTGTCGCCGCAGGCGATTTCGCCGCTCGCGACAAGCTCGCAGTATGCCGAGAAATAGTAAACTATCTGGGGGGCGAGTCTGCCCCAGTTGATTGAGTTTGCTGAGGAAAACGCCTTGCCGTTTGCTTTGAGCCTTTCGGCGATGGCTTTATCGGTGAATATGCGCTTAACCCCGTTCTGAGCGTCGTCAAAATTGCCGCGTATTGCGCTCACGGCGACATTCGCGCCCTCCTGGGTGCACATCTGAAGCTTCTGCATGGGGCTTACGCCGTCGCTCGGGTAGAAAACAAGAATTCTCGTGTTTTCAACATCCTTGAAGCCCTCAAGCGCGGCCTTGCCGGTGTCGCCCGAGGTGGCAACGAGAATAACCGTCTCAATGCCTTTGGCAACCTTGCCGCTCGCTACGGTGAGCAGGCGGGGCAGAATCTGCAGGGCCATATCCTTGAACGCGCAGGTGGGGCCCTTGAACAGCTCGAGTATGTGTACGCCTTCGCCGAGCTTTACGACGGGGGCAATTTTACTGTCCGAAAAGCCGGTTTCGTAAGCGCCTTTAACGCAGGAGTCAAGCTCTTCGGCTGTGAAATCGGTGAGATATCTGCCGAGAATCCTTTTTGCGCGCTCAATATAACCGCATTCCGAAAGCGCCTTGATTTCTTCGGGCGTAACCTGAGGAATGCTCTCGGGCACGAAAAGCCCGCCTTCCGACGAAATGCCTTTTGCAATCGCTTCGGAAGAAGAAACTCTGACGCCGGGGTTTCTTGTGCTGATGTAATTCATTTTTATCCGCCCTTCTTCCAGATTAAAAATGTGTGATGCGCCGCGCTCCTGTGCCCGTGAAAAAGAAGCCTGCGGCAAAGCGGGAGTAATCATAACGGGCACTCCTTGGTATAAATCGGCTTATTATATCATAATAAATTTTCTTTGTAAAGCGAAAAGATTACAAAAATACCCTTGTATTATCGGGGAATATGTAATATTATTTACTAAGCAGGCTATGACTTGAAACAGGAGGTAAAAACATGTCTGTTTTTTATGATGAGGAGCGGAAGCTGTTCAAACTCGACACAGCGGGCTCAAGCTACATATTCGAAATCTACGATGAGGGCTATCTCGTGCATCTCTATTACGGCGCGAAGATACCCGACGCGAACGTGGGCGAATTCAGGGATAAGGGCTGGTTTGCCTCCGAGTGCCCCGTCAATATCAATATAGAAAACACAAGGTTTTCACCGGATGTCGCGCCCCTTGAGTTTTCGGGAGAGGGCTCGGGCGATTTCAGGTCATCCGCAATCGCCGTCAGAAATGCCGACGGCAACAACGTGACGGATATGCGCTATGTCTCTCACAGAATATACGCGGGCAAGCCGTCGTTTGAGGATATGCCCGCCCTCTATGTAAATGATGAGAGCGAGGCGCAGACCCTTGAGGTGCGCGTGCGCGACAGCGTGACGGGCGTTGAGGCACTTCTGAGCTACACCGTGTTTGAGAAATACAGCGCTATGACGAGGAGCGTAAAGGTTATAAACGCCTCGGACAAAGCCGTCGTCATTGAGCGCGTTATGAGCTGCTGTGTTGATTTTGACACGCACGACTATGATATGATAACCCTTTACGGCAAATGGCTCAAAGAGAGAAGCCTTGAAAGAGCGCCGCTTTCACACGTGAAGCAGGGCATATTCAGCAAGAGGGGCTCATCGAGCCATCATCACAACCCCTTCGCCGCTATTGTTGACAGGGACGCGGGCGAGGATTTCGGCTCCGCCTACGGCTTCAATTTCGTTTACAGCGGCAACTTTATATTTGACGCGGAAGTGGACCCCTTCGGCGGCACCCGCGCCGTTATGGGCATTAATCCCGACGGCTTTGAGTGGACCCTCCGGCCCGGCGAAAGCTTTCAGGCGCCCGAGGTTGTCACCGTCTATTCGGATAAAGGCACGGGCAAGATGAGCAGAATTTTCCACCGCCTCTACACGGACCATCTAATAAGAGGCAAATGGGCAAAAATCAAGCGCCCGCTTCTCATAAACAACTGGGAGGCGACGGGCATGGATTTCACGGGCGACAAGCTCGTGACCTTCGCAGAGAGAGCGAAAGAGCTCGGCATCGATATGCTCGTTATGGACGACGGCTGGTTCGGCACAAGGGATGACGACACTTCGGCCCTCGGCGACTGGTTTGTGAACGAGGAAAAGCTCGGCGGACCGCTCAGCGACTTCGTGAGCAGAATCAACGCTCTCGGCATTAAATTCGGCATCTGGTTTGAGCCCGAAATGGTGTCAAGGGACAGCGACCTTTACAGAGCCCATCCCGACTGGTGCATTCACGTGCCCGGCAGGGAAAAGAGCATAGCGAGGCATCAGTATGTGCTCGATTTCAGCCGCGAGGATGTGAGGGATTACATTTATTCTCTCATGCACGGCATCCTTTCGGGCAGCAACATCGCCTATGTCAAATGGGATTTCAACAGATATCTTTCCGAGGTCGGCTCGGCGGCTCTGCCCCCCGAAAGGCAGAAGGAGACCTTCCACCGCTATGTGCTCGGTCTTTATGATATTCTCAACCGTCTCACAACCGATTTCCCCGACATTCTGCTTGAGGGCTGCGCGAGCGGCGGCGGCAGATATGATCCGGGTATTCTCTATTACGCTCCGCAGATCTGGTGCAGCGATGACACCGACCCGATTGAGAGGCTCAGCATCCAGTTCGGCACATCAATGTGCTACCCCGCCTCAACGATGGGCGCGCACGTGTCCGCAAGCCCGCGCACGGGCTATGAAACCAAGGGCAACATCGCCCTCTGGGGCACCTTCGGCTATGAGCTCGATCCCAATAAATTCACGGAAGAAGACAAGGAAATCATCAGGGAGCAGGTCAACGAATATCACAAGTATTATGATGTGATTCACTCCGGTGATTTGTACCGCCTCATCACCCCCGACAGGGATGATTTCAGGGCCGCGTGGATGTTCGTTTCGCGCAGCAAAGAGGCGGCGCTCGTGACAAGCGTTGTGATGAGGAGACCCGAGCAGAACACATTCTATCTGAAGCTCAAAGGTCTCGACCCCGACAAGTATTATGTTGAGGATGAGAGCGGCGAAGTGTACTCCGGAGCCCTTCTGATGAACGCCGGACTGTGCCTGAACAGGTTCGGAAACGACGACGGCGACTCCTTCAAGCTGTATTTCAGAGCTCTGTAAAGCAAAACAGCTTTACAAATGGTCCTCAAAACCGGCATACAGTTCCGGATTTCCGTTAAAACAAGCAAAATCAAATAACCTTGAATCCGCGGAAATGTAAAGGTATTATACTTTACAAATCCGCGGTTTTTTATGTTTTTTCCGGCGGATTTGAGAAAAAACAGCGCGTCAGACGGGCGGATTCCGGGGCGCAGACGGCGCGGGGCAGAGGAGAAAAACGCGTTTTTTCAGCAAAGAAAAATGCGGATATTGCTCCGGAAATCACCCCCACAATATGTGGAAATCCTTCGGAAAAGAACACAAATATACTGAAAAATTATACAAATTATATCTTTAATAATTGGGAAAAGCTACGAAAAGAATTTACCTTATATATAAAATATTGACCCCGGGGCCCGATTTGTATATAATTTTAATGAACATAATCAAGAGGGGGGAAGTGCCCCTTC
>DBWO01000001.1 GCA_002309055.1 Ruminococcaceae bacterium UBA1236
CAGCGGCATCTGAAGACTGGCCCGCGAAAGCGGAGGTCTCAGTAACATGGAGCGGCGAATACTCATACACATACGATGGCAACGCTCATGTACCGACGGTTGTAAATGTAACTGTCGGCGACAGCACCGTTCCCGCAGGCGAAGATGCTACATATTTCAAATATACATATTCCGGCGAGAACAACAAATGGGAATGGAAAAATGTCTCAGGTACCCCGACAGAGACGGGTAAATACAGAATGGAATTCGATAACGACGATGGAGTTGTTGAAACAAAGTATTACACAATCCTCAAACAGGCTACGGATTATACCGTAAGTTATTATAAAAAGACCGGAGAAGATTGGTCAACGGATACTGTCAACCCCGTTGATGCGGGCGATTACAAGGCGGTTATCACTTTCCTTAAAACGGAAGATAACGGCGAGAGTTATGTTCCCGATGAAAGCCACAAGACCATAGAAAAAGAGTTTAAGATCATGCCAAAGGTCGTTACCGTTACTGCCGCGAGTGCGGAATTCACTTATGACGGCTATGCGCACAGCAACGACAGATATGAAGTCACAGGCCTTGTGGGAAGCGATGCAATCAGCGCGGTTGTTTCCGGCAGCATCACATACCCGGATGAGAGCCCTGTAACAAACACATTGCAAAGCTACATCTTCATTTCGGGCAATGAGGAAAATTACACCGTAACAATGCGAAACGGCGAGCTGACTATGACAGGCGGCCAAAGACAAATCACCATCACCGCCGCAAGCGGTGAGTGGACCTATGACGGCAGCGCTCATTCAGACAAAACCGTTAAGGTAACAAGCGGCGAGCTTTTAACCGGCGACACACTCGTGGCAACAGCGACCGGCAGCGTAACGAATGTTTCCGACACGGCACAGGGCAACAACATCATTGACCCCGGCTACAGGATTATGCGCGGAAACAGGGATGTTACCGCTAACTATACGATTACAGCGGTTGACGGCACACTGACAATCAAACCCGCAAAAGCAGTTGTCACAATAACGGGCCATAATTATGACGTTTCTTATGACAGCAGCATGCACAGCGTTTCGGGCTATGATGTTGCAATATCCAATCCGCTTTATACGGAATCCGATTTCGCTTTCAGCGGCATTGCCGCGGTGGAATGCGCCGAAACGGGAATATACGATATGGGTCTTGCCGCGGATCAGTTTGTGAATACAAACCCGAACTTCGATGTCACATTCAACGTCACAGACGGTCGCCTGAAAGTACATCCGGTACCTGTTGAAGTCACCGTCAGGGGCAACAGCGCTTCGGCGGATTATGACGGCAGCGAGCAAAGCGTTTCGGGCTATAAAGTTGAAATATCCAGTCCGATTTATACAGAATCCGATTTCATTTTCAGCGGAACGGCACTGGCAAAACGCACAGAGCCCGGCACAGAGAATATGGGCCTTGACGCAAGTCAGTTCTCAAATATCAACTCGAATTTTGTCGATGTAACATTTGTTATTGCCGAAGACGGCAAGCTGACGGTCAACCCGGTTATTGAATTTATCAATGAAGACGGCACTCCCCTTCATAGCGGCGCGGTTGCCTACGGCGAAACACCGCAGTACACAGGCGAAACACCTCTGAAAGGCGATTCGGACGGACATTCCTACACCTTCTCGGGCTGGAGCCCCGAAATAACCGAGGCAACGGAAAACCGGACCTACACTGCAGTTTTCACCACGGAGAATATTGATTACACCGCGACCTTCGTTGACGAAAACGGCGAAACAGTTGACACAAGAACATACACCGTTGAAACCGAAACGCTCGATGAGCCCGCAGTACCCGAAAAAGAGGGATACGAAGGCAAGTGGAGCGAATACACAATCGCGGCAGGCGATATGGAAATCATCGCGCAGTACACTCCGATTGAATACACCGCAACGTTCATCGCCGACGGCGAAACAGTAGCGGAGATAACCTATACTGTTGAAACAGAGAGCATTGATGCGCCCGAAGTACCCGCGAAAGATGGCTTCACAGGCGAATGGGAGGAGTATGAGCTCACCCCGGGCGGAATAACCGTAAACGCGGTTTACACCGAAAACGAGCCCGAACCCGAGCCCGAAGGCCTCTGCCCGCTCGATAACGAAGACCACGGCGACAGCTTCTTCGGCAGAGTGCTTACCTTCCTCCACACTCTCATCTGGAAAGCTTTCCGCCTTCTCGGCCTTGACGTGTTCTTCAAAGTTAGCTGAATAAAAAACTGAGTAAAATATTAAAAACGCCTCCCTTCGGGGAGGCATTTTTTAATGCAGAATGCAGAATGAAGCACCGTAGGGGCGATTACCAATCGCCCGTCGCCGGGATATGCGGAGCATAATATAACCAATTAACACACCTTGCTGCGGCGTGAATAAAAAGTGAAAAAGATGTGAAAAGTTATTCACGTCCCGGTAAAAATTACTGTTCCAGACCGGTAAAAATTACTGTTCCAGACCGGTAAAATTTACTCTTCAAGACCGGTAAAATTTACCCGGAATATATACTGATATATAAAGACTGATTAATAAATACTTACATACTTATTTATTACACACGCCGGATAATATCATTTATCAGTTCAAAACCCCGTCCGGGAGGGCGGGGCTTTAACTTATACATTAAACTGTATCAATCTTCAATTTTTGCTTTTCTCGAGTTAATCTCTCTGAATATCGCGGGGTCGAATTTCACGCCTCTGTCATAGGTGTAAACGCCGTTCTGCTCCTGCTCAACGTCGTAGAGCTGGGTATAGCAGAAGCCGAACATTTTTTCGTTATCAAGCAGGGTGTCTGTGAGGCCTCTGTATCTCTCAATATATTCCTCGGGGGTCTTCGGGTCGTTGCCGTAGCCCCACGCTTCTTCGCCCTTGTCGGTCATCGACCAGCGGATGCCGCCGTATTCGCTTATGAAGAACAGGCCGCCCGTGAAATGCGAATACCTCGGGGTGTTGTTCGGGTCGTAAAGCTCGCCGCCCGCGGCAAAGTCGTCATATCTCTTTTTGAAAACATCAACGCTCTGCTCGTAATCGTGCGTGTCGTAGATGTCGGTAATCACGTGATAGTTGCCGCTCGTGTCAATGCAGGGGCGTGTTTTGTCGAGCGCTTTTGTGACTTTGTATACCGTTTCAAGCAGCTGGTTTCTCTGCTGCCTGCCTTCGTAATCCCAGGTTTCGTTAAAGGGGCACCAGCCGACGATTGACGGGTGGTTGAAGTCTCTCTCAAGCTCCTCGGTCCACTCTCTGACGAAAGCGTCCGTCACCTTGGGGTCGGAATGATCGAGGCCCCAGTTGGGATACTCGCCCCAGGCGAGGTAACCTGCCTTGTCGCAGTAATAGAGGAAAAGCGGCTCAAACACCTTTTCGTGCAGGCGCGCGCCGTTGAAGCCCGCCGCCATTGAAAGCTCTATATCCTTTGCGAGCGCCTCTTTTGAAGGGGCGGTGTAAATGCCGTCAGGGTAGAAGCCCTGGTCAAGCACAAGGCGCTGGAAAACGCTCTTGCCGTTTATGAGGAATTTGCAGCCGTCAAGGGCAATGTCGCGAAGGCCGAAATACGATTTCACTCTGTCGCCGCCGAAGGTCAGCTCAAGGTCATAGAGGCGGCCGCAGCCGACCTCCCACAGATAGGTTTCCGCGAGCTTTATTTCGCCGCTGATTTCGCCCGCGGCATTCTTTGTGAACGATCCCATCGGCTTGCCCTCATAAGAGGCCGAGGCGGTGAATTCGCCTTTGCCGCAGACCTTTGCGCTGATAACAACGGAGGAGTTGGCGGCGTCGGGGTAAATCCTGAAATTCTCGATATAGCTTTCGGGGGTAAACTCAAGCCATACGCTCTGCCATATGCCCGTGGTGCGCGTATAGTGGCAGCCCCTCGAATAGGTCCAAAGGCTCTGCTTGCCCGTTGCCTGAAGAGGGGAGCGCGTGTCGTCGGCGGCGTTTACGATAACGGTGTTTTCGCCTTCCTTCACAAAGGGCGTTATGTCAAAGGCAAAGGAGGTGTAGCCGCCCTCGTGAACGCCCGCTTCCTTGCCGTTTATATAGACGGCTGTGCGGAAATCGACCGCGCCGAAATGCAGGAAAACCCTGCCCGTGAGCCCTGCGGGAATATCAAAAGTCCTTCTGTACCACACGGCCGGGATAAAATCCTTGTAGCCGATGCCCGAAAGCTCGCTCTCGGGGCAGAAGGGCACGGTAATCTCTTTGTCAAATTTCTCTTTCGCTGCCATTTCATCGGCGGGACGGGAATTGCCGAAATCAAATTCAAACTCCCACGCGCCGTTGAGGCAGACCGTATTTTCTCTTTCAAACTGGGGGTTGGGATGCTCGCATCTGGGTATATTCATTTTTCAGGCCTCCTTGAAAAAATAATCTTCTGTTTCAGCCGCGAGGGCGTGATATACGGGCAGGGTAAGCTCCTGCACCCTGTAAGTCTCTTTCTCCGGGATTTTTATCGCAATTCCGGCCTTTTGAGCCGCTATGCCGCCGCTTTCGCCCGTTACCGCTATTGAGGTTATTCCCTTTGCCGCGGCCGCCTCAAGCGCGTAAACAATGTTTTCGGAATTTCCGGAGGTTGAAAACGCAAGGAGCAGATCTCCCTTTGCCGCGAGGGCGTAAACCTGCTGTGCGAAAATGAGAGCGGGCTCGCAGTCATTCGCAAATGCGGTTATCACGGAGCTCTGCGATGTGAGGGATATGGCGGGCAGACCCTTCTGCAGGCCGTCCGCCGCGAAACCGGACTCAAAGAGCGCTTTTTCGCTTTCGCCGAGAGGCCTCTTTTTGAGAAAGCCCTTCATCAGCTCGGCAACAAAATGGTCGCAGTCCGCGCTGCTGCCGCCGTTGCCGCAGCAGAGGATTTTGCCGCCGCCCTCATAGCAGGCGATAATCGCCGCGAGGGCCTTTTCGATATCTCCGCGGCATTTTTCGAGCGCGGGATAATTATTGATTGTTTCATTTATATATCTGCTCATTTTATGCTCTCCCCGTATTCTTTTGCAACGCCTATGGCGGCATAGTCGCCGATTTCTTCGCCGAGCGCGGCGGGCACAATCTCACATTTCCGAAGGGCCGGCGCGAGCGCCTCTTCTTTTAGCGCTCTTTCCATGCTGCTTCTCATAAGTGTTTCGCTTCTCGCAAAAATGCTGCCTATAACAATCTTTTCGGGAGCGAGAAGGTCAATCAGCACGGCAAGCCCTCTGCCGAGCATCTCGCCGCTCTTTTCATATATCTTAACGGCCAGTTCATCGCCTGCGTTTGCCGCCTGAGCTATGCTCTTTGCCGTAAGGACCGTGTTTCTGAGTATGGTTTCGCCGCTGTATTCCGCGAGCATAAGCGCGCCGAGCCTTGCGATGCCGCCGCCGGAGCAGAAGCCCTCAAACGAGCCCTCTTTGCCGTAGCCCTCCGGGCCGTTTTCGCCAAGGCGGATATGCCCCGCTTCGCCCGCAGTGCCGGAGCCCGTGTAAAGCCTTCCGCCGAGGATGAGCCCCGCGCCGAGGCCCGTGCCGAAGGTGAGAAATATCATATTCTCACAGCCCCTGCCCGCGCCGAACTGCCACTCCGCGAGAGCGCAGGCATCCGCGTCATTGCGCACCCTGCACGGTACGCCGAGCTTTTGCGTTATGATATCCGCAAGCGGGATTTCGTCCCATCCGGGCAGATTGGGAGGGCCGAGGATAATTCCCTTTTCGCTGTCAAGCGGGCCGCCGCAGCTGACTCCGCAGGCAATCACGTCGGCGGGGGATATGCCTGCCTCATCCATAAGCCCTTTCGCACCCGAAATCAGCTCGTCAATAATCGCTCCGGGCCCTCTTACGGTGAGGGTGTCAAAAACGGTTTTCGCGGCAAAACCGCGGCAGGTTTCATCCGCGAGAGTAACGGCGCATTTCGTGCCGCCGATATCCATGCCGATATAGTATTTCAAAGCCCTCACCTCCGCGCTTAAATTATTTATATTCATTATATTCTGCTCCTCTCAATCCGTCAACAAAAATGTCGCGAAAGATAATGAATAATTTGTTAATTCGGTGAAGCAAATATTGAAAATATGCCGCGAATATGGTATATATCATGGTAAGCGAACAGCTTGAAAGTACCGGCAGAAAAACTGTCGTTACAATAAATACAGAGGAGTGATTCAGATGCAAAAAGAGTTCATTATTCTGTGGGCAGTTGCGCTGGTCCTGCTCCTCATAGTTGAGGGAGCGACGGCACAGCTTGTGACCATCTGGTTTGCCGCAGGTGCTCTGGTGGCTCTTATAGCCGCACTTTTCGGCGCGCCTCTTTGGCTGCAGGTAGCACTGTTCATAATCGTTTCCGGAGTAACGCTCGCGGCAACGAGACCTATGGTAAAGAAAATTACCAAACGAAAAGCCCAGGCGCTTAATGCCGACCGATGTATCGGGGAAACCGCCGTCGTAACCGAAACCATTGACAATATCCGCGCAAGCGGCGCGGTCAAGGTCGGAGGAGTTGTATGGACCGCGCGTTCATCAGACGGCTCCGTTATAGAGGAAGGCAAAACAGTCACAGTTGAAAGAATAGAAGGCGTTAAAGCCATTGTAAAGGAGAGTTAACTATGCCGTATGCAATTATTGGTATTCTTTTATTACTTTTTATCATCCTTATCGTTTCAAACATCAAGGTTGTTCCGCAGTCAAAGGCGTTCGTGCTTGAAAGACTCGGCGCTTACAGCACCACGTGGGACACCGGCCTTCACGTGAAGGTCCCCTTCATTGACAGAATCGCGAAGCAGGTTTCGCTCAAGGAGCAGGTTGTGGACTTCCCGCCCCAGCCCGTTATAACAAAAGATAACGTTACCATGCAGATAGACACCATCGTTTTCTTCCAGATTACGGACCCGAAGCTTTACGCATACGGCGTTGAGAGACCCATTATGGCTATTGAAAACCTCACCGCCACCACCCTGCGTAACATCATAGGCGAGCTTGAGCTTGACCACACACTCACCTCGCGTGACACCATCAATGCCAAAATCAGGGGCATCCTTGACGAAGCGACCGACCCCTGGGGCATCAAGGTTAACCGTGTTGAGCTTAAAAACATCCTTCCGCCCAAAGAGATTCAGGACGCGATGGAGAAGCAGATGAAGGCAGAGCGCCAGCGCAGAGAGGCAATCCTTACCGCAGAAGGCCAGAAAGAAAGCCAGATTCTTGTGGCGCAGGGCCATAAGGAGAGCCAGATTCTTCAGGCGCAGGCCGACAAGGAAGCCGCGATTCTCGCCGCAGAGGCAGAGAAGGAGAGCAGAATCCGCAAGTCCGAAGGTGAGGCGCAGGCCATCATCAGAGTGGGCGAAGCGAGAGCTCAGGCAATCAACCTCATCAACGAAGCCAACCCCGGCGAGGGCTACCTCACAATGAAGAAGCTCGAGTCCTTCGAGAAGGCGGCCGACGGCAAAGGCACCAAGATTATTATCCCCAGTGACATTCAGGGCATAGCAGGCCTTGTCGCGGGAGCAAAGGAAATCATAAAAGACTGAAATCCGCATGAAATACAATACGCTGATATTTGACCTTGACGGCACGCTCATTGACACGCTTGAGGACCTAAAAAACAGTGTCAATTACGCGCTGGGCAAAATGGGTTACCCGCCAAGGACGCTTGATGAAATAAGATGCTTTGTGGGCAACGGAGTGGCGCGGCTTGTGAAGCTCTCCGTGCCCGCAGGCACAAGCGAAGAGGACACCGGCAAGTGCCTCGCGATTTTCAAAGAGCACTACAAAGCTCATTGCGCGGTTAAAACCGCGCCCTATGATGGAATCATCCCGATGCTTGACGAAGCAAAGAAAAAGGGCCTGAAAACCGCCGTTGTGACCAACAAGATGGAAGAGGCGGCAGCAGAAATCGTAAAGGGCTTTTTCGGCGAAAGAATTGACGTTATAATCGGGCAGAGGGATTCCCTCGCGCCAAAGCCCGCGCCCGACGGAGTGCTCAAAGCGATTGAAACTCTCGGGGCGGAGAAAGCGGACTGCATCTATATAGGCGATTCCGATGTTGATTGCCTCACGGCAAGAAACTCGGGCCTCCCGGTCATCGGATGCACCTGGGGTTTCCGGGGCAGGGAAGTGCTCGAAAGAGAGAAAGCGGATTTCATCATAGACACCCCGCGTGAAATATTTGGCTGCATTTGCTGATTTTGGTTGACAAATCATATGCGGCAATATATAATACATCAGGTAAAAAGAATAATTACCTTATTTAGAGCGGCTGAGGGACAGGCCCTGTGAAGCCCGGCAACCTGTTTAACTACAAGGTGCTAATTCCTGCGGCGCTTTATGAGCGCCGGAAGATAAGGGTTTTCACCCGCTGAGGACCCTCGGCGGGTTTTTGTTTTGAAAACAAATATATTATTCCACGAAAGGTAAAATAAAATGGCACACTACTTCTTTACATCCGAATCGGTGACCGAAGGTCATCCCGATAAAATCTGCGACAACGTTTCCGACGCCGTGCTTGACGCCGTTCTGGCTCAGGACCCTATGGGCAGAGTCGCCTGCGAGTGCGCAATCACCACAGGCATGATTCTTGTTATGGGTGAAATCTCAACCTCGGCGGATATCGATGTTTCCGGCATAGCAAGGCAGGTTATCTGCGACATCGGCTATGACAGCTCCGAAAAGGGCTTTGACGGCAACACCTGCGGCGTTATAGTCGCGCTCGACAAGCAGAGCCCCGACATCGCAATGGGCGTTGACAGAGCCGGCGCGGGCGATCAGGGCATGATGTTCGGCTTTGCCTGTGACGAAACCCCCGAATATATGCCTCTGCCCATTTCAATGGCTCACAAGCTCGCCGCGAAGCTCACCGCCGTGAGAAAGGACGGCACACTGCCCTATCTCAGGCCGGACGGAAAAACTCAGGTGACGGTTGAATATGACGAGAGCGGCAGGGCCGTGCGCCTTGACACCATTGTTGTTTCATCACAGCACAGCGACAGCGTCACAAACGATCAGATAAGAAGCGACATCATCGAAAAGGTCATAAAGCCCACAGTGCCCGCGGATATGCTTGACGACAGGACGATAATCCACGTCAACCCCACCGGCAGATTCGTTATCGGCGGCCCCAACGGCGACAGCGGCCTTACCGGCAGAAAGATAATCGTTGACACTTACGGCGGCTACGCGCGCCACGGCGGCGGCGCTTTCAGCGGCAAGGACCCCACCAAGGTTGACCGCTCCGCGGCATACGCCGCGCGCTACGTTGCCAAAAACGTGGTAGCGGCAGGCCTCGCTCACAAGTGCGAGGTGCAGCTTGCTTACGCCATCGGCATTGAGGAGCCCGTATCCGTGTTTGTGGACACTTTCGGCACGGGCGTTATGGCGGACACCGACCTTTCCGCCCTCATCAGAGAAAAATTCGACCTTACACCCAAGGGTATAATAGATTCACTCGGGCTCAGAAAGCCCATTTACCGCAAGGTCGCGGCGCTCGGCCATATGGGCAGAACGGACATCGACCTGCCGTGGGAAAAGCTTGACAAAGCAGAAGAGTTGAAGGTGAGATAATGAAGCTCAGTCTTGTTGTGCCCTGCTTCAACGAGCAGGGAAACGTGCCCCTCTTTTATGAGGCGGTCAAAAACGATTTTTCCGCCGCCGGCTTTGACTACGAAATAGTGTTTGTCAACGACGGCAGTAAGGATGATACCGCAGGCGAGCTCAAAAAGCTCCTTGACGGCGACATCCCCGTTAAAATCGTGAATTTCTCAAGGAATTTCGGCAAGGAATCCGCTATGTACGCGGGCCTCAAAGAGGCGAAGGGCGACTATGTGACAATTATTGACGCCGATTTGCAGCAGCGCCCCGCCATCGCTCTTGAGATGGTGAATATGCTTGAAAACGAGCCGGAGTATGACTGCATTGCCGCCTTCCAGGAATCGAGAAAAGAAAACGGCCTCATGGTCTTCCTCAAAAACGGCTTCTACAAAACAGTCAACAAATTCACCGACACCGAGTTTATGCAGGGCGCGAGCGATTTCAGAACCTTCCGCCGCCCGATGGTGGATGCCATCCTCGAAATGAAGGAATACTTCAGATTCAGCAAGGGGCTTTTCTCCTGGGTCGGCTTCAACACGAAGTTTGTGCCCTACATTGCCGAGGACAGAGCCACGGGCACTTCAAAATGGAATATCCGCAAGCTTTTCGCATACGCGCTTGAGGGCATAATCTCATTCACCACCGCTCCGCTGAGGCTGCCGGTTTACACGGGCATTCTTTCAATTATCGCGGCGTTCATCTACCTCATCGTGAAAATCGTTCTGAGATTCGCCCTGCACGACCCGATTACGGCTGAGAGCGTTATCATCTTCCTGCTCGTATTCTTCGCGGGAGCTGTGCTTATGAGCTTAGGAGTGATCGGCGAATACCTCGCAAAAACATATATTCAGACGAAGGACCGTCCGATTTACATAGCAAAAGAAATATTAACGAACGAAAAAGAGGCGCAGTAAATGGATAACATCACCGTAAACGAAAGAAAAGTAAAGGACATAGAGGTTGACGGCAAAACCTACGAGCGTTTTGCGATAAAGACCCACGTTATAACCGACGCGGACGATATTGCAGAGGTTTCAAAGCAGTACGCCGCCGAGCATATTCAGCCGGGCGACGTGTTTTTCATCACGGAAAAGGCAGTCGGCTGCACGCAGGGCAGAGCCATCCCGATGAAGGATATCCATCCCCGCCCGCTCGCGAAAATGCTTTGCAAATTCGTGCTCAAAACGCCCTACGGCATAGGTCTCGGCATCCCCGAAACGATGGAAATGGCGCTCAGGGAGTGCGGCACAGCGAGAATTCTTTTCGCGGCTGTTGTTTCCGCTTTCGGCAAGCTTATCGGCAAGAGGGGATGGTTTTACAAAATCGCCGGCGAAAAGGCAAGATCCATTGACGGCCCGTGCGACTGCACCCTGCCGCCCTACAACGAGTGCGTCTCTCTTTCGCCCCTCAACCCCGACGAAGTGTGCGAAAAGGTTTCAAAGGAGCTCGGCTGCCCCGTGCTCGTCACCGATATCAACGACCTCGGCGGTGTAATCATGGGCGCCTTCCCTCCCTCCGTTGACAGGGACCTTATGGCCCGCGTGCTCAAGGATAACCCCCTCGGCCAGTCCCACGAGCAAACCCCGATGGGAATAATAAGAGAAGTGAAATAAAATAAAAATTTGCTGTATTTATCCGTATCGGTTTATTTCCCGGTACAGATGTTTTTTATCATTAAAATCATTTTTACTCGGCTTTTCCAGAATTCCGTTATAAAACATTTTATAATATGCCGAATATTGAGTCTATTATGTGATATAATAATTTTATAAGTTTGATTACGGGCTTTTGGGAAATAAGTTTTGGAGGGTTACATAATGACAAAACCATTGAAAAAAGCAATTGCCGTTATGCTGTGCGTCATAATGACTCTCGGCATTGCTCCGCTGAGCGGATTTGTGGGGCTTGAGCTGCCCGGATTTTCATCGCTGTTTTCCGTAAACGCAAAGGCGGAGGGCGACACATACGGCGATTTATCCTATGGAATCAGCAATGACGAAGTGACAATTACCGATTGTGACAAAAATGCAAGCGGAGAGCTTGTTATTCCGGCTGAAATTTACGGATATCCGGTTACAAGCATAGGCGATTATGCATTTTTAGGTTGCACCGGTCTTACAAGCGTAACTATCCCCGACAGTGTCACAAGCATAGGTGATTATGCATTTTACGGTTGCACCGGGCTGACAAGCATAACCATCCCCGACAGTGTCACAAGCATAG
>DBWO01000004.1 GCA_002309055.1 Ruminococcaceae bacterium UBA1236
CTCGCCGTACTTTCGTACTGTCTTCGGACGGAGAAAACACCGTTTTCATCCTTTTTCCCTCGGGGAAACCGTGGGCAAAAAAGGCGAAAAACAAAAAGACAAAGTATTTTGAAGGGCTTGCGGTCGGTTTTGACCGTGAGCCCTTGATTATTTCAGTAATCGGCAATTCAATGCCGTCGGATGCGGAATGTATATATTTGTCTTTTTTCGGCGTTTTTCCGTCCTCGCCGTACTTTCGTACTGTCTTCGGACGGAGAAAACACCGTTTTTTTCGGCGTTTTTCCGTCCTCGCCGTACTTTCGTACTGTCTTCGCTCGCAAAAACGGCGTTTTCATCCTTTTTTCCTTCAGGGAAACCCGGGTAAAAAAAGGCAAAAACCAGACGGACAATTAAAGGTAAAGGACTTGTATGCGGTTTGCATACAAGTCCTTTGTTTTTAGCTTTTAATTATTAAAAACCGAATTATTCGGAATAATTTAGCTTTTTCCGCTTGCGCGATTGTGTCAGCGGTTCACTGAATCAGGGTTCGGCATTGGGATCGATGGGTTCGGGCTCGGGCTCGGGACCGAGTCCGGGATCGCCGTTGGCCAGCCAGTCTGCAGTCTCTGCATAATTGTAAAGCGCGCATACGGTGTTGCACAGCAACACTTTTTGGGGATTGCCCGCGTTAGCGTAAAGTATCGCTGTTACATAGTGCATAGGAGATACATCGACACTTGCCAGTTGGTTGCCGTATTCATCATAGACTATTACGGAGTGGCTTAAGAACAGATCCTGCGCCAGGATATTGCTTATGGTTACTCTGTAAACATTGCCGCCTTTGTGTGTGATGGTCGGATCGCTGCCGTTTGAGCACTCCGCGTAAGCGGGCACAACGTCATCTTTGACAGTGATGTTGATAAAGAGTTCCGTTGCGGATTCAAGATTCAGAGAGAGCGAGAGTTTTTCCACCGATTCCATGTCGATTTCTTTGTCGCACACGGCGTAACCAGAAGCCCAGGTAACTACATCTTCATAGTTATAGGTGTTGGTGGTGTAGAAATCCATTTTTGCGTATTTGCCGCCTTTACCCACGCTGAAGCCGTGAAGGTCGCTCAGATATGCCTGCGCATAGTAGCCGTAATCGGCCAGTGCTTCTGCGAGCCGGATAACATCATAATCAAAGCCGTCCTGGTTTGTGCAGACATACTCAACATAGTTTTCAACCGAATATGGCTCAAGCTCTGCGGTGACTTCCTCGCCGTCTTTGGTGTAATGGACCACGGGGGTAATCATATCCGCCATGCGGTAGGCCGGCATATAGCAGGTGAATAAATAGGTCTCGTTGTCGCTGTCAAACTCGGCTTCGATTAACTGAAAAGTCACGGGGTCGGAGTTGCCGGGAAGGAATTCAACAGAGAAGCTGTCCATTATGCTTTCATCATAAAATCTCAGGTTAAATATGACTCCGATTTCTCCGCTGAGCACAAGGCTGTGGCCTGCCACGCAAACATCGGGACGCGGCCGCACCGTAACAATGGCTTCGTTGTCTGAGCTGTGAAGGTTTTGCACCAGGATGTAATAGGTTTCGCCTGCTGTAAGCTCTTCTTCAATGCGGAAGTTGTGAGTCCCGGAGTAATCGTCATTGCGCCGGATCAGTTTATGGTCCGGGCCAAACAGAGATGCCTCGTAATCACCGCCGTTATAAAGGTTGGAGAAGATTTCATACAGGCCGTCTGTTTCGGGCGTGTAGGTATAGATTGCATAGCCGTCGCCTTCAAGCGCAACCGTGTTGGCGCCTGTGTCGAAGGCAGGATATTTTCCCGCGTCAGCATAACCTACATCTGCTGATATTTCAACATCGCCCGCCGGCATCGTGAATGTACACATGTTGTTTTCATCAAGCGCGCAGTCAATTTCATTTACTTCATTTTCGGTGGCCCAGGTAACGCTGAAATCCTTGACCTCGGCAAAGATGTTGTCAAGCACAACCTCAAAAGTGACCTCTTCGCCTTCATCGGCATACGGGGGGCATGCGATAAAAGCAAGGCCGTCGTCTTCGCAGTTGCACATTGGGGTTATTGAATAATCTTTCGGTGAAAATATGCCGTAGATTGTAACGTCTTCGAAAGGCATGGTGAAAGAATAAATGACACTGCCGTTTTCGCCGTCGCCTATCCCAGAGGGTAAAACAGGTTCGTCGTCGCCGCATTCAATCCATATATGGTCTGTATTGTGGCCGTTATTCTTAAGGGTGGCAAAATACACGGTTTCGCCCCCCGTCGCGCCGTAATAGGAATAGCTGTCGTCCAGAATGATTAAATCATCGTTTGCGGAAACCGAAGAAAAACCATCGGCTTCAATTATTTCTATATCCGCCTTATAGTCGTACGGACTGTAGTCGTATCCGTCGTCAGTATAATAATAGATTTTATACATGACACCTGCTTCGAGGTAGCAGACAGCGCGGAAATCGCCGGTGTAATCGTTATACGGGGCGCAGACCAGCTGATCGCCGTAATTATCATAGACCTCAGCGGTGATGTGGGCTCCGCCGACGGAGCGGATTACGAAGTCGCTTTCGTTCTCCGGAATAAAAACGCAATAATCACCGTTTAAGGAAACGGTATTGATGCCGGTCTCAAGCAGCTGAATGTCAGATTGCTCAATAATGATAGTGTAATCCACTTCGTCATCGTCGAATTCTTTCGCAAAGATTTCGTAGGTTTCATCTGCTGTAAGAAGGAGAGTTACACAGAAATTGTATCCATCGCCCCCGTCATCGTCATCGGCTACACTTTCACCATTAAGATAAACACAGCAGGCGGGATCACAGTCTTCGGAAACCGAATAAATATCATAAACGCCTGTTTCCTCGGGGGTAAAATAATAAGTGGTTCCGCCTTCATCAATATGAACATAATTTTCACCGAGGGAAAGTTCATTGTTTTCGATCGCGTATGCGGACAGGAGCCCCGCCGGAATAAGCGAGAGCACCATACATACGGCCATCAGAACGGAGATAAATTTTCTCTTATTAATAAAGCCTTCTTTCAAAAAAATTTATAAATTATTATATCATATTATGAACAGTATTTCAAATGTTTTTAAGAAAATACATTATTGAAAGAACTGAGAATCATCAGAGCTTCGCGGGAGCCTGCCTGTTGACTCTGTCTTTCTCTTTGGGCTTTTCGGTTATGTCGCCCGAAGCGGTGAGTGACATCTTGGTGAGAGTGGGGCCTATGAGCTCGTAGATGAGCACGGAGAACAGGATGATGTTCCTTACAATCAGGCCGATTCCTTCAAGCTGCGTGACCGTTGAGGCCATGCCGAGCGCAACGCCCGCCTGCGGCAGCAGGGTGATTCCGAGATGAGTTCTGATTTTCTTTTCGCATTTTGTGATTGCGGAGCCCGTGAACGCGCCCAGGTATTTGCCGGCAGAGCGCGCGATGATGTAGGCAATGCCTATGCCCACAACGGCGGGGTCTCTGAATACATTCAGCTCAAGCTCGGCGCCGCTGAGCACAAAGAAAAGCACAAGCAGGGGCTGTGTCCAGCGGTCCGTTTTTTCCATGATTTCGGGCGAAAAATCGCACAGGTTGCAAAACATCGTGCCCAGCATCATAAGAGTGAGAAGGGGGGAAAAGCCGAGATTCATGCCGAAAAGGGTGAATTTCATCTTCGATATCGCCACTGTCAGCAGCACTATCATTACCGAGAGGGAAAGGCGCTTTGAGTTTGATGAAAACAGTTTTTCCGCTAAGGTGAAAAGCGTGCCCATAAGCGCGCCGAGCGCGAGCGAGAGCGCAATTTCAAACAGCGGCTCCACTATTATGTTCAGTATGCTGAATTCGCCGTTTTCAAGCGCGGATGCCGCGCCGAATGACACGGAAAAGATTATAAGACCCACCGCGTCGTCAATCGCGACTATCGGCAGCAGCAGGTCCGTGAGCTTTCCCTTTGCCTTGTATTGGCGCACAACCATCAGCGTTGCCGCGGGGGCCGTGGCGGCCGCTATCGCGCCGAGGACAATCGCCATGGAAACGGGAAGCTTGTCACCCAGGAATATGTGCAGCCCGAGCAGGGCGGCGTCAACGCACACGGCTGCGATGACCGCCTGCCACACGCCTATAAAAGCCGCTTTTTTTCCGATTTCCTTAAGCTGTGAGAGGCGGAATTCGTTGCCTATCGCAAACGCGATGAAGCCGAGAGCAACATCGCATATTATTTCGTATGATTTAACGTCGCTTGCCGAAACAAAGCCGAGGCCCGTAACACCGAGACGCCCGAGCAGATAAGGACCGATTGCTATGCCTGCCACGAGATAAGCCGTAACAGAGGGCAGCCCCAGAGGCTTTGTGATTCTTGAAGCAAAAAGGCCCGCCGCCAGAGCTAATGAAACCGCGAACAGAGTTGTCAAAGTCAACACCTTCTTTAAGGTAAATATCACTTGTGCAAATATAGCACAGGGCGGGAGATATGTCAATGAAAAAACGAGCAAACAATACGCGCTTTTTAATGCAGAATTCAGAATTAAGCAACCTGCGGTTGCAATGAAATACGGCTTCGCCGTGTGAAATATTTCCTTGCGGAAATGTTT
>DBWO01000041.1 GCA_002309055.1 Ruminococcaceae bacterium UBA1236
GCGGTATGCACGAGGACGGCTTCAAGAGAGCGCTCACAAACGCCATCAACAAATACGGCAAAAAGACAAAGCTCATCAAAGAGGGCGGCGTGAGCGGTGAGGACGTGCAGGAAGGCCTCGCGTGCGTTATCTCCGTTAAGCTCACAAACGCTCAGTTTGAAGGCCAGACGAAAGCAAAACTCGGCAACCCCGAGGTAAGGACTCTTGTCAATTCCATCGTTTCCGAAGGTCTTGAGCAGTATTTTGACGACAATCCGCAGGTAGCGAGAATCATCCTTGAGAAATCTCTCAACGCCAACAGAGCGAGAGAGGCGGCGAGGAAGGCGAGAGAGACCGTGCGCCGCAAAAACGGCCTTGAGAGCGGTCAGATGCCCGACAAGCTCCTTGACTGCAACGAGAGAGACCCGTCTCTGTGCGAGATATACATCGTTGAGGGCGACTCCGCCGCGGGCTCCGCGAGCCAGGGAAGAGACTCCCGCTTCCAGGCGATACTTCCCATGTGGGGCAAGATGCTCAACGTTGAGAAGGCGCGCCTTGACAAGGTTTACGGCAACGACAAGCTCAGCCCCCTCATCGTTGCTTTCGGCTGCGGTATCGGCGACGATTTCAATATCGAAAAGCTCCGCTATCACAAAATAGTAATCATGTCCGATGCCGATGTGGACGGCGCGCACATCCGCACGCTTCTCCTCACATTCTTCTTCAGATATATGAGACCGCTTATTGAGAACGGCTACGTTTATTCTGCCGTGCCCCCGCTTTACAAGCTCACAAGGGGCAAAACGCAGAGAGTTGCCTACTCGGATGACGAGAGAGACAGAGTCTCCGCCGAGATGAGAGGCGACAAGGCGGATGCCAAGGTTGATATCAGCCGCTTCAAAGGTCTCGGTGAAATGGACGCTCACGAGCTCTGGGAAACCACTATGGACCCCGAGAAGCGCACGCTGAGAAGAATCACCCTTTCGGACGCCATGGCGGCGGACGAAGTGTTCACCCTGCTCATGGGCGAAGAGGTTGACCCGCGCCGCGAGTGGATTGAAGACAACGCGAAATACGTTCTTAATCTTGACATATAAGGAGGTGGCATTATGGCTCATAACAGAGATTACAAACCCGAAGATATACTGTTTCCGAATCAGGTCATAACCACCTCGGATATAGTGGCGGAAATGAAGGCCGCTATGCTCGACTACGGCATGTCCGTTATCGTTGACAGAGCTCTTCCCGATGTAAGAGACGGTCTTAAGCCCGTTCACCGCAGAATTCTTTACACGCTTTATGAGGATAACCTCACGGCAGACAAGCCGTTCAAAAAATCGGCAACCTGCGTAGGCGACGTGCTCGGTAAATATCACCCCCACGGCGACACCTCCGTATATGACGCGATGGTCCGCCTCGCGCAGGATTTCTCAATGAGATATATGCTCGTTGAGGGTCACGGCAACTTCGGCTCCGTGGACGGCGACCCCCCTGCGGCTTACAGATACACAGAGGCGCGTCTGAGCAAAATCAGCAACAGGATGCTCGAGGATATCGACAAGGACACCGTTGACTGGGTGCCGAACTTCGACGAGAGCTGCAAGGAGCCCAAGGTGCTCCCCTCAAGGTTCCCCAATCTGCTTGTAAACGGCTCAACGGGCATCGCGGTCGGTATGACCACAAACATCCCGCCCCATAACCTGAGCGAAGTTATAGACGCCTGCGTGTGCGTTCTCGATAACGGCGACGCAACGCTCGAGGACCTTATGCATCACATAACCGGCCCCGACTTCCCCACAAAGGGAATTATCATGGGCAGGAGCGGCATACGCCAGGCATATGAAACGGGCAGAGGCAAGGTTGTTATCAGAGCCCGCACCGAGTTTGAGGAATACGGCAGAGAAAACCGCACGCGCATTATCGTGTCGGAGCTTCCCTACACGGTCAAAAAGCGCGCGCTCATCAAAAAGATTGCCGACCAGGTCAGAGACAAGCGCCTTGAAGGCATATCCGACCTTCGCGATGAGAGCGACAGAAACGGCATGCGTATCGTCATCGAGCTCAAGCGCGACGCGAACGCCCAGGTTGTGCTCAACCGTCTTTACAGCCAGACGGAGCTTCAGATAACCTTCGGCATCATTATGCGCGCCCTGGTTGACGACCAGAAGCAGCCGAAAATTCTTTCGCTTCGCGAATATATAGACGAATACCTCGCTTTCCAGAAGCAGGTTATAAGGCGCAGAACACAGTTTGACCTTAACAAAGCTCTTGAAAGAGCTCACCTGCTCGAAGGTCTTATCATCGCGCAGGACAATATTGACGAAGTTATCAGCATAATCCGCAACAGCTACGACAACGCCAAAGAACGCCTGATGGAGCGCTTCGGGCTTGACGATGTTCAGGCGCAGGCAATCCTTGATATGCGTCTTAAAGCCCTTCAGGGCCTTGACAGAGAAAAGCTCACGGATGAATACAAGGCACTCGAGGAAAAGATTGCCTATTACCGTCAGCTTCTCGGCGACGAAAGCATCCTCGTGGGCGTGCTCAAGGAAGAGCTGCTCGCGATAAAAGCCAAATACGGCGATGAGAGAAAAACCGAAATCATCAACGCCACCGGCAATGTTGAGGATGAAGACCTTATCCCGATGCACGACTGCGTGCTCGCTCTCACCGATATGGGCTATATCAAGCGCACGGATGTTGCCGAATACAGGCAGCAGTCCAGAGGCGGCAAGGGCGTAAAAGGCATCAAGCAGAGAGAGGAAGACAGCGTGAAATCACTCTTCACCTGCTCCACTCACGACTATATTATGCTCTTCACAAATCACGGCAGAGTTTACCGCATCAAGGGCTACGAGATTCCCGAAACCTCGAGAACCTCGAAGGGCACAAATGTTGTGAACGTTATCCCCGTGAGCCCCGACGAAAAGGTCACCGCGATGATTAAGGTGCCCGATTTCGGTCAGGAGGAGGCATACCTCGCAATGGTCACCAGGAAGGGCGTTATCAAGCGCACCGACCTTGACGCATACAAAAATATCCGCAAGAACGGCATAATCGCCATTAACCTCGACGACGATGACGAACTCGGATGGGTGCGCCTGACAAACGGCAGCAATCTCATCATCATCGCCACGAGAAACGGCAAGTGCGTCACATTCAAAGAGGATCAGGCAAGGCTCATCGGCAGAACGGCGAGAGGCGTGAGAGCCATCCGCCTTATCGGCGATGATGAGGTTGTGGGCTCCGACATTATCGAGGACGGCGGCTATGTGCTCACCGTTTCCGAAACGGGTCTGGGCAGGCTCGCGGCTTCATCCGAATATCCCGTTCACTCAAGAGCCGGTATGGGTCAGATTAACTTCAAGTGCGACAAGTACGGCGCGGTTGTCAGCGTTCAGAGCGTTGACACCGAAAACGACCTTATCATTATCACGGCAAGCGGCATGATGGTGAGAATACCCATCGGCAGCATCGCCCCGCATTCGAGAACCTCGAAGGGCGTTAAGATAATGAATCTTGCGGAGGGCGACAAGATTATTTCCGCTGTCGCGGTCGCAAGAGCGGAAGAAGAGCCCGAATATGACGAAGAAACAGACGCCGCAGGCGAAGGCGCAGAAGAAACAGCCGAAGCCGCAGAAGCTGCGGAAGCGGCGCAGGAAGAACAGCCCGAAGAATAATCAACAACTGTCAAAGGAGGCAACAGGATGAATATAGCTCTTATAGCCGATGATGCAAAAAAAGAACTTATGGTTCAGTTCTGTATCGCATACTGCGGTATTCTGAGCCGCCACAACCTCTTTGCAACGGGCACCACAGGTAAGCTTGTTGCGGAGGCGACAGGCCTTGAAATCAACAGATTTCTCAGCGGCTCCCAGGGCGGGGACCAGCAGATAGTCTCACTGATTCAGTGCAACGAGATTGACCTGCTCCTTCTCTTCAGGGATCCTCTGAAAGAAAAATCCCACGAGCACAGCGAAGTCACTCTGCTGCGTCTCTGCGATGTTCACAACATCCCCGTTGCGACCAACATCGCGACAGGCGAAGCGATTATCCACTCGCTCGAGAGAGGCGACCTTGACTGGCGCGACATAGTCAACCCCAAAAATTCCTGATGAAATCAAGAGGATAAAACAATGGCACTCATAACCAAAGCTGTCAAGGGCACTCAGGATATGCTCCCGGAGGAAACCGGTAAGCAGAGGTTCCTTGAAAACACGCTTTTTGACATAGCCGAATCCTTCGGCTTCAAAGAAGTGCGCACACCCGTTTTTGAGCACACAGAGCTTTTTCAGAGAGGCGTGGGCGAAACGACGGACGTTGTGCAGAAAGAGATGTACACATTTGACGACAAGGGCGGGCGTTCAATCACCTTAAGGCCCGAAGGCACCGCAGGCGCTGTCAGGGCGTTCCTTGAGCACGGCATGTTTAACGATGCTCTGCCCAAAAAGCTCTGCTACCTGCTCAACTGCTACAGGTACGAAAAGCCGCAGGCGGGCAGATGGAGAGAATTCCAGCAGTTCGGCGTTGAGATGTTCGGCACTGCCTCCCCCGCGGCGGACGCAGAGGTTATCTCCCTTGCCGATCAGATTATCAATTTCCTCGGCATAAAGGAAATTGAGCTTCAGATCAACTCAATCGGCTGCCCCGAATGCAGGAAGAAATATCACGAGGCGCTCAAAGAATATTTTGAGGGGCGCAAGGGCGAGCTCTGCGGCACCTGCCTTGAGAGGCTCGACAAAAACCCCATGCGTATTCTTGACTGCAAGAGCCCCGTGTGCAAAGAAATCTCCGCCTCGTCCCCGCTTATAATCGACTATTTGTGCGATGAGTGCAGAGAGCACTTTGAGGCGGTCAAAACATATCTTGACAATATGGGCATTCTCTATACTGTCAATCCCCGCATCGTGCGCGGCCTCGATTACTACACACGCACCGTTTTCGAGTTTGTTTCCACCGCGATCGGCTCACAGGGCACGGTCTGCGGCGGCGGCAGATACGACGGGCTTGTTGAGGAGCTCGGCGGCCCCAAAACCCCGGCTCTCGGCTTCGGTATGGGCACGGGCCGTCTCAGAATGGTGATGGAGGAGCAGGGCATCGATCTGCCCGGCGACACGGACTGCGACATTTACATCGCCCCGATGGACCTTGAAGCGTCTTACAGGGCAATGGCGATAGTTTCCGACCTTCGAAGCGGCGGCATTTCCGCGCAGACGGATGTTGCCGGAAGGTCACTGAAAGCACAGATGAAATACGCCGACAAAATCGGCGCGAGATACACCGCGGTGCTCGGCAGCAACGAGCTCGCTGAAAACAGCGTCAAGGTCAAGAATATGGCAACCGGCGAAACAACCGCCCTTTCCCTTGAAGACTTTGACGAACATTTCCTGCGCCTTACAGTCAATGACGCGGCTTCGAACATAGGCGTTGACGAAGGCGAAATACCGAATATTTCCGATATTTTCGGATTCTGAAAGGAAGCATAACCACATGGAATCAATCACAGGGCTCAAAAGGACCCATTACTGCGGCGACCTGAGACTTTCGGATGAGGGCGCTGTTGTCACCGTAACGGGATGGGTACAGAGGCAGAGAGACCTCGGCTCTCTCATATTCATCGACCTTCGCGACAGAACCGGCATTGTGCAGCTCGCTTTTGACGAAACAACCGGCAAAGAGATATTTGACAAGGCCTTCGCCATAAGGAGCGAATACGTGCTCGCGGCGACGGGTAAGGTCAGAGAGCGCTCAAACAAAAATCCCGAAATTCCCACGGGCGACATTGAAATTGAGGTTACGGACCTTCGCATTCTGTCAAAGAGCGAAACTCCGCCGTTTGAGATTGCCGAAAACAGCCAGACAGCCGAGCTCACGCGCCTTAAATACAGATATCTTGACCTGAGAAGGCCCGACCTTCAGCGCAACATCCTTATGCGCCACAAGATAACCAAAATCACGCGCGATTACTTTGACGAAAACGGCTTTATTGAGATAGAAACCCCCATTCTCATCAAATCAACTCCCGAGGGAGCCAGAGACTATCTTGTGCCCTCAAGAGTGCACAAGGGCAAATTCTACGCCCTTCCGCAGTCCCCTCAGCTTTACAAACAGCTTTCGATGGTCGCGGGCTTTGACAGATATATGCAGATTGCCCGCTGCTTCCGCGATGAGGATTTAAGAGCGGACAGACAGCCCGAATTCACGCAGATTGACTTTGAAATGTCCTTTGTCGATATGGAGGATGTGCTTTCAATCGGCGAGGGCTACATTCAGAGAGTTTTCAAAGACGCTCTGGGCATTGATATTCCCCTTCCCCTGCCCCGCCTCACTTACAAAGAGGCGATGGAGCGCTACGGCAGCGACAAGCCCGACACCCGCTACGGCCTTGAAATCACAGACCTTTCCGATGTTGTGAAGGATTGCGGCTTCGGCGTTTTCACCTCCGCAATCGAGGGCGGCGGCTCAGTAAGATGCATTACGGCAAAGAATGCCTATTCAGTGCTCACCCGTAAGGAAGTTGACAAGCTCACCCTTGACGCGAAGGGCATCGGAGCCAAAGGCCTCGCTTATGTAAGAATCGCCGAGGACGGCACTTACAACGCCTCATTCTCCAAATTTATGACCGAGGATGAGATGAAAGCGATATTTGAGAAGGCCGGCGCGGAAAACGGAGACGTAATTCTTATCGTAGGTGACACAAAAAATTCACTTGTTCTCTCTGTTTTAGGTGCACTTCGCCAAATCGTTGCCAAGAGGCTTGACATTATAGATAAAGATAAATATAATCTCCTTTGGATAATCGAATTCCCGTTCTTTGACTGGGACGAGGACACACAGCAGTTTGTGGCGATGCACCATCCGTTTACCGCTCCCCTCGACGAATGCCTTGATTACCTTGAGACAGACAAGGCAAAGGTCAGAGCGAAAGCATACGATATGGTGCTGAACGGCATAGAGCTTTCATCGGGCTCAATCAGAATTACCGACCCTGTGCTTCAGGGCAGGATTTTCACACTGCTCGGTCTGAGTGACGAAGAGGCACACGAGAAATTCGGCTATCTGCTTGACGCTTTCAAATACGGCGCGCCGCCCCACGGCGGTATGGGCATAGGGCTTGACCGCCTTATTATGCAGATGCTCGGCTGTGAATCACTCAGAGATGTTATAGCATATCCCAAGGTTCAGAACGCGAGCGAGCCTATGACGGACTGCCCCGCCGCAGTCGACTCACTTCAGCTCACCGATCTGGGCATTGAGTGCGTCGCCCCGGAGGAAAGCGAATAAATAACACAGCAAAATAATTCAGAGAGCGGAAAACCGTTTTCTCAGAAAGAAGGACATATACAAAATGGCAAGAGTTTACAATTTTTCAGCAGGCCCCTCAATGCTTCCCGAGAGCGTGCTCAACAGAGCCGCCGAGGAAATGCTTGACTGCAACGGCACCGGTCAGTCCGTGCTTGAAATGAGCCACCGCTCAAAGGCATACGAGCCCATCATTTACGGCGCGCTTGACCTTTTCAGAGAGGTGCTCAGCGTACCCGACAATTACAAAATCATATTCTGCCAGGGCGGCGCTTCAACCCAGTTTGCGGCTATTCCCCTCAACTTCCTCAACGGAAGCGGCAAGGCGGATTATGTGCTTTCCGGCCAGTTCTCAACCAAGGCATATAAAGAAGCCACAAAATACGGCGACATAAAGGTGGTTGCCTCCTCAAAGGAGCAGAATTTCAGCTGCATCCCCGAGCTTGACAAGGCAAACTTCACCCCCGACGCGGATTACTTCTACATCTGCCAGAACAACACCATTTACGGCACCCGTTTCACCGAGCTTCCCGACACAGGCAATGTTCCCCTCATCGCGGACGTTTCATCCTGCTTCCTCTCGGAGCCCATGGACGTATCAAAATACGGAGTAATCTACGGCGGCGCACAGAAGAACGTTGCGCCCGCAGGCCTCACCGTTGTTATTGTGCGTGAAGACCTCCTCGGCAAGGCGAGGGATTACACCCCCACAATGCTTGACTACAAAGTGCTTGCGGACAATGACTCAATGTACAACACTCCCCCCTGCTACTCAATCTATATGTGCAAGCTCGTGCTTGAATGGATCAAGAGCATCGGCGGCCTTGAGGCACTCAAAATCCGCAACGAGAAGAAAGCGGGCATTCTTTACGATTTCCTTGACAGCAGCAAGATGTTCCATAACCCCGTTAACCCCAAGGACCGCTCAATGATGAATGTTACCTTCGTAACCGAGAGCGACGAGCTCAACGCGAAATTCGTCAAAGAGGCGGCCGAAGCGGGCTTCGTTAACCTCAAGGGTCACCGCTCAGTCGGCGGCATGAGAGCGAGCATCTACAACGCGATGCCAATAGAAGGCGTTGAAAAGCTTGTTGCCTTTATGTCCGACTTTGAGAAGAACAACTGAGGAGGATAACAGATGTACAGCATTCTCACTCTCAATAAAATTTCAAAAATCGGTCTTTCAAAGCTTGACGGCGCAAAGTACACCTGCGGTGACGATATAACCGCTCCTGACGCCGTGCTTGTGCGCTCGGCTTCCATGCACGAAACCGCGCTTGACCCCAAAACCGTCGCTGTCGCCAGAGCGGGCGCGGGCGTCAACAACATCCCCGTAGCGGATTTCGCGGAAAAGGGCGTTGTTGTTTTCAACACCCCCGGCGCAAACGCGAACGCGGTTAAAGAGCTTGTGCTCTGTGCTCTCTTCCTCTCATCAAGAAAGATTGCCGACTCAATCGACTGGTGCAAGACCCTTAAAGGCGAAGGCGACCAGGTAGGCAAACTCGTTGAAAAGGGCAAAGGCGCTTTTGTAGGCCCCGAAATTCTCGGCAAGACCCTCGGCGTTGTCGGTATGGGCGCAATCGGCGCTCTCGTTGCGGGCGGCGCGCAGGCGCTCGGCATGAAGATAGTCGGCTATGACCCCTTCCTGAGCGAAGAGGCGGCAGCCGCTTTTGAAGCGAAGGGTATGAAGATTACCTCCGATATGAACGATATCTATGCCCTTTCGGATTACATCACCCTGCACCTTCCCCTCAATGATTCCACAAGAGGCATCATTAATACCGATACCATCGCGAAGATGAAGGACAGCGTTCGCATTCTCAACTTTGCGAGAGGCGAGCTCGTTGACAACGCTTCGCTCATAGCCGCGCTCGACAGCGGCAAGGTTGCGGCCTATGTCACCGACTTCCCGACCGACGACCAGATTGCCCACCCCGGCGTTACGGCCATCCCCCACCTCGGCGCTTCAACACCCGAGAGCGAGGACAATTGCGCCGTTATGGCCGCCGAGCAGGTTGCCGCTTACCTTGAAAAAGGCGAAATCAAGAATTCCGTCAACTACCCCGCCGCATCTCTTGCGGATTCCTTCACCGTGCGCACCTGCCTTCTTCACAAGGAAGACGCCGCGATGATTGAAAAGGCGCGCGAAGCCGCGAAGGCCGCGGGCGCAGCAATCACAGCGGATTTCACCGCTTCTAAAAAAGGTATGGGCTACACCGTAATCGATACCGACAAAGAGTTTGACACCGCCATTGACGGCGTTATCAAAGCGCGCGTAATAAAAGCATAAACATAAATAATTCCTGCCGTAAAAGCTGCGGCAGGAATAATCTTTAACGAAAGGAAACCGAAAAAATGAAAAAGCTTATCTCTGTTTTTCTTGTTTTTACGTTAATCCTTGCATTTGCAGCCTGCGGTAAAACGGCGGAGGAAACCACCACCGAAAGCACGGCTGAAGAAATCACCGGAGAAGTAACCGAAGAAGTAACCGAAACCGGAGAAACCACTGCCGAAGCCGTAGTAACGGAAGAATCAAAAGCGGATGAAAGTGCCGCTTCCGAAGCCGAAACAAGCGAAGGCGAAACATCCGAAACCGCGGCAGAGGAGAAAACAACTATCGCTCCCCCGGCAAACACACAGGAAATCATCGCTCTCTACAACAGCGCCGTTAACAATGCCTTTGACAAGAAGGCGGGCTTCTCAAAGGAGCGCTACACCGACAACGCGAATTATGACATGAGCATTGCCCTGAGAGCATTCAAGGGCCTTGTTGAAAAATTCATCGGCATAGGCGAAGAAAACAAATACAGTGAAACAGTTACTAAAGGCAAGTGGGAAGATGACACCAACAAACACTATCTCAGAAAGAGCACTCTCTCCGCTTCCGACGTTACAAACGCGACCTGCAGCGAGAGCGGCGGAGTTTACACCGTGACCCTCGGCATCAAGGGCGGAAACAGCGTGGGCAATAAAAACACAAAGAGCACCAGCGCCCCCGTTGACAAGTGCGGCATCTGCGTAGGCAACAAGGATAAAGCATATTACGACCACAAGACGGGCGAGGTCATCTATGACGCAATCGCCGGCACCTATGAAGGCGCCGACATCAAGGAGAATTACAATAACGCCAAAGCCGTCGCGAAAATAAACGCCGAAACGGGCGAGCTCATCTCCCTGACAGTTGTGTTTGACATCACCGTGGCAATTGATATCAGCATCGGCTCCGGCACCGCTTCGGGCACAACTCACGTTATCTACAAAGACTTTAAATACTGATAAGTTTTATCCGTCACAAATCGAAAGGAAGGTGCCGCTATGAAAGTGTGCATTTACTGCAATACGGAATGTGACAACGAAACGGC
The DNA here is from genome assembly GCA_002309055.1 of Ruminococcaceae bacterium UBA1236. Taxonomy (GTDB): domain Bacteria; phylum Bacillota; class Clostridia; order Oscillospirales; family Acutalibacteraceae; genus CAG-177. The sequence goes on from DBWO01000041.1 coordinate 10,644, forward strand.
CGTCTGCCCCGGATGCGGGAAGGACAGCTTCAGCTGGAAATGCGCCAACTGCGGCGAAATATTCGACGCCTCATTCTGCCCCAACTGCTCGGTTGAGGCGGGCAATGACGGCAAAGAATGCCCCGAATGCCATACGCGCTATTTCGGGCGCTCCTGCACCGGATGCGGCTACAACGAAAAGGCCGCCAACGCAAACAAGGTGTACAAGCCCACAATAAAACCGGCGGAAACGGATGAAAACGGCGAAGCGAAGCCGAAGCACGACCTGAGCGGCGGCAACTACTCAGCGAAAGAGCTGCTGCTTGCGGATATGGCCCTCAACAGGCAGGCGGGCGCGCCGCTTGATTTCTCATCGCTCATACCGCAGGTCAGCAAAAAGAAAAGGACCGTAGCGCTTGTGCTCTGTTTGCTTTTCGGCTGGCTCGGCCTTCATCAGTTTTATGTAGGCAACAACAAGAAAGGCATAATATATATGTCAACAATGGGCATGTTTTTCGTAGGCGCGGTAAAGGATTTTGTTGATATACTGAATAACGATTTCCGCGACACAAAAGGCCTTCCGCTGAGTTAGAAAAAAACATATATCAAAAGCACCTCTCATCTGAGGGGTGCTTGTTTTATAATCGCTTACTTTTGTCAATCAAGAAACCGGCTCCTGTCTTTTATTCATCTTTCTTTTTAATGTTTCTGTACTATCCTCTGTGGGAAAAGCAAAACATTTTGAATAATTCATATTTGAAAAATAACCGTCCTCTGATTGCATTTTTTCCGATTAACGGGTGAAAGTTAACAGAATCAGCTTAACTTTTCCGCCGTTTCACCCTTAGGTTGAGGGGGTTTTTCCCCGATAACTTTAAGGAGGTAAAAAATTGAACAATTATAACCGCTGGTTCAAAGAACTTGACAACTTCGTTATGGTGCCCAAGGCGCTGTTTGAAAATCCGCGCTACTTTAATATCGGCACGGACGAAATGCTGATTTATTCGCTTATGGTGGAGAGAATGAATCTCTCGGCGCAGAACGAAAGCTTTTACTATTCCGGTACAGGCGTGTTTATCTATTATCCGCTCAGCGAAATTCAGAGTGTGTTGCGCTGCTCGAACAAAAAGGCGCGAAATGTTATGCAGAATCTAACAGAGGCGGGTCTGATTATCAAGAGCAATCAGGGACAGGGAAAACCCGCCAAAATAGTTCCACTGCGTTACAGGGATACCGCCGAAATCTCACCGTGTATTAATAATTAATATCTATGTAAGTATTTATAAATCAGTTTTTATATATCAGTATATATTCCGGGTAAATTTTACCGGTCTTGAAGAGTAAATTTTACCGGTCTGGAACAGTAATTTTTACCGGTCTGGAACAGTAATTTTTACCGGGGTGTGAATAACTTCGGCAGTTTTTCACTTTTTATTCACGCGGTTGTTCACATCATCGCAAGGCGCATTGATTGGTTATATTGTGCTCCGCATATCCCGGTTGCGGAGTATCATTTCATGCGGCAACGCCGCATTTCATTATAAAAAGCTCACGAGCGTTTTGTCCGTGAGCTTTTGCGCTTATGATACTATTTTTCTGAGTTCTTCGGGATTCTTGTTTTCCTTCGCAACCGCTATCATCAGCTTAATCCTGTTTTCCTGGTTAACCTGCGTGGCGCCGGGGTCATAGTCGATAGGCACGATGTTTGAATCGGGATAAATCTCCCTGAGTTTTCTTATCATACCCTTGCCGACTATATGATTGGGCAGGCAGCCGAACGGCTGTGCGCACACGATATTGCCGTAACCGCTCTCGATAAGCTCCATCATTTCGGATGTGAGGAGCCAGCCCTCGCCCATCTTGCAGCCGTAACCCATAACGGGTTTTATAAGCTCCCTGAGGTGCATATATGAGGCGGGCGCGATGAAATCGCCGTAGGCCTTCGCCGCCGAGGCGATGCATTTCTCGATGTGGAGCATATATTTCATAAGCGCCTTCATAAGCAGCTTCTTGATTTTCTTGCCGCCGTAGAGGTTAATATCCTCAATTCTGTTATCGGTTTTAAAGAGCACAAAACCCATAAGACCGGGCACGTTTACCTCGCAGCCCTGGCTCATAAGAAACTCCTCAAGCTTATTGTTGCCGAGCGGCGAATACTTGACATAGATTTCTCCCACTATGCCGACCTTCACTTTGTCCGTTTTGTTTACGGGTATTTCCGCGAAATCCTTTGTGATTTTCGGCAGTATACGCTTCATCGCGTAATAGCCGTAGCCCTTGCCCTTATCGAAGGTTGCGATGAGCTTCGTTATCCATTTTTCAACAAGCGCGTCGGTGTCGCCCGCGTTCGCTTCGTAGGGCTTCACCTGATTTTTGAGAAGCATGATGAGGTCGCCGTAAATCAGGCAGGAAAGGAATTTCATTGCCATAACAGGCGTGAATTTAAAGCCGGAATTCTTCTCAAGGCCCGAGAGATTGAGTGAAATAACGGGAACATATCCGTAACCCGTTTTCTTAAGCGCCTTTCTGAGAAGGTGAATATAGTTTGACGCCCTGCATCCGCCGCCCGTCTGTGTGATGAGCAGAGCGGTTTTGTGCGGATCGTATTTGCCGCTTTTAAGGGCGTTTATAAGCTGACCGATAACGAGAAGCGCGGGGTAGCAGGTGTCGTTATGCACGGTATTCAGGCCCTCGTCAACTATCTCTCTGCCACTTGTGCGCAGAAGCTCGGTTTTGTAGCCGTGCTGTTTGAGCACGCGGTTGAGCAGTTCAAAATGGATTTCCGCCATATTCGGGATGAGTATGGTGTAATCCTTTCTCATTTCTTTTGTAAATTCAATTCTGTCTTCTGTATTCATATCTTACTCCGTTCCGAGCGCGGCAAACAGGCTTCTCAGGCGTATTTTTACCGCACCGAGGTTTGTGATTTCGTCAATCTTAATCTGCGTATAGATTCTGCCGCTGCTTTCAAGTATGCTTCTCACTTCGTCCGTTGTTATGGCGTCCGTGCCGCAGCCGAATGAAACGAGCTGAACAAGGTTTATGTTTTTATCGTGTGACTGAGCCACGTATTTTGCCGCGGCGTAAAGGCGGGACTGATAGGTCCACTGGTCAAGCACGTTTGTCGCGAATTTCTCAACGTCACCGCTCACGGAATCCTCCGTCACGAGCACGGCTCCGCTCTCGCAGATGAGCTTGTCAATGCCGTGGTTTACCTCGCTGTCAAGGTGATAAGGCCTGCCGCAAAGGATTATAACGGCCATATTTTCACTTTTTGCCAGGTCAATATACTCTTTGCCCTTGCGGCGGATTTTCGCCATGTAACTCTCATATTCGTCATAGGCCGCGCCTGCCGCTCTTTCGATTTCGCGAAGGTCCGTTTTATCGAGGCGCTCGCACACGATTTTATGAATTCTCGGCACAAAATCCTTCCTGCGGTGCGGACCCACATAGTCCCAGATGAGGTTGAGGTCGCCGAGCGAGGCGCTGTTTGAGCGGATAACCTCGGGGTAATATGCCACCACGGGGCAGTTATAGTTGTTGTCGCCGAGGCCCTCGTCAAAGTTATAGGTCATACAGGGATAGAAAATGTTCCTGACTCCGCTCTGCACAAGGTATTCGATATGCCCGTGCATCAGCTTCGCGGGGTAGCAGACAGTGTCTGAAGGTATAGTGTGCTGACCGAGCAGATAGGTTTCTCTCGTTGACTCGGGGGAAACAACCACTTCGTAGCCGAGCTTTGTGAAGAAGGTGTGCCAGAAAGGCAGAAGCTCATACATATTGAGCCCCATCGGGATGCCGATTTTGCCCTTTGAGCCGGCAACCGGCCTGTACTTTGAAAGCAGCTCCTTCTTGTAATCGTAAAGATTATATGACACCTTCGGCTTATTGCCGGTGAGGGGCTTACTGCACTTGTTGCCGCTTATGAATTTGCGGCCCCCGCTGAAGGTGTTGAGAGTGAGGCGGCAGTTATTCGCGCAGCCGCCGCAGGTGATTGCCTTAACGGTGTGCTCAAAATTTTTAAGCTCATCGGCGTTCATAAGGGATGATTTGCCTTTGCTGTGCTTCATGGCGTAGATTGCCGCGCCGTAAGCGCCCATAAGGCCGGATATGTCGGGCCTTACGACCTCTCTGCCTATCTCCTTCTCAAAGGCGCGCAAAACGGCGTCATTGAGGAATGTGCCGCCCTGCACAACGATATTTTTGCCCAGGTCATCCGCGCCCGAAGCTCTGATAACTTTATAGAGCGCGTTTTTGATAACGCTCACGGAAAGGCCGGCGGAGATGTTTTCGATTGAGGCGCCGTCCTTCTGCGCCTGCTTTACCGAGGAATTCATAAACACGGTGCACCTCGAGCCGAGGTCAACGGGCTTCTTCGCGAAAAGGCCGAGCTTTGCGAAATCCGCTATACTGTAATTCCACGCGCCCGCGAAAGACTGCAGAAATGAGCCGCAGCCCGAGGAGCAGGCCTCGTTAAGAAAGATGTTGTCAATAGCGCCGTTGCGGATTTTGAAGCACTTTATATCCTGACCGCCTATGTCGATGATGAAATCAACATCGGGTCTGAAGCGCTTTGCCGCCGTATAATGCGCTATGGTTTCAACAATGCCGAGGTCGGCGTTGAATGCGTTTTTGATTATCTCCTCGCCATAACCCGTTACCGCGCTGCACTCGATAACCGCGTCGGGATATTTCGAGTAAAACTCGCCGAGATACTCTTTGACTGCCGGTATGGGGTTGCCGCTGTTTGACATATATCTGCTGTAAACAACCTGATAATCGGAGTTGATTACGGCGCATTTAATGGTGGTGGAGCCTGCGTCTATGCCGAGAAACAGCTTTTCGCCGGGCATAACCGTTTCGTTTATTTCAACCTTTTCTTTTGAATGACGGGCGGTGAAAGCTTCATAATCCGCTTCGCTCTCAAAGAGGGGCGGACAGCTGATGTAACCCTTTTCGCTCTTGTAAGCGCTTATCTTCTCCGTGATTTCTTTAAGATTAAATTCCGGTGAGTCGGGCGAAAAGGCCGCGCCCATCGCCACATAGTAAAGCGAATTCTCGGGACAGGTGCCTGTGAGGCCGAGCGTTTCGTCAAAGCTTTTGCGAAGCTCTGGGAAAAATGAGAGAGGGCCGCCGAGGTAGAGCACATTGCCCGTTATCGGCCTTCCCTGCGAAAGGCCTGCGACCGTCTGGTTGACAACCGCCTTGAATATGCTCGCAGCGATGTCGCTCTTTTTTGCGCCCTGATTGAGAAGAGGCTGTATGTCCGATTTCGCGAAAACGCCGCATCTTGAGGCGATGGTGTATATCTTTTCACTCTCGCTCGCGAGGGCGTTCATTTCTTCGGGCTCAACTCCGAGCAGAGCCGCCATCTGATCGATAAACGCGCCCGTTCCTCCCGCGCACGAACCGTTCATACGCACTTCCGTGCCGCCGGTGAAGAAAAGGATTTTCGCGTCCTCACCGCCGAGCTCGATAACCGCGTCGGTTTCGGGCAGAAGCTTTTTGACCGCGATTCTCGTGGCGTAAACTTCCTGCACAAAGGGCAGCTCAAGGCGGCTCGCGAAACCCATTCCCGCTGAACCGGAAACAACTATCGAAGCACTTTCGTACTCCGGAAATTCCGCGGCAATCTCGGTGAGAAGCTCCGCGGATTTTGAGGTAATCTGCGAAAAGTGCCGCATATATTTTTTGTAAAGTATATTATCGTTTTCATCTATGGCAACGCATTTGAGCGTGGTGGAGCCCACATCAAGTCCTATTTTCATAACATCCTCCGGGGCTCTCAGTTGCCGATTACTTTCTTTACTATGCTCACCGCGCCTATGCCGGCGGCTACCACCACAGCACCCGAAATCGCAAGCGCCGTGTAAGCGACTCTGTGGTTATCTTTATATGCCGCGAAGGCGTTCATCGATTTCTCGATTATCTTTGCCTGCGCTTCTGAGGACAGGTCAACACTGCCCATAACTTTCTTGTATTCGTTTACGGTTTCTCTGTTAGTCATTGTTCATCTTCTCCAGTTCTTTTTTCAGTTTGTTTCTGCCGTTTTGCAGGCGCTTACGCACCGTGTCGGCGTTGATACCGAGAATTTCCGATATCTCACTTGCGGTGTAGCCCTCGAGGTAGTGAAGATTCATAACAACGTTGTATCTTGCAGGCAGTGACATAATCGCTTCAAAAACTCCGCTGTCCTCTTCGCTTACGCCTATCTCGCCCACTTCGTCAAGGCTGAGGGAATTGTTCCTCTTTCTCAGGCGAAGTTCGCTTTTGCAGATATTCGCGGCCACTTTGATAAGCCACGCCTTTTCATGCTCGCTGTCCCTGAAGGCGGGCGCCTTTGTCATATACTTTATGAAAGTATCCTGCACCGCGTCCTCGGCGTCATCGTAATCCTTGAGAATTGAGAGGCAAAGCGAAAAGAGCATTTTGCTGTATTTTTCAACTGCCGTTTCAATATATCTTTTATCCGTGTAACTGTCGCCTGACACAATTTCGCGTTCTATGAGAATCACCTCGCTCCACCATATATAAACACGTTTCAGAGTACCGTAATGTGAATTTTTGCCCTGTAAACAAACTGTTAATTAAGTTTGAATAATTATTGAATATGCACAAACTCCAATATTTTTTCTTATGCACACTGACTATAAGTGTTCCCCGCTTCACATTTTGTTGCTTATTTTTTTGTAATTTTTATATAAATCCTAATTAATCACTGTTTTTGTTGATTAAATACAGAAAAAAGCCCCGGGGCGGATGCCTCGGGGCTTTGGATTGCTATTGCAGTTTTGCCGTTATCAGTCGCTGATGTAGGGCATAAGAGCTACCTGACGGGCGCGCTTGATAGCGGTGGTGAGCTCGCGCTGATGCTTTGCGCAGGTGCCGGTTACACGGCGGGGAAGAATCTTGGCTCTCTCGGATGTGAATCTCTGGAGCTTGCTGACGTCTTTATAGTCAATATATTCTACCTTATCAACGCAGAAAGCGCAAACTTTCCTGCGACCCTTCTTGTTGGGTCTGCCGTTGGTTCTGTCATAAGCCATGGATTAAACCTCCTTTATAGGTTGTCGTGAGGTTCTCAGAACGGAAGATCGTCCTCGGGAATCTCTTTAAAATCGCCTTCGTCGGCTGTTGAGAAAGAGGGAGCGGGCTGATAAACCGCCGCGCCATCGTTTCTGCCGTTTCCTGCGTCGTTCTTGGGACCGCAGAAATGAACATTGTTGGCGATAATCTCTGTGCTTTTTCTTTTGTTACCGTTTCTGTCTTCGTAGTTTCTGGTCTGGATTGAACCGTCAATTGCGATGAGAGAACCTTTTGTGAAATACTTGCAGACGAATTCTGCAGTGTTTCTCCAGGCGACAACATCGATGAAATCTGCCTGGCGCTCTTCGCCCTGGCGGACAAAGCTTCTGTCAACAGCGACTGTGAAGGAACATACGGAAACTCCGGTGTTGGTCGAGTGAAGCTCGGGGTCGGCAACAAGCCTGCCCACTATAGCAGCACAATTAAGCATAACGGGCCTCCTTAGTCGTTTTTGTTGATGATGAGTGAACGAAGCACGCCGTCGGTAATATTGAAAACACGGTCAAGCTCCTTGGGGAATTCGGGGTCGGCAGTGTAATTGAAAATTACATAGTATCCCTCGGGCTCGTCATTGATGGGATATGCGAGCTTGCGCTTGCCCCACTCATCAATGCTCTCGAGAGTGCCGTTAGCCTCGATCATGGCTTTGAATTTCTCAACGAGGGGCTGTGCGCTTTCGTCGCCCTCTGCCACTGAGAAAACTACCATAGTCTCATACTTGTTTTCTGACATCCTTTAAGCACCTCCTTCCGGTCTTTGGCCACTTGCGTGGCAAGGATATAAAGTTTTAATTTAATCCCGCCGTTTTATACGGCAGTAACGGATTATACATTAAAATAAAGTAAAAGTCAAGTAAAATATATGTTCTTAAGCGTTCGCGTTATAAACCGAGGCGTTAATCAGCTGATAATACTGATTTGTTCCTTCAAAATATGTGTCAAATATACCTGTCACAATGATTTCGGTGCCCTTCGGGGGATAATCGTCGGGGTAACTGAATTGTTTATCGGTCACAAACTCAATTCCCTGCGAGCAGCATGCGGTGGCATCGGCTATAAGGCAGGCGTAATAGTTTCTTGCTTCGGTTTCGGCAACGGCGAATGTGCCGTCCATCTTTACGCGCTTGCCCACATAATTATCCGGATTCGATACCATATCGGAAACCTGTGTGTAAACCATTGTGGCATTGAGCTTTGTAAGGTCAACGTCATACTTTTCACCCGAAGGAATTTTGCCGGAAAAGATTTTTACACTTGACAAATCCACGATCTTGGTTTCATCAAGCGGTGCGCTTGTTGCGTCCGCAGATGCCGACGCTATAACATCGTCCACGCCCTTCGTCTGAGCGACTGTCCCGCTCCTCGCGCCGGAATCTCCTCCGCAGGCGGAGAGAGAAAGAATCACAAGAGCCGTAAGAATAACACAAAGAAATCTTTTCATTTTCATTTACCTCGTTTCAGTGCTCCGGTAAGAGCGAAAATTGCAAACGCCGCGATATCTGCCGCGACTATCGTTGAGCCGACGGGTGTGCCCGCGAAAACGGATATTATTATGCCGAGCAGGGCGCAGAAAACCGACAGCACAGCCGAGCAGATTGTGACGCTTCTGAAGCTTTTAAAAACTCTCATTGCCGAGAGGGCGGGGAATATAACAAGCGCCGTGATAAGGAGAGAGCCCACAAGATTCATCGCAAGCACGATGATAACGGCAACAACAATCGCTATCAGCAGGTTATAAGCGCCCGCCTTAACGCCCGTTGCCCTCGCGAAATTCTCATCAAATGTAACGGCGAATATCTTGTTGTAAAAGAAGATGAAGGTGATAACGACCAGCACCGAGAGAATAATGCACAGCGCAACCTCCGCTTTGCTGAGGGTAAGAATTGAGGTTGAGCCGAAAAGTGTTGTACAAACGTCGCCCGAAAGATTGCTTGACTTTGAGAAAATGTTCATCAGCAGGTAGCCGATCGCGAGCGCGCTGACGGAAATCATCGCTATTGCCGCGTCACCCTTGATTCTGGCGTTCTGCCCCGTCCTGAGCAGAAGCACGGCGCTCAGGACCGTGATAATCATCACAAGCGGCATATCGTTTGTCAACTTCAGCACGGCGGCTATTGCCATAGCTCCGAATGCAACATGAGAAAGCCCGTCTCCGATAAAGGAGAAGCGTTTAAGCACAAGGGTCACGCCAAGGAGCGACGAGCAGAGGGCGACCAGAATACCCACGATAAGCGCGTACTGCACAAACGGGTAACTGAGGTATTCAAGTTTATCCGAAAAAGCTCCCATCACGCCTCGCCCCCTTCCCGTGAGGCGAAAGCGCCTTTTGCGTTTCTGTATTCATCGGCAGAGCCGAAAAACACATTTTTGCCTATGTGCAGGATTTTATCCGCGTATTTCATCGCGGCGTCAATGTCGTGCGAAATCATGATTACGGTGATGCCGTCCTCTTTGTTAAGGGATTCAATCAGCTCATACATCTCCGCCGTGACAAGCGGGTCAAGGCCCGAAACGGGCTCGTCAAGCAGGATTATCTTTTCCGCGGCGCAGAGCGCCCGTGCGAGAAGCACCCTCTGCTGCTGACCGCCCGAAAGCTCGCGGTAGCACCTTTTCTCAAGCGGAGTGAGGCCGAGTTTTTCCGTCATCGCTTTTGCTCTCGCCTTATCCTCTTTTGAATAGAAAGGTTTTAAACCGAGCTTGTTCTGACAGCCGGAAATCACTATCTCTTTAACAAGCGCGGGGAAATCGCGCTGAACATCCGTTTGCTGAGGCAGATAGCCGATTTCATTCTGCTTAAGTCCGTCCCCGAATCCGATGCTTCCGCCGAGAGGAGGGTTAAGCCCGAGGATTGTTTTCATAAGTGTGCTTTTGCCGGAACCGTTTTCACCCACGATGCAAAGATAATCGCCCTCGCAGACTTCAAAATCAAGCCCGCCGATTACCTCTTTCCCCTCGTATCCGATTGACAGACCGCGGCAGGTAAGAAGAGCCATAAAATCACCTTCTTGTTATTTACGAATTAAGCTGTTACGCTTCTATTGCCGTTTTGAGAACGCCGAGATTGCTTTCCATTATCGAGAGATAATCCGCTCCGTTTTCAATATCCGACGCTGTTGTTGACTGCATTGAGTTGAGTGTGAGAATTTCTCTGCCCTTATCGGCGGAGGCGTCAATAACGGACTGCGCGAGTCTGCCGTCAGCGCTTTCAATCTGAAGCACGTATTTAAGCCCGAGCTCATCAAGCTTTCCGGCGAGGAATACAACCGTCTTGAAACTTGCCTCGCTCTCCGCCGAGCATCCGACAAAGGCGGCATAATAATCAAGGCCGTAATCGTCCACAAGATAGCGGAAGGGGAAACGGTCGCCGAATACCACCGTTTTTACCTTTGCGGCCGAAACCGCGGACTGATATTCATTATCAAGAGTTTTTATCTTTTCAATGTACGAGGCTGTGTTTTCTTTGTATAAATTTTCGTTATCGGAGTCCGCCTGACAGATTTTATCGCAGATTGCGTTGCAGAGAGCGGCGGCATTTTTCAGCGAGAGCCAGATGTGCTCATCCTTCTCTTCACCCTCTTCTTCCGCTTCTTCTTCTTCCATGCCTTCTTTTATCTCCTCGGATTTCGCGCCCGCGCCGAGCTCATCAATGAGATTGACGGCGATTGCTCCTGTATTTCCCGAGCCGGCAAGAGCGTCTTCAACCCATTCATCGGATTCGCCGCCGACATAGATGAAAACATCGCACGCGGAGATTTTGACTATGTCGTCCGCCGTCGGCTGATATGAATGCAAATCAACTCCGCTGTCAAGCAGAAGCGTAACATCGGCCGAGGCGGCTTTGTCGCCGAGAATATTTTTTACCCAGTCGTATACGGGGAATATTGTTGTAACGATTTTAAGCTTTTCCGCACCGTCTTCAGGGTTTGCGGGGCTTTTGCCGCAAGCGGCGAGGGAGCAGATGATGATAACGGCGCATATCGCAAGTGAAATGTATTTTTTCATATTGTTTCTCCTTAAATAATTTTTCTTTTTGGGCATAAAAATACAGGGAGCACGGCGCAAAAATGCCGAAACTCACCCGGGCGCCGCTCGCAAAGCAAACACTTTACGGGCGCATTACGCGGGTGAGAACTCCCTGAAGAAAATTATTTAATTAAGAAGTCTTACTTCCGAAAGAGAATATGCCGGAATACGGTTATTCGGGGCGCAAAAAACCCTTAAGCGGCAGAAAACGGCAGCAAAAGCAGCCAAAACCGCGGCAACAGTAATTCCGGTAAATACCGATTTAAGCAGGTCAACGCACGCCTCCATGCGGGAGCAGATAAGGCACTCCTCTCCCGAGCAGTCGTGATCGGCCTCGAGCGCGATATAGGCGGCGGAGGATAATACGGCAAGTGAAATGAGTATGACCGCGGCAATTACCGCGAAGCGTTTGAGAGCTGTCATAATTATCCTCCTTCCGTTGTTTTTTCTCGCTATGTTGCTATTATACTGCATCCGGCCCGTAAAAGCAAGATGCAGTATAAGTTAAATGATTTATTTTGATTCGTAAGCCGATCGGTCGCGCACGATTTTGAGAGTGGTGGTCTTGGGGAATTCGTCGTCCCTTATTTTTCTTCTCGTCACGCGCTTGAACTGCGGCAGAGTCTCGTTGATTTTCTGCACATCGTCCTTGAGCCTGTCGCGGGCATCGGGATATTCCTCTTCGTTAAGGAAGAATTCGGCTGTGATGGCGTCATTCTCCTGATAAACGAGCACTTCGTTTACATAGTCGATGCAGATGAGTTTATCCTCAATCTCTTCGGGAGAAACGTTTTTACCGTTTGTGAGCACAATAAGGTTCTTCTTTCTGCCGACAAAGAAGAGGAAGCCGTCCTCGTCGATTCTGCCGTAGTCGCCGGTTTTGAACCACTCGCCGTCAAACACGGCGGCTGTTGCCTCGGGGTCATTGTAGTAACCCTTCATAACATTGTCGCCTTTGACGTAAACTTCGCCTGCGCCGAATTCATCGGGGTCAACAATCTTTATCTCACAGCAGGGTATGGGCTTGCCGACCGAGCCGATTTTATAGTCGTCTCTGCGGTTAACGGTAACTGCGGGTGAACATTCCGTGAGGCCGTAGCCGTTTATAATCTGAATGCCGAAATCGTTCATTCCGTTTTCGTATTTCGGGTCAAGGTTAGCGCCGCCTACGATTATGAATTCAAGCTCGCCGCCGAGATTGTCGATTATTGTCTTAAAGAGCTTGCGTCTTACATCTATGCCGAGTTTAAGCATAACCTTGCTGATTTTGAGGCCCTTCTTAAGCGCGTCCTCTTTGCCTGTCTTGCGGGCTGTGCGCCAGATTTTATCATACATCGTGTTGACAACGAGGGGCACAGCGGAGAAATTCTGCGGATGATACTTCTGCATATCCTTCTGAATGTCTTTAAGATTATCGCAGATGTAGCCCCACTCGGCGAGCAGATAGCCCGAGAAGAGAGCGCCGACCCAGCAGAAGGTGTGATTGAGGGGCAGGAAGCCGATTGCGTGCTCGCCCTTGTTGATTGTGCAGGAAGCCACAACATCGCTTGTCACGTTTTTGTGCGTAAGCATAACGCCCTTGCTCAGGCCCGTTGTGCCTGACGTATAAACAACGCAGGCAAGATCTTCTGGCTTAACCTCGGCGTCAACGCAGCGGGTGTCGCCCGCCTTGAGAGCCGCTCTTCCCTCTTCCTTGCAGGCGGGAAAATCTGCGACGTTTACATAAAGCGAGATTTTATTCGCGGAGTCCGCCTTAACGGCGTCTACTACATGAGCGGTTTTGTCGGTGTAAACGAGACCGTCGCACTCGCATCTCACAAGCTGGCTTACAAGCTCCTCATCCGTGAGCTTGATATCCATGGGCACAACGATAACGTCGCCTATAAGGCCCGAATAATATGCCACTATCCACTCATAAGAGTTTTCCGCGATAATCGCGATTTTTTTGCCGGCGGTTATGCCGTGAAGATAGTAATATGTGCCGAGGGCCGTAATCTCATCCCAGGTCTGGTTAAACGAGCGGCGGTCCTCTTTCTTGTCTTTGTCAAGGAAAACAAACTGCAGGTTATCCTGCCCTTTTTTTGTGCCGTAAACGATAATGTCCTTAAGCGTTTTGAGCTGCTGAATCTCTTTTACAAACGCCGGATCTATGGCGTATTTGTTTTTAGCCAAAGCAATCTCCTCCGAATCTTTGTGAAGTACTTAATTAACCTGAAATATTTTATCATTAAAAAAGAAAAATGTCATTAGGCAATAAAGAAAAAATGTAAGAGGAATAACGGTTTGTTTGCAATGATTTGTCATAAAACAGGCGTGTGAATTGACAACCTCCCTCTTTAATGATAGTATATAATTGAGATAATATCGGAAGGTGGTGAGACTGTGAACGAAAATCTGCCTAAGCTCAGAAAAAAAGCGATGAGCCTGCCCCTTACCCCGGGCGTGTACATCATGAAAAACGCCGCGGGTGAAATCATTTATATCGGCAAGGCAAAGGCGCTCAAAAACAGGGTGAGTCAGTATTTCGGCTCACAGAATACTCACACGCGCAAGGTGCTCAAGATGGTTGAGAATGTGCGCGATTTCGATTATATCCTGTGCGCGAGTGAGTTCGAGGCGCTTGTGCTTGAGTGCTCACTCATTAAACAGCACACCCCGAAATACAATATCCTGCTTAAAGACGACAAGGGTTACAGCTACATAAAGGTTACGGACGGCGAGTGGAAAAACTTCACGGCCGTAAAACAGAAGGATGACGACAACGCGCGCTATATAGGTCCCTATATGAGCTCGTTCGGTATTACAAACGCCATTTCAAACGCCAAAAAGATATTCAAGCTGCCGCAGTGTTCAAAGAGATTCCCGAGAGAATACGGCAAAAGCAGACCCTGCCTCAATTATTCAATCGGGCAGTGCAGCGCCCCGTGCGCGGGCAAAATCAGCCGTGAGGCGCATAACGAGGCGGTTGAGCAGGCGCTCGGTTTCATCGTGCACGGCTCGGGCGAAGTGGTTGAGGAGCTTACGAAAAAAATGCTTGACGCCTCCGAAAATCTTGAATTTGAAAAGGCGGCAAAGCTCAGAGATACCATAAACGCTATAAAGAAAGTCACGGACAGGCAGAATGTCGTTGCGACCGTCGCGGATGAGCAGGATGTGTTTGCCGTTGTCGGCGGCGCGGACGGCGTTAATCCCAAGGCGTGCCTGGCCGTACTCAGATTCAAGGATCACCGCCTGTGCGACTCCGAGCATTTCATAATTGACCTTCCGGAGGATTTGCCGGGAGCCCGCAGGGAGCTTCTCGAAAGCTATTATTCAATGAGGGACTTTGTGCCGGCAAAGGTCGCGCTTGACGGCGAAGTGACGGACGCGGAGCTTCTCGGGCAGTGGCTCACATCCCTCAAAGGCAAAAAGGTGACCGTCACAGTGCCGCAGAGGGGCGAGGGGCACGCGCTTGTTGAGATGTGCCGCTCAAATGCCGCGCAGAAGCTCGCAATCTATATGGGCAAAACCGGCAGGAGCACCGCCGCGCTCGATGAGCTCACTCATCTGCTCGGCCTTAAAACTCCGCCGCAGTATATAGAATCCTACGATATATCGCACACCGCAGGCGCGGACAATGTGGCGGGTATGGTCGTTTTCAAGGACGGTCTTCCGCTTAAGAATAATTACCGCAAGTTCAGCATAAAGGGCTTTTCGGGGCAGGATGACTACGCCTCTATGGCGGAGGTTATCGACAGGCGCCTGAATGAATACGAAAAATGCAAAGACAGCGGTGAGGGTTTCGGAATTCTGCCGGACCTCATCCTGCTTGACGGCGGCAAGGGGCAGGTGAATGCAGTAAAACCCGTGCTCGAGGCACACGGCGTTGATATCCCGCTTTTCGGCATGGTTAAGGATTCGCATCACCGCACAAGGGCAATCGCATCGGGCGGCGAGGAAATCGCGCTCACATCAAAGCGCTCCGCATTCACCCTTGTTTCATCCATACAGGAAGAGGTGCACCGCTATTCGGTGGGCTATCACCGCACAAAGCACAAGAAATCGTCCGTTTCCCTGTCTCTTACGGCAATTGAAGGCGTGGGCGAAAACAGGGCAAAGGCGCTGCTTAAACATTTCAAAACAATCAAAGCCATTTCTGAGGCAGACATTGAGGACTTGCTCAGGGTCAAAGGAATGAACAAAACGACGGCAGAAAATATATACGCCGCTTTTCACGGGGAGTGATAAAATGTTTGTAGATGTAGCAAAAATCAAGATAAAGGCCGGCAACGGCGGCAACGGCTGCGTATCCTTCCGCAGGGAGAAATACGTGGCGGCAGGTGGCCCCGACGGCGGAGACGGCGGCAGAGGCGGCAACATAGTGTTCAAGGTTGATGACAGTCTCACAACGCTCGCCGATTTCAGATACAAGAGAAAATACACCGCCCCTAACGGCATGAACGGACAGGGCGGCAGGAAAAACGGCAAAAGCGGCGAGGACCTTGTTATCCTCGTACCCCGTGGAACAATTATAAGAGAAGCGGAGAGCGGCGCCGTGATGGCGGATATGTCCTCGGACGAGCCCTTCATCGCCGCAAAAGGCGGCAGAGGCGGATGGGGCAACCCTCATTTTGCCACACCCACAAGGCAGGTGCCGCGCTTTGCGAAAGACGGCACGCCCGGCGAGGAATGGGAAGTGAGCCTTGAGCTCAAGCTCCTTGCGGATGTCGGTCTGCTCGGCTTCCCGAACGTGGGCAAATCAACTCTCATCTCCGTTGTCAGCCAGGCAAAGCCCATAATCGCGAACTATCATTTCACCACCATCACACCCGTGCTCGGCGTTATTTCAATGGGCGAGGGCAACTCCTTCGTAATGGCGGATATCCCGGGCCTTATCGAGGGCGCGGGCGACGGCGTGGGCCTCGGCCACGAATTCCTGAGGCATGTTGAGAGATGCCGCCTGCTCGTGCATATCCTTGACGCGGCGGGCAGTGAGGGCAGAGACCCGATTGAAGATTTTGAAATTATCAATGCGGAACTTGCCAAATTCGACCCGGAACTTGCCGAAAGGCCGCAGATTGTGGTAGCAAATAAAATAGACCTTGCGAGCGATGAGCAGCTTGCAAAGCTCAGAAATCATTTTGAATCGCTCGGCTACGAATACTATGAGATGTGCGCGCCCATTTCGCACGGAACACAGGAAATCGTGAACGCGCTCTGGAACAAACTCGCGACGCTTCCGCCCATCAAGCATTATGATGTGGAGGCAATTCCGCTCGAGCTTTACGAAAAGACGGATGACAAGGGCTTTACAATCAGAGTTGAGGACGACGTATACTTTGTTGAGGCGCCCTGGCTGCTTAAGATTCTTCAGCGGTGCGACCTTGATGACTACGAGTCCCTTCAGTATTTTCAGAGGATTCTCAATTCTTCGGGAATTATCGACGCTCTCAAGGAGAGAGGAATAAATGAGGGGGACACGGTCTCGATTTATGACCTTGAATTTGATTTTGTTGACTGAGGTTAAACTATGATTACCGATAAAATAACAGATCCCGGCGCGCTCAGCCCTCTCACCCTCGCCTTTGTGGGCGACACGGTGTTTGACCTGCTTGTACGCGGCTCGCTCGTGTGCGAGGCAAACAGGCCCGTTAAAGACCTGCACCGCGCCGCAAGCGAAAAGGTGTGCGCCTCATCGCAGGCAGCTTACATAAAAAATCTTCTGCCTTATTTAACAGAGCAGGAGAATGAAATATTCAGGCGCGGCAGAAACGCCAACCCCTCCGGTCACCCGAAAAACCAGAGCGCGGGCGATTATCACTACGCCACGGGCTTTGAATGCCTTCTCGGCTGGCTCTACCTCAGGGGCGATGAAGAGAGAATAAAAGAAATATTTGCGTTAATCACGGAGGCGGAAGATGAAAAAGACAAAGATTAAAACGGCTGCCGAATATCTGAAAACGGCGGTCATCTGGATAATCGGCTGCCTGCTTTACGCGACGGCAGTCAATGGTTTCGCCCTGCCGAATTCCATAGCGCAGAGCGGCATGACAGGCGCAGGCGTTATCTTTCACAAGCTTTTCGGGTTTCAGATAGGTATGGTTTCTTTTGCCCTCAACCTGCCCCTTCTGTTTCTGATGTGGCGCTATATCGGCAAAAAGGTTTTCGCGAGGACAATAGTCGTCACCGCCATTCTCTCACTCGCGCTTGACGGCATGGCGTGGATGTTCAATAACGTTATCCCGGTTTACACCGAGGACAAGATAATCGCTTCGCTTGTCTGCGGCCTGCTTCAGGGCCTCGGCCTCGGTATCATTATGACAACGGGCGCGACCTCCGGCGGCACGGATATAATCGGACGCCTTGTGCATAAGCACTGGCACCACATTTCCGTGGGCAAGGTTGTGCTTGTGTCGGACGCAATCATCGTTATAACGAATATGATTGTTTTCAGAAGCTTCAGCAGCGGCCTTTACGCCATTATCGTGGCTTATGTGAGCACCAATGTTATCGACGCCCTGCTGTACGGTATGGGCAACGGCAAAATGCTTATGATATTCACATCCAAAGCGCAGGAGGTTTCAACCGCGATGATTTCGTCGTCAAGGCGCGGAGTTACCATCATCCCGGCGGTCGGCGCTTACACGGGCGAAGACAAGAACCTGCTTATCTGCGTTGCGAGAAAGCACGAAATAAACGCGCTCATAAAAACGGTTAAATCCGTTGACAGCGAAACATTCATTATAGTCAGCGAGGCAAATGAAATTCTCGGCAAGGGCTTCACGGGGCTTGATGAAAAAACTTGACAAGCCCGCGCGCCCTGTTATATAATTTAAAAGTTAAAAATCACACCGAATCGAGGTATTATTTATGTCAGGCCATTCCAAATGGAGCACCATCAAGCGCAAAAAAGAAAAGACCGACAATGCCAGAGCGAAGGTTTTCACCAAAATCGGCAGAGAGATTGCCGTTGTAGTGCGTGAAGGCGGCCCCGACCCCAACAGCAACTCAAAGCTCAAGGATGTTATTGCCAAAGCAAAGGCAAATAATGTGCCCAATGATAATATTGACAGAATCATCAAAAAAGCAGCCGGCGAGCAGGGCGGCGCTAACTACGAAACCATCATTTATGAGGGTTACGGCCCCAAGGGCGTTGCCGTTATCGTAGAGGCGCTTACCGACAACAGAAACAGGACTGCAGGCGATGTGCGTCACTATTTTGACAAATACGGCGGAAATATGGGCCAGTCCGGCTGCGTTTCCTTCCTTTTCAACAAAGAGGGCGTTATTCTCATCGAGGCAGAGGATGTTGACGAGGAGAAGCTTATGGAAGACGCTCTTGAAGCAGGTGCCACAGATTTTCTCACAGACGAAGGCGTTTTTGAAATACGCACGGATCCGTATGACTGCGGCGCCGTTAGCGAAGCTCTTGCCGAAAAGGGCTACAAGTTCCTTTCAGCTGAGGCAGCCTATATTCCCTCAACCTATGTCACCCTCACTGAGCAGGAGGATATGGTAAGCATGAACAAGATGCTCGATATGTTTGAGGATAATGATGACATTCAGGGCGTATGGCATAACTGGGAGAACATGGACGACGCTGAGTGACGGGACTTACGCATTTAAGCGAAAAACAAACGGACAATTAAAGGTTAAGGGCTTGTATGCAGTTTCACATGCAGGCCCTTGATTTTTGTTATGCTTATTC
>DBWO01000047.1 GCA_002309055.1 Ruminococcaceae bacterium UBA1236
CCTCTGGTGCACCAGTTGTCACGCCAGTGGCACAGCTGGGCAGCTATGTAGGGAACGGATAAACGCTGAAAGCATCTAAGCGTGAAGCCGCCTCCAAGATAAGATATCCCATGGCGTAAGCCAGTAAGACCCCTCATGGACTATGAGGTTGATAGGTTGCATGTGTAAGCGTGGTGACACGTTCAGCTTGGCAATACTAATAGGTCGAGGGCTTGACCTCTTCTTCCCTTACTCCGCATTCCCCATATCATCGCTTCATTTTGTTCAGTTTTCAGGGTGTGTTAAATACACCATCAAAACCCCATCTTTCGAGATGGGGTTGTTTGTTTATCCGGCATACACCACACAGTATGCCGGGTTTCCCTTTTTTAAAAACTTTATATCCGGGCGCGTTGACAGAGCAGGGGCAAAATGATATATTTAACAAGACGGATAAATATTCACGCCGAAATCAATCACGGCGTTTTTGCCTGCGAAGAAATAAAAATTGCCGGCAATTATGCATTTCCGGTGGAAAATCTGTCCGCACATTGGTATAATTTGATTGTAATCCGTATTTAAAGAGGAAAGATATTATGATAGCAAGAAGAATTCTCGGGATTCTGTGCATCCCCATTGCCCTTTTCACCCTGATTTCCGGCCTGTCTTTTGTTTCGGCAGACAAGCAGCGTGAGCTTGAGGCAAAAATCGAAAAGGAAACGCAGGAGGAATTTACTCCCGTGTTCCGTTTCGCCATCACCTCGGACGTGCACATTTCCGCGAGCGACAACACAAACGCCGAACGTCTCGCGGCTCTGTTTGAAACCGCATACAATTACAGCGAAAACCATCCCTCATATAACACGCTCGACGCGGTTCTGCTCGCGGGCGACAATTGCGACAGAGGCACCGACGAGGAATATGAAATTCTGAAGAGCGTTATCAAGGAGAACATCCGTGAGGAGACACAGCTTGTCACCATCATGGGCAACCACGAGTTCGGCGGCACGGGCCTTGACGGTTATGAGGAGCAGATGGGCGAGCCGCGCGACAAACACGTTGTGATAAAGGGCTTCCACATAATCGGAATGTCCCCGAATCCTTCAGACACCTGGCACACGCCCGATCAGCTTATCTGGATGTCAAGAGAGCTCAGGAAGGCGGAAAAGGACGCCCCCGACAAGCCGATTTTCACAATGCAGCACGGCCACATCTGGAACACCGTTTATGTTTCGAGAAGCTGGTACACGCAGATGTCCGTTCCTCTGCATCTGGTTTATTCACAATATCCGCAGGTTATCAATTTCTCGGGCCATTCGCACGGCCCGGTCACCAATCCCATTGACATCTGGCAGAATAACTATACACAGCTCGGCACGGGAACGCTCAATTACTATGAAATGGAGCGCGACATAGGCGACAATACCGTGCCCGAGGGCAGCAGAAACGCCGCGCAGTATCTGATTGTTGAGGTGGACGCGCAGAACAGAGTGCGCATTCAGCCGTTCAACATTCTGACCGGTGATTTCTTCAGAACGCCCTCCAACACGGATGACCCCGAAAAACAGCTCATATGGCAGATTGACGATGTTTTTGACACTTCGGGCTATGTTTACACCTCCGCGCGCAAAAAGACGGCCTCAGCCCCGTATTTTGAAGAAAACGCCTCGGTTTCCGCGGAAAGGGACGGCGAAGGCAGGGTTACGGTGACTTTCGACCAGGCGAAGGACGATGTGTGCGTTTACGGCTACAGGATTTCGTTCTTTGACAAGGCGAATCCCAAAAAGGCCGCGCTCGAAAAAGAAATCTATTCCGAATATTATTTCGAGCCGATGCCCGAAACGCTCTCCTGCACGGTTGAAGGCCTTGCGGAAGGCGCCGAATACACGGTCAAAGTGGTGCCCCTCAATGTGTGGCTCGGCGAGGGTGGGGCAATCACCGCAGAAGTGCGTTAAATCCCGTAAGGTGAAATAAAATGCCTGTTTTTACAATATTGTTCATCGCGGTAATACTCTTGATCTTTATTCTCGATGATTTCATCGTCATCCCGAAAAGCGCCGGTGTTACGCTTAAGGAGAAGCTTGTGAAGGGCCATAACAAGGGCCTTATCAATCACGCTCTGCATCTCTCGGATGAGAAAATAAAAAAGGGTGAAATCTGGCGGCTCGTCTCCTCCTCGCTTCTTCACGTGGGGCCGGGGCATGTGATAACAAACTCCGCGGCGATGCTGATTGCCGGCTGGGCGGTTGAATCGCGGCTCGGAGCGGTAAGAACGCTGATTTGCTTCGCCTTTTCAACTCTTGTATCGGGGCTTTTTATGGCGTTTGTTTATAAACTCCATGAAGGGGAGGGGGCCTCGCCCGG
This sequence comes from Ruminococcaceae bacterium UBA1236, assembly GCA_002309055.1. Classification (GTDB taxonomy): domain Bacteria; phylum Bacillota; class Clostridia; order Oscillospirales; family Acutalibacteraceae; genus CAG-177. The sequence continues at coordinate 2,344 of DBWO01000047.1, forward strand.
GATATTCGGCCTCATCGCGGTTTTCGCCGTGCTCGCCGTCAAAAACGGCACTCTCGTGTTTTCCCCTGTGCCACTCTGGGCGCTCGTAATCCTCGGCGTTTACATAATCAGCGGCTTCCTCGGCGGCAAAACCGTGCTCTGCGAGCACCTCTCCGGCTTCGCGGGAGGCCTCGCAGCCGGCTTGATTATGTGCCTGGGCGCCTGAACCGGAGCCGTTCAGATTTATAAAAAAGCATTAAAAAACAGCCCTCACGGGCTGTTTTTATTTATGCATATGCGATTAATACGTACTATTATCATACTGATCGATTGCGGGTTGATTGGGTGATTCGGGATAATACGAGGGTTCGGTGGTATCCGGCTCGTCGATGGGCTCGGTTTCAAGCGTGTTATCGCCGGAAGTGGTGCGCGGGAACAGCGGGAATCCGCTTCTGGATGTGGATTCGGCGGGTTCTCCGCCTTCCGTGTTCTGTTCGGTGCGCCCGTTTGTCCACCAGCCCCAGATGCCGCTCGACTGCGTTGACGAGGTTTCGTCATACTGATCGTTGTCGCCGAAGTCGTTGTCGTCATTCGAGTAGGTGCCCTCATAGTCATAGTCGTATGAGCCGTTGCCCCTGACGAGATCGATTGCCGAGATATGGTCGCTGCTGATTTCAATATTGGTGGTGCCGTAAAGCGCGAGCTGAACCTCGCGGGCGGCTTTTACATAATCCGCAATCCACACATCGAGGTAGCCCGTGTATGTGCGGAAGCCGCTTACGCCGACTCTGAGGTCGTCGCTCGGCTCAAACATGCCGACCATCTCGTAATTCATCCATTTGTCGGTAAGCGCCGTGGTGGCGAGCGAAAGAATTTCGGAATAGCGGTAATTGGTGGTGACATAGGGCAGGAAGGTTTCAACAAGGTTGTTGATTTCGCTTATGGACGAGGCCTTTATGCCCTTGACAACAGATGATATAACGTTGCGCTGGCGCCTTGTTCTTTCAATCTCGCTGTCGAGCTTTCTGATTCGCGAATAGATGAGCGCACGCTTGCCGTTGAGCTTGACCGCGTCGCCGGCCTCAAAGCCCTTGACCTGGGTGGTGCGGTTCATATACCTTGCTTCCGATTCCGTTATGGGCACGGTAACGCCGCCGAGCAGGTCTATGACCTTCTCAAATGAGCCGAAATCGATGGACACATAGTGGTCAATCTCAATCTTGTAGTTATTGGAGAGCACCTCCATAACCTTCGCGGGGCCCGCCCAGGAATAGGCGTGGTTGGTTTTGTCATAACGCTCGCTGTCCTTGATGACCATATATGAATATGTGTCTCTGAGGAAGGAGCAGAGGGTTATCTTTTTGGTCTTTGTGTTGATTGAGGCGAGAATCATGGAGTCGGAGCGGTGGGAGCCGTCGTCATTGTCTTCGCCTATGAGCAGCACGTTGATAACGCTTTTGCTGTGCAGTTTCTCGCCGCCGTTGGTCGCCCAGGATTTGATGAGATCCTTGATGGAGTCGGCGCTCGCGATGTCATACATCGTTTCAAAGTTGAGGTTTTCCTCATCCTCGGCTGTCGCGAAGGTCGCCTCGGGGTCGCCCTCGTTGCCCTCGTTATAGTTGATGAGGGAGAGAAGCCTGCGCACATAGGCGCCCGCCATAGCGGCAACAATGAGGATAACGCATATGAGAATGCTGAGCAGCGCCTTGAGGTTTCTCTTGCGGTTTTTCAGGAAAAATGTTTTGAATTTTTCCTTTTTGCTGCTCGAAGATATATCTTCGTATTGATCTTTCTTAGACATATATTTACCTCTGAAATGAAGGATTGGTTTCTGATTTGCACGCCATTATATCACATAAATATTAAAAAATAAACAACAATTTGTTATTTTATAAAAATCTTACAAAGGTTAATATCCATAACCCCCGGGGGCTATGGATATTAGCCAAAAAGCAATCAGTTGTCTTTTCTCTTGATTTTCTGAGTTGTTGTCATAACAAATTCCGTGGTGCGTATGTAATAGCTGCGTATCTTTTTGAAGGGGGGCACGGCGTTGTTGACAGCGTCTATCTCGCGCTTTATTATCGCGCCTATCTCTTTGTCGGACGGCTCTTTGTCAAGGTATTCCTTGATTTCCGCCTTGTCCGGGTAAATCTGCGCGTGAACGAGAAGCTCGCCGTTTTCGTCCTCTTTGCCCTCCACCATTGCGGCCGCAACAAAGTCGCTCTTGCAAAGGTGATACTCAAGCTCTTCGGGGTATATGTTTTTGCCGTTGCTGGTCACGATAACGTTTTTGCTTCTGCCGGTGATGTGGTAGTGGCCCTTGCGGTCCATATAGCCGATATCGCCCGTATGGAAGAAGCCGTCGCTGTCTATCACTTCCGCGGTGGCTTCGGGGTTTTCGTAGTAACCCTTCATAACCATGCCGCCCTTGACGCACAGCTCGCCTATGCCGTTTTCGTCTTCGTCTATAAACTTCGCTTCAACGCCCGGCATCGGAACGCCGATGGAATCGGTTGAGCGCACAAAATCGTTGTTCATTACGGCGAGGGGAGCGCACTCGGTGAGACCGTAGCCGTAAATCACGTGAATGCCGAAAGCGTCAAAATCCTTGATGATTTTCGGGTCAATGGGAGCGCCGCCGCAGATAATCAGGCGCATATTGCCGCCGAATGTATCCTGTATCTCTTTGAAAACATATTTTTTGAGGTCAATGCCCACTTTGTCCGCCGCGCGGCAGATTACGGAGCCGGCCTTGAATTTCATTTCGCCGTGGGATTTTTTCCTGACCGCCTTCATAAGGCGCTTGTGCACCGTTTCAAGCAGAAGGGGCACGGCTACGAACACGCTCGGGTTAAACTGCGCCATATTCTTGAGCACGTATTTGAGGCTCTCGCAGAATGTGACCTCGGCGCCCGAATAAACGGCGAAGAAGATGATGATGGAGCTTTCGAATGTGTGGTGAAGGGGCAGCAGGGAAATGCCGCAGTCCTCGGGATAAATCTTGACAACCTTCATTGCCGAGATGATTTCAAACACAAAATTGCTCTGGCAGAGCATAACGCCCTTTGAGGTGCCTGTTGTGCCGGAGGTGAAGAGCAGGGTGCAGAGCTTGTCCGGATCCTGCTTAACGGTTTTGTAAAGCTCGTTTCCGCTCTCATTCATATCAATGCCCTTTTGCACAAGGTCATCAAAGCTTTCAAGCTCCGGGTGCTTGGTTTTATCCTGACCTATGTAGATAAGGCGGCAGTCGCTGTAATCGGCGGCGTCGTTTCTGTCAAGAAAATAATCGTCGCAGATAAGCACACTCGAGTGCGAAGCGCTGAGAATGCCGCGGATATCCTCCTTGTGAAGCTCCTTGTCTATGGGCACGATAACGTTGCCGGAGCAGATTACGGAGAGATAGGTAAGGCAGTATTCGTAGCAGTTGTTTGCACAAATGGAAATCGCCTCATCGCTGTGGCCCTCGCTTACAAGGGCAGTGATAAGGCCGTTGATTTTCTTTAAATATTCATTGTAAGTTATGCAGACCTGCTCTTTGCCGCGCGCTATGCGGAAGGCGTTTCTGTCGCCGAAGAGCTCTACGGACTGCTCAATCATCTCTTTGATGTCGGAGAATTCTCTGGTTTTGTAATAGGAGCTCATCCTGTTATTTCCCCCGTGTCAGATATAAAAAAGCAATTAAAATCAATTTGAGGGGCTGCATCCTATGACACAGCCCGCAGATTTGTGGAGCAGGGTACGGGAGTCGAACCCGCCGCTGAGGCTTGGGAAGCGTCCGTATTACCGATATACTAACCCTGCACAGACAGGGATATGTTAACACAACTTATGATAAAAATCAACTGTAAAATAACAAGATATTGTGGTTTTGACAAAAATTTACATAATATTAAAAAACTATTACCTTTGGTGAAATATTTTTTACGCCCCCTGCAGATTTCAAGCAGAGGGCGTATGCGCTTTTAAAGCTGTTCTGTTATGTCCGGACTGCCTGAGCAGGGGTAAACCACCTTAACGCTCTTTGTGAGGCACTCGCCGCAGGGCGTGAGCTTAACATCGTCACCGCACGCTTCAATCACGAGCGAGCTGCCGTTTTCGTCATAAACCGTGCATTTGCCGCTCTCTCCGAAGCAAAGCGCCTCAATCTCATCAAAGGCGGTGCTGTTGCCCTGCCTTTCGGGCAGAAGGGGAATGAGCGAATTCTCTTTCACAAACACGGGGAAGATATCGAGCGGGCAGTTTTCCTCATATTCGCCGCCCGTATATTCCTTGTGAGTGAAGAAATTGTACCACTTGCCGTCGGGCAGGTAAAAGCGCACATTCGCCTTGCCGGGCTTCGTCTTTTCCGTGACGGGGGCAACTATCATATCCGCGCCGAAATAATACTGATTGCGGTATTTTTTCTCACGCGCGAGAGGGGATTTATCATAATAGTACATCGGGCAGATGAGGGGGATGCCCTCTTTTGCCGTGAGCACATTCGCCGTGTAAAGATAGGGCAGAAGGCGGTGCCTCAGGCGCAGGAAGCGCTTTGCGTCCTCCTCGGCGTCGGGGAAATTCCAGGGCTCTTTCGAGATGGAAGTGTTGTTTGAGTGCAGGCGGTTGACGGGCGAGAAAACGCCGTACTGAAGCCACCTGAGGTAAAGCTCGTTGCTGCCGGAATTCATCACGTGGCCGCCGATGTCGTGGCTCCACCAGGGGTACCCGATGTTGCTGGCCATGGCCGTGAACCGGGGCTGGAAATTCAGGGAGTCCCAGGTCGTGACCGTGTCCCCGCTGAATCCGACCGGGCACCGGTGGCTTCCCGGCCCGGCGTACCGGCTGAAGATGAGGCCCCGGCGGCCGTTCCGCGTGCTGTCGCGGTAGTGCTTCTCGTTCAGCAGCCACAGGGGATCCAGTCCCTTCATGCCGCATACGCCGCCCTGCTGCCAGTCGATCCACCAGAAGTCGACCCCCTCGTCCTCGAGCGGGTGGTGCAGGATCTCGAAGTAGGCCTTCATATATTTATCGTCCGTGGGGTTGAAGTCGACGGTCAGTTTCAGTTCCGGATCCTGTCCCATCGCCGCGCACATCGCCTCGTAGGC